>DAIDHC010000064.1 GCA_027452065.1 Bryobacterales bacterium
CGACCGCATTTTCCGCGAGGCCGGCGCCGACTGGCGCGAGGCCGGCTGCTCGATGTGCATCGCCATGAACGGCGATCAGCTCCAGCCCGGCGAGTACAGCGTCTCCACCAGTAACCGAAACTTCGAAGGGCGCCAGGGCAAAGGAGGCCGTACGTTCCTCGCCAGCCCGCTCACCGCCGCCGCCACCGCCGTCACCGGCGTCGTCACCGACGTCCGCCGCCTGTCCTGATCCGGAGCGCACCATGGAAAAATTCCAAGCATTCGAAAGCAAATTCGTCTCCTTCCCGGCCGACAACATCGATACCGACCAGATCATTCCGGCGCGGTTTTTGAAAACCGTCTCTAAGGACGGGCTCGGCGATCAGCTTTTCTACGACTGGCGCTACGACGCCTCAGGCGCGCCCAAGCCCGACTTTGTGCTCAACGCGCCGACGGCGCGCGGCCGGAACATTCTGCTGGCGGGGGACAATTTCGGCTGCGGCAGCTCGCGCGAACACGCTCCGTGGGCGCTGCTGCAGTATGGCTTTCGCGCCGTTGTGAGCACTTCCTTCGCCGATATCTTCAAACAGAACTCGCTCAAGAATTCGCTGCTCCCGATCGTGGTCTCGCCCGAGGTTCACGCCTGGCTTTTCGCGCATCCCGAGTCCGAGCTCGGCGTCGATCTCGAATCGAGAACCCTGCGCCTGGGCGACGGCCGCAGCGTCGAGTTCCCGGTGGACGAGTTCTCGCGCCACTGCCTGCTCGAAGGCGTCGACGAGCTCGGCTACATCCTGCAGCAGGAGGAAGTGATCGCGGCGTACGAGGCGCAGCACCCCGCGCGCATCAACACCCTGGCGGCGTCGTGATGCCCGCTGCCCGCGCCGCCGCCGTCTTGCTCTGCGCCGCCGTCGTGGCCGCCGCCCAGCTCGACGTCCCCAAAGTGCCGGCGTATTTCAACGGCGCCATTCACACGATCACGAAGAAGGAAGTCACGCTCGACCGCGGCGACGGCAACGTGATGGCGTTCTCCATTACCCACAAAACGCGCTTCGTCAAGGACGGCAAGGACGCCAAGTGGAGCAGCTTCCACCAGGGCGACGAGGTGTCGCTTCAGTCGGAAGAAGATTTCCCCGGCCACTTCAACGCCCTCCGCGTCGCGTCCCGAAAATCGCCTCCGCAGAACTGATGCACGCGTTCCCGCCGGCGCCGTGGGGGTGAGCCTCCGCGTTGGCAGTGCGGGGCAGCGGGCTGCGAGGCGGGTGGCATGGTCGCGGGCCGGCGCGGTGCGGGGAGTGCAAGGGAGGCTGGGAGGCGGGTGGCGTCGTCGCGGGCCGGCGCGGTGATGGGCGCGGGGTGGAGGCGCGGTGTCGGGAGTGCAAGGGAGGCTGCGAGGCGGGTGGCGTTGTCGCGGGCCGGCGCGGTGATGGGTGGGGGTGGAGGCGCCGCGTTGGGAGAGTGAGGGGACAGGGAGGCGGGTGTTGCTGACGCCGGCCGGCGCGGTGATGGGGTGCGGGGGTGGAGGCGCGGTGTTGGGAGTGCAAGGGAGGCTGCGAGGCGGGTGGCGTTGTCGCGGGCCGGTGCGGTGATGGGGTGCGGGGTGGCGCAGCGCTGACCGCTTCGCGCGCGGGGCCGCGAGAGGCGCCGGTTGCCGCCGCCGATCGCCACGGCGGTAAGTCGGCGCACTGGCCGGGGCTTGCCGAGCGGATGCCGGGATGTGGCGGGCGGGGTCGATCAATATTTTTTTCTCGGGGGCGGGCTGCTGCTGTTAAATTAGGGGAGGCGTGCAAACCTACGATCTGATTGTCATCGGCTCGGGCCCGGCGGGACAGCGGGCGGCGATTCAGGGCGCCAAGAGCGGCAAGCGGGTGGCGCTGGTGGAGAAGCGGGAAGTTATCGGGGGCGTATGCATCAATACGGGTACCATTCCGAGCAAGACGTTCCGGGAAGCGGTGCTGCATCTTTCGGGCTACTTGTATCAGAGCATCTACGGCATTAACTACCGGGTAAAAGAAAAGATCACGATGGCGGACCTGGCGTTCCGGGTGCAGCACGTGATCAAGACCGAGGTGGATGTCACGCAGGCGCAGGTATCGCGGAACAACATCGAGCTTTTGACGGGGACGGCGAGTTTCGTGGATCCGCACCGGCTGAAGGTGGAGAGCTCGCGGGGGGCGCAGGAGTTTGGCGCGGAGGTGGTAGTGATCGCCAGCGGGACCAAGCCGGCGGTGTCGCCGAGGGTGCCGCTGAACGGGAAGACGATCATCAACAGCGATCAGATTCTGCAGATGCCGGAGCTGCCCAAGTCGATGATTGTGGTGGGCGGCGGCGTGATCGGCGTCGAGTACACGTGCATGTTCGCGACGCTGGGCGTGAGGGTGATTCTGGTGGAGCGGCGGCCGCGGTTGCTCGAGTTCGCCGATGCGGAGATGGTGGAGGCGTTGTCGTACCATCTGCGCGACAGCCGGGTGACGATGCGGTTGAACGAGGAAGTGCAGAGCGTGGAGGAGATGCCGGACGGGACGGTGGTGGCGGTGCTGGAGAGCAAGAAGAAAATCTCCGGCGACGCGCTGCTCTACGCGGTGGGGCGGCAGGGCAACGTGGACGAGCTGAACCTGGCGGGGGCGGGCATTGAGGCGGACCCGAGAGGGCGCATCAAAGTGAACGCCGATTACCAGACGGTGCAGCCGCACATTTACGCCGTCGGGGACGTAATCGGATTTCCGAGTCTGGCTTCGGTGTCGATGGAGCAGGGGCGGCTGGCGGCGGCGCACGCCTTCGGCAAGCAGTTGCAATCGAACCCGGCGAATTATCCTTACGGGATCTATACGATTCCGGAGATTTCGTTTGTGGGCAAGACCGAGGAGCAGCTGACCGATGAGGATGTTCCGTACGAGGTGGGGGTGTCGTACTATCGGGAGATCGCGCGAGGCCAGATCCGCGGGGACACGACGGGGCGGCTGAAGCTGATCTTCCACCGCGAGACGAAGGAGATCCTCGGGGTGCATATCATCGGCGAGGGAGCGGCGGAGTTGATTCACATCGGCCAGGCGGTTATGATCTTGGGCGGCAGGGTGGATTACTTCGTGAACACGGTATTCAACTATCCGACGCTGGCGGAGTGCTACAAGGCGGCGGCGTTCAACGGACTGAACAAACTATCGAGGCTATAAGCGGGCCATGCGGCGAGCGATTGGGGTGACAATCTCCGAGCGGGTGTCGGCGGGAATGGTGGAAGGGAACCGTCTGACGGGATCGCTGCAGGCATATCCGGGCGAGGGGTGCAGCTCGGACGAACTGCTGTCGATGCCGGCGGACGGAATCGCGGAGTGCATCCGGGACCAGGTGCTGGCGGCGGCGGGCGAGGAGCCGGTGGCGGCGGTGGGCGTGGGGTTTCCGGGGATCATCCGCGGGGGAGTGCTGGAGGAGTCGCCGAATCTGCAGCAGGTGAAGGGGACGAACATGCGGCGGCTGCTGACGGAGATGCTGGCCGAGCGGGGGCTGGATGCGCCGGTGTCCATATATAATGACGCGGACATCATGGCGGCGGGGCTGGCGGCGACGCGGGGCCACCTGGACCGGATGGTGCGGGTTTGGACGCTGGGCAACGGGATTGGCTACGGGCAGTATCCATGGTCGGAGGGGGCGTGGGAAGGCGGGCACATGGTGGTATCGCTGGACCCGAGGGAGCGGTATTGCGGCTGCGGGGGCGAGGGGCACATGGAAGGGATCATGGGGCACCGGGCGATGCGGCTGCGGTTTCTGGACATGGAGCCGGAGGAAGTTTTCGAGGCGGCGGGCAAGGGGGACGCGCGGTGTGCGGAGTTCGTAGCGAGGTGGCACCGGGCGCTGGCAGCGGCGACGGCGTCGATGATTCATCTGGGAGGGCCGGGCAAATTTTTTCTGACCGGCCATAACGCGATTCATGTCGAGCTTCCGCTACTGAACCGGTACTTGAACGACATGGTGAAGATGAGCCCGCTGCAGGGATACGTCTTCGAGATCGTGCCCGGGGGGGACGAGATCGCGGTGATCGGGGCGGCGGTCAATGCGGAACGCTCCGCCTCCGCTTGATAAGCGGGCTCAGGCACGGAGCGATTTTGTGACGGCGGCGACCTCGGCGGTGCGTTTGCCCTGGTGGCGCGCGACCTCGAGGTCGGCCGGAGTGGGGGGCTGATTGGACGGCCCGGCGACCATGGAGGAACCGTAGGGAGTGCCGTGGCCTTCCATGATCCGGGGGTGGGTGTAGCCGTTGGGGACGATGATGAAGCCGAGGTGGGCGAGCGGAATATAGAAGGACGTGATGGTGCTTTCGTTGCCGCCGTGGGGACCGCCGGTGGAGACGAAGACGCCGGCGATTTTTCCGTTCAGCTTGCCTTGAAACCAGAGGCCGCCGAGGGAATCGACGAAGGCTTTGAGCTCGGCCGAGACGTTTCCGAAACGGGTGGGCGTTCCGAAGAGGACAGCGTCGGCCCAGGCGACGTCGTCGAGGGTGGCGGCGCCGTAGGCGGCGATCATTTTCTTACTGCGCTCCTCCCAGCCGGGCACGTGGGCCATAACGGCGGGGGGCACGATGTCGGGGACGCGGCGGAGGCGGACCTCGGCTCCGGCTTCGCGAGCGCCTTCGGCGATGCCTTGCGCGAGGGCTTCGACGGCGCCGTCGCGGGAATAAAAAAGAACAAGCACGTTGGTGGATTTATCAGCCATGTTGGGCTCCTGCCTCGATTTTGGATGAGCGCGCGGGGCGGACGGGTTCGGGGAGTTTGGGGGCGGGTTGGTGTGATCCCGCCTCGCGCTTGGATGAGCGGGCGGGCGGAGTGGCGGGCCGAGTTTGGAGGCGGGTTGGGTGTGACGCCGCCTCGCGCTTGGATCGGCGCGCGGGGCCGAGGGGTGCGGGGAGTTGAGGGGTGGGTTGGGTCTGATCCCGCGTCGCAGTTGGATGAGCGGGCGGGTGGACGGGCGCGGGGAGTTGAGGGGTGAGTTGGGTGTGATCCTGCGTCGCGCTTGGATGAGTGGGCGGGCGGAGGGGCGAGCGGAGTTTGGGGGCGAGTTGGGTCTGATCCTGCGTCGCACTTGGATGAGCGCGCGGGTGGACGGGTGCGGGGAGCTTGGGGGCGAGTTGGGTGTGATCCCGCCTCGCACTGGGATGAGCGCGCGGGCGGAGGGGTGCGGGGAGTTTGGGGCGGGTCGCTTGTGACGGAAGGGGGGTGGGAAACCTCATTTTTTTGTGCGCGCTGGCGGAACCGGGAATCAGAGAGTTACGGAGATCGGGGGAGGCAATCGGAAAAAAGTACCGGAATTTTGAGTCACGAATCGGAGGATTTTTGGAAAAGACTCGGGCGGCGGTGGCGGAGAACGAACGAGGGTGTTGCGAGTGAGGGGTGGGACGGGGCTGAGAGGAGAGTCTCATTCTGCGATGAGCGTAGCATGGCAGATGGGCGGGGGCGGAAGGAGTTTTGCTATAAAACATTTGGAATGAATGTTTTGTGGCGGTGCGGGAGGTTGTGACCCGGATTTTGCGGGGACGCGGGTTTGGCGGGGGAGACGCGAGGGGGCGGGGAAAGATGGAGCGAGAAAAGGGGATGCGTCACGGGGATCGAGAGCTGGAGTGCGGCGTTTGGCGTACTATGACATAATCTGACATAGTATGACGGATGAAAAAGCATTTGACGCGGGACGGTTTTTGCCACTGGCGCCGGCGGTGTTTCTGATGCTGCTGGAGCTGGCGGCGGGGGAGAGGCACGGGTACGCGCTGAAGCGGGAGATTTTGCGGCGGAGCGGGGGGAAGCTGAACCTCGGGTCGGGGGCGCTTTACGGGGCGATTCGGAAGATGGTGGAGAGCGGGCTGATCGAAGAGAGCGACGAGCGGCCGGACCCGCACCTGGACGATGAACGGCGGCGGTATTACCGGATTACGGAGACGGGAAGGAAAGTGGTGGAGGCGGAGGCGCGGAGGCTGAGGGAACTGGTGGAGATGGCCGAGGCGAGGCTGGGGCTGCCGGGGATGGCGTGAGGGAGGCGAGGGAATGAGGCGTGCGGCGAAGATCTACGGTTGGCTGTTGAAACTGTATCCGGCGCGGTTCCGGGAGGAGTACGGTGGGCCGATGGAGAGGGAGTTTCTGGACAGCTTGCGGGAGGTGGGAGGCCGCTGGGGGCGGGCGATGGTGTGGGTGAAGGGCGTTGCGGATGTGGCGATGACGGCGCCGGGCGAGGTGGCGAGGGAGATCGGGGCGGACGCGAGGCATGGGCTGCGGCAATACCGGCGGAGGGCGGTGAGCACAGCACTGGCAGTGGCGGCGCTCGGGCTGGCGATGGGGGCGAGCACGGGAGTGTTCAGCGTGATGTCGGCGCTGCTGCTGAGGGGGCTGCCATTTTCGGGGCCCGAGCGGCTGGTAGCCTTGCGGCCGGCGCCAGTGGGAGCGCTGAGCGGGCGGGCGGCGTTTCTGGATTGGCAGCGAAGGAGCGCTTACGTGGAAGGGGCGGCGGAGTTTTCCCGCTCCGAGATGAATCTGGCCGAGGGACGGGGAGCGCTGCGGGTGAAAGCGGCGGAGACGTCGGCGAATTTTTTCGCAGTGCTGGGGATGAGGCCGGAGAGGGGGCGTTGGTTCCGCGCCGGAGAGGACGTGACAGGGCGCAACGGGGTGGCGGTGATCAGCGACGGACTGTGGAGGCAGGCGTATGGAGCCGATCCGGAGGTGACGGAGCGGGACCTGTACTTGAACGGCGCACGATTCCGCATTGTGGGAGTTGCCGCGGCGGGTGCGGATTATCCGGCCGGGACGTCGGTGTGGACGCCGACGGTGTTCGATGGGGAGACGATTCCGAAGCGGGGGGCGTTCCTGATGGAAACGGTGGCGCGGCTGAAGGCGGGGCTCGATGAGAAGGCTGCGAGGGAGATGTACGAGGCGGAGATGCGGCGGGGGAGGCGGGCCGGGGAGCGGGAGGCGTGGAGTGAGATGGCGGAGAGGCCGAGGATGGTACCGCTGCGGGACGAGCTGGCGGGGCCGGTGCGCGAGGCGAGTTGGGTGCTGGAGGGGATGACGCTGCTGCTGCTTTTGACGGCGTGCGCGAGTGTGGCGCAACTGCTGCTCTCGCGGACGGCGGAACGGAGGCAGGAGATGGCGGTGCGGGCGGCGCTGGGGGCGAGCCGGGCGCGGCTGGTGCAGCAGTTGACGACCGAGGCGGCGATGCTGACGGGGGCGGGGGCGGCGCTGGGGCTGGTGGTGGCGCGGTGGACGTGCGGGCTGGCGTCGATGGTGGCGCCGGCGCCGTTGGGCGCGCAGGAATACACGGTGCTGGACGGGAGGGTGCTGGGGTATGCGGCGGGGCTGGCGCTGGGGACGGGGATCGCATTCGGAGTGCTGCCGGCGTGGATGATCGGGAGGCTGCTGCCTGTGGCGGGGATGGTGCGGGCGCAGCCGGGCGGGCGTGAGGCAGTGCCGCGGCGGGCGAGGGCAGGGCTGGCGGCGACACAGGCGGCGCTGGCGGTGTGCCTGGTGACGGCGTTCGTGGGGCTGGCGGCGACGATGGTGAAACTGCTGCATGTGGACCTGGGATTCCGGGCGAGGCATGTGGTGACGCTGAGCGTCTCGCTCGAGGGGACGCGGTATGCGGGCGGGCGCGAATGGGGGTATTACAAAGAGGCGCTGGAGCGGCTGCGGGCGGTGCCGGGCGTGGAGGCGGCGGGGGCGGTGAGTTATCCGCCGCTGGCGAAGGAACTTTTCATGGCGGGGATGTTCCGGCTGGACTCAGGCCAGACGGTTGGGCCGGCAGTTCTGAATGCGGCGACGGCAGGCTATTTTCGGGCGATGGGGATGGGCATTGTGGCGGGGCGGGACTTCGACCGGGGGGAGATGCGGAGGGCGGAGAGGGCGGTGGTGGTGAACGAGACGTTCGCGCGGGCGGCAGGGATGGGGAGTGGAATTGTTGGACGGAGGCTGCGGGCGCCGTGGGGCGGAGGGATGTACACGATTGCGGGCGTTGTGAAGACGGCGCGGCAGAGCGGGCCGGAAGAGGCGGGGATTGCGGAGGTGTATTGGCCGGTGGAGGAAGAGGCGCCGCCGCGGCTGACGATGGTGGCGAAGGTGGCGGGGCCGGGGGAGGAGTGGCTGGCGCGGTGCCGGGACGCGGTGAAGGCGGGCGGGGCGGAGGCGGCGGTGTATGGAGTGATGACGCTCAACGAAAGAGTGGCGGAAACGTTGGCGCGGCCGAGGTTTTACACTGGGACGGCGTTGTTTTTGGGGGCGCTGGCGGTGCTGCTGGCGGGGGCGGGGATTTATGGGACAGCGGTCTACGCGGTGGCGCAGCGGAGGAGGGAGATCGGGCTGAGGATGGCGGTGGGAGGGACGGCGGGAAGAATCCGGGCGATGATGCTGAGGGAGAGCGTGGCGCCGGTTGTTCTGGGAGCGGCGGGGGGGATTGTGTTGTGGATGGGAGCGGGGAGGATGCTGGAGCACGTGGTGGTGAATGCGGCGCGGCCGTGGTGGGGAGTGTGGGCGGCGGCGATGTTTCTGGCGGCGGCGGGCGTGGGGGCGGGGTGGGCGGCGACGCGGGGGATTGGGGAGACGGACGCGGCGGAGGCGCTGAGGGCGGAGTGAAGGGCGGGGATCAAGGTCAGAAGCTTCAGCGAGGCTGAAGGCGCGGGCGCCGGCGCCGCACGGGCGCCGGCGCGGCTGTGCGCGCCCTGACTCTTACGGTGCGTAGAAACCGGAGATATCGAGAATCAGGTAGGTCGGATTGGTGGCGTAGGCGTTGACCGAGCCATTGGTGGTGGGAACGAGCGCCATGTTGGAGGTGACGGATCCGTCCAGCGAGTTCAGCGTGGAGACCACCGGCTGGGTGCCTCCGTTAGCCCACAAGGTGAGGTAGCCCAGCAGTCCCTGCGGGACGACGGTGGCGTTCAGAACCAGGGCCGAGGCCGAAGAGGGAACCCCGCAGGTGCTGCCCGTGGCAGACACGGCGATGGTCCCGGAAAATGGAGTCGAGCCGGTCGGGAGCCGTGTGTCGCGCACGCGGCACGGGGTGAGGTTGTAAAGCGAAAGTCCTCCGGGACCCGCCGGGGCGAAGTAGCCGTCGATGTCGATCACCAGGTCGGTGGCGTTGGTGACATAGGCATCGATGGCGCCGCCGTTGCCGGAGGGCACGATGGCGGCATTGGCGGTGACCTGGCCGGTCGGGGCGTTGAGGGTGGAGACGACGGGCCGAGCTTGTCCGTCGGGCCAGACCGAGAGATAGCCCAGGGTGCCGTGGGGCACGACGGTGAAGTTCAATGAATACGCCAGAGCGCTTACCGGGATGTTGCACGTACTGGAGAGCACGGGGAAGGAGCGGGATTGTCCCGCTGACATGGAGGGTCCGCCGAGGCTTCCGGTGGCGTTCCGGGTGTCGGCGACGCGGCAGGGCGTCAGAGGATAGTAGGCCAGCGCCGAGGCGTTCGAGGCGGACTCGAAGTAGCCGTCGATGTCGAGGATGACGTTGGTCAAATTGGTGGCGAAGACGCTGACGGCTCCGCTGGTGCCGGCCGGTACGATGACGGCATTGGACTTGATGCGCCCATCGATGGAGTTGAGCGTGGAGACGGTTGGCTGCGTGACGCCGGTGGGCCAGACGGTCAGGTATCCCAGGGTGCCGGAGGGTACGACGGTGGCATTCAGGGAATACGCCGCCGCAGACGACGGGATGTGGCAGGCGCTGCTGGGAATGACGAAGCTGCGCGAGGTTTGGGCGGCGATCGCCGGGCCGCCGAACGGTCCGGTTGGGTTCCGGGTATCGGCGACGCGGCATGGCGTCACGGGCACGAAACGAAGGGCGGCGTAACTGGGAGCGGAAACAAAGTTCGCCACGACATTGGTGTTCGCGGTGATGGTGACGCAGTTGGCCTGATTCGGCTGGGTTCCCGACCAGCCGTTGAAAATGTAGCCGGAGGCCGGCAGGGGCGTGAGACAGACGTAGCTTCCGTTGATGTAGTAGTTGCCTGTCGACGAGGGAGATACGGCGACAGTTCCGGTTGCGGCGGGGTTGATGCCTACGGAAAGCTGGAAGACTCCTCCGGCGGAAGGACCGGCAACCGGGACTGTGCTGCTGGTGGGAGAGGCGACGCCGAATTGCCCGTAGCTGTTATCACCCCAGGCATCGATCTGGCCCGAGTTCAGGAGCGCGAGGCTGTGATAAGTGCCGCCGGC
>DAIDHC010000065.1 GCA_027452065.1 Bryobacterales bacterium
CGGATATTACGGCGTCGAGAACACGCTGCGGCTGGAGCAGCAGAGCCGGGTGATGGTGAGGAATTTTTACGGCGGGCTGCGGGTGCGGGATTTCAACGACGGGGACGACCGGGTGCGGGAGCTGGTGCACGGGACGATCAACCACGGGATGCAGTATCTCGATGCGGCGCGGAGGAACCGGCCGATCACGTATTACGGGCCGCCGACGGGTGTGGCGCGGGCCCTTAAGGAAAAAATGTTGCAGCATCCGGAGGGAATCCGCGTGGGCGTGGTGGGCTTGGGTACCGGTACCCTGGCGGCGTATGGGCGCGCGGCGGACGGCTATCGGTTCTACGAAATTAATCCATTGGTTGTCGGGATCGCGCGGAACTGGTTCACGTATTTGAACGACAGCCGGGCCCGGATCACGATTGCGCTGGGCGACGGGAGGCTGTCGCTCGAGCGGGAGCCGCCCGCGGGCTTCGACGTGCTGGCGGTGGACGCGTTTTCGAGCGACTCGATTCCAGTGCACCTGCTGACCCGGGAGGCGATGGGAGTTTACCTGCGGCAGCTCAAGCCGGACGGCGTGCTGGCGCTTCATATCTCCAATGCTAACGTGAACTTACAGCCGGTGGCAGCAGCCCTGGCTGCGTCGGTGGGGCGGCGGGCGTGGATGGTGGCGACCGAGGACGACGACGACAACGAGCTGTTCGCCACCGAGTGGGTGCTGATTCCGGCGGGCGCGGAGGGGCGCGGAGATCCGATGCTGGCCGGGGCTTTTGCGCTCGATTCGCGGCCGGGGTTTCGGGGATGGAGCGACGATTACAGCAATCTGTTCGGTGTGCTAAAGTGAGATTCCATATAGGCCCCCAGTACTAAGGCGGGACCTGAGGAGATGCGAGTGAGGGCGGGTTATTTGGTTCAGCCGCTGACAGTTCTGGGCCTTTACTCGGGCGTATTTTCCCATTAGTGTATATGGAGGGTGAGGCCGCAGCGGCGGCAGGAAAGCCGCAACGAGCCTTGCGTGAACAGTGATGACCAGGGGCGTCGAACCGAACCCGGTGACGAGAGCCCGAAGAAAACGAGGAACAGGATGACACTTTCAAGGTTGGTGGCGGGGCTGGCGCTGAGTACGATCACGGCGCTGGCGGGAACTGCGACGGTGTACTACGGAGGGATTGAGGATCGGTTGGGGTCGACGGGGTATGAAAGCAACGGCGACTACAACGACATGATCTATAACATGACGGGCTCCGGGCTGCAGCTCACCGGATCGGGGTCGTTTCTGGCCAACCCGGCGGTGGACGAGAACGGCACGATGTTCTGGGACAACAAGTCGTCGGACGGGCCGCTGATGAACGTGGGGTATTGCCTTTATGGCGGCGGGAACTGCGGCATCGTGGGGGGGCCGGTGTCGAACCTGAGCGCGTGGGTGGGCGCGGGTGGAACACAGGTGCTGAATAATGTTTTCCTGTCGACCGGCACGGTGACGGCGACGCTGCTGGCCAAGATCACGGCGTATTCAACGACGGACCAGTTGGGCTGGTACAATCCGCTGACGGGCGCGAGCGGAATGGTGTTCGGCGGCACGGTGACCCCGGGGCAGACGGTGAGCTTCGATCCTGGTTCGGAGTTTGTGCTGTGGACCAACCACGGGGGCACCTCGCCGATGCTGTACTCGAACGCGGCATTAGGGGCGGACTCGAGCCAGTCACACTTCGCATTCTTCGGGGTCGAAACGTCGCCGGTTCCGGAACCGGGGACAATGGCCATGATGGTTCCGGGGCTGCTGCTGCTCGGCTGGGGAGCGGCACGATTCCGGCGCGCAAAGAGGTAGCGCCCGGCGAGCGACCCCGTGGTTCTTATCTCCACAGCCGCCCCTCGCGGGCGGCATTTTTTTTGTGCGGAGCGGGGAGAGTTCCCGCAGCCCGCCCGCATGACGGTAGAATGTGAAGGTGCATCTCTCTGTGCTTCCGGCCGCCGGCGACTGGCCGCGATGAGAAACTACATCGAGCTTACAAAACCCCGCATCACCTGGCTCATTTTGATGAGCACGGCGGTGGGGTATTACTTCGGCGCGCGAGGCGGGTCGTGGAGCTGGCTGGGGATTGTCCACACGCTGTTCGGCACCATGCTGATCGCTTCGGGCACGGCGGCGCTGAACCAGTATTACGAGCGGGAAGGCGACTCGAAGATGCGGCGTACGCAGGCGCGGCCGCTGCCGTCGGGGAGGCTGGCGCCGGGGCGGGCGCTGATCTTCGCGATCGCAATTTCGGCGATCGGCTTTGCCGAGCTGACGTTTTTCGTGAATACGCTGACTGGACTGCTGGGGCTGTTCACGCTGCTGAGCTATCTGTTCGTTTACACGCCGCTGAAGAAGCGGTCGTTCCATTCGACGACCATCGGCGCGATGCCGGGCGCGATGCCGCCGCTGATCGGGTTCGCGGCGGCGCGGGGCACGATCACGACCGAGGCGTGGATTCTGTTTCTGATTCTTTTCCTGTGGCAGTTCCCGCACTTTTACGCCATCGCGTGGATGTACCGCGAGGATTACCAGAGGGCGGGCATCCGCATGCTGCCGGTGATTGACGACGGCGGCGAGGCGACGGCGTGGCACATTCTGCTGTTTGCCACGGTGCTGATTCCGATCAGCCTGCTGCCGAAGTTCTGGCTGATGACGGGGAACATTTATCTGTTGGGGGCGCTGGCGCTGGGCGGGGTGTTTTTATACTCGAGCATCCGGGCGGCGCTGAGCCGGACGCGGCAACATGCGCGGCAGGTGCTGCTGGCCTCCGTGGTGTACCTGCCGGTGCTGTACGGGCTGATGATGCTGGACCGGCCGGCATGAGGACGGCGGCCGCGCTGGCGGCGCTGGCGATGCTGAGCGCCTGCGGCAAATCGAAACCGGCGCTGCCGGCCTATGGAGCGGTGACGGGCTTCGAGCTGGTGGACCAGAACGGAAAGCGGTTCACGCCGGCGCAACTAGCCGGGCACGTCTGGGTGGCGGACTTCATCTACACATCGTGCGAAGGAGTGTGCCCGCGGATGACCTCGCAGATGGGCGAGGTGCAGAAGGCGCTGTCCGCGTTTCCGGACTTGCGGCTGGTGTCGTTCAGCG
The DNA here is from genome assembly GCA_027452065.1 of Bryobacterales bacterium. Classification (GTDB taxonomy): domain Bacteria; phylum Acidobacteriota; class Terriglobia; order Bryobacterales; family Bryobacteraceae; genus JAJYKC01. The sequence continues at coordinate 3,098 of DAIDHC010000065.1, forward strand.
TGGATCCGGACAACGACACGCCGGAAAAGCTGAACGCCTACGCACAGCTTCATCACGCGCGGGAGGGCGTCTGGTATTTTCTGACCGGGTCGAAGAACACGCTGCAGAAGCTGGACCGGGAGACGTTCAAGCTGGGCAACGTGGACGGGAGTCTGCAGCATAGCTCGCGGTTCGTGCTGGTGGACCCGGCGCTCCAGATCCGGGGCTACTACGACACGTCGGAAAAGGACGCGATCAGCCGGCTGCTGGACGACATTGCGAGGCTGGAGCCGGGAAAGAGCTGATGGCGCCTCCGGTGCTGGCGACGGTGAACGCGACGCTGAACGCGACGGCGACGGTGCTGCTGCTGCGGGGATACTCGTTGATCAGGCAGAAGCGGAGAGAGGCGCACCGGGCGGTGATGGTGACCGCGTTCTTCGTCTCGATCGCGTTTCTGATCTGCTACGTGATCTATCACGCGAGGGTGGGGTCGGTGCACTACACGGGCACGGGGCCGCTGCGGCTGCTGTACTTTTCGATTCTGATCACGCACGTGACGCTGGCCTCGGCGGTGCCGGTGCTGGCGGTGATCACGATCCGGCGGGCATGGATGGGGCGGATCGACCGGCATCGGGCGATTGCGCGGTGGACGTTCCCGATCTGGCTGTACGTGAGCGTGACCGGGGTGATTGTCTACCTGATGTTGTATATACTGCGCTGATGGCGGGAACGTGGGACGTATCGCGGTACGAGGCATCGCACGGATACGTGTGGTCTCTGGGGGCGCCGCTGATCGGGATGCTCGATCCGAAGCCGGGCGAGAGGGTGCTGGACGTGGGCTGCGGCGCGGGCCAGTTGAGCGGGGAGATCGCGCGGCTGGGGGCGGAGGTGACGGGAGTGGACTCCTCGCCGGAGATGATCGCGCAGGCGCGGATCAACTTTCCGGGGTTGAAATTCGTGCTGTCGGACGCGGCGGCGTTTACCAGCGAGGCTCCTTTCGACGCGGTATTTTCCAACGCGGCGCTGCATTGGATGAAGCCACCGGAGGGCGCGGCGCGGGCGATGGCGCGGGCGCTGAAGCCGGGGGGAAGGCTGGTGGCGGAGATGGGCGGGGCGGGCAACGTCGCCTCGATCGTCGAGGGGCTGAAGGCGTCGCTGGGAGAAGAGTATTTCGCGCAGCGGAACCCGTGGTTCTATCCGACGATCGGCGAGTACGCGACGCTGCTGGAACAGGCGGGGCTGGAGGTGGTGAACGCTTCGCTGTTTCCCCGGCCCACGCGGCTGGAGGGCGAGGGCGGATTGCGGGACTGGCTGGAAATGTTCTGCCGGGCGTTTCTCGAAGGAATGGACAAGGCGGCGAAGCGCGAGCTGATGGAGGCGATGGAGGGGCGGCTGCGGGAGAAGCTGTACCGCGAAGGGGCGTGGCACATCGACTACCGGCGGCTGCGGATTGTGGCGCGCAAGCCGGGCTGAGCCGGGCGCGGTATGCTGATGCGAGAGCCGGCATCGTTCATGGGAAGCAAAACAGTTCTGATCGTTGTGGCGGCGGTGATCGCCGTTCTGGCGGGCGCGGGCGCGCTGTATCTGCACTTTGTGCGGCCGGGGAGCGCGGGGCCGCCGCCGCTGACCGAGGAAGCCAAGGCGTACGTGAAGTATCTGAAGCTGGGGCCGGTGGAGATGAAGGCCACCGACACCTACGTGCATCAGACGATCACGGAGTTCAACGGGACGATCGCCAACGGCGGGAGCCGGGCGATCGAGTCGCTGGATATTTACTGTATTTTCTGCGATGCCTACGGGCAGGTTGTGCTGCGGGAGAGGGCGGCGGTGATCAAGCGGAGCGGGCGCGCATTCGCGGCGGGCGAGACGCGGAGCTACCGGCTGGCGTTCGACGATATTCCGCAGAGCTGGAACGACCAGATGCCGCAGCTTGTGATCGCGCACATCGCGTTCGAGTGAGCGGGCGGCGGAGAGGGGACTATGGCGCGGATACTGCTGGTGGAGGACGATGCGGACCAGCTTGAGCTGCGGCGGATGATCCTGGAGGGGCTGGGGTACGAAGTGTCGCCGGCGGCGACGGTGGAAGAGGCGCTGGCGGCGGCGGAGAGCGGGAAGCCGGAGGCGGTGGTGATGGACCTGAGGCTGCCGCGGCGGGAAGACGGGGTGGCGCTGCTGGGGCGGCTGGCGGGTGGGGCGCCGGTGATCGTGCTGACGGGAGCGAGCGGGGAAGCGGCGCCGCCGGGGGCGTTCCGCGTGCTGGGGAAGCCGTGCCCGACCAGGATGCTGGTGCGGGCGATCGAGGAGGCGACGGGGGCGGATGGAGCTGCGAATTCACGTGGTGCCGAAGAGCGCGCGCACTGAGCTGGCCGGGACGATGGCGGACGGGTCGTGGAAAGTGAGAGTGGCGGCGCCGGCGGACAAGGGGAAGGCGAACGAGGCGCTACGGGAATTTCTGGCGCGGCACCTGAAGGTGGCGCCGAGCCGGGTGGAGATCGTTTCCGGGCACGCGTCGCGGATCAAGCGGGTGCGGATCGCGGGGCTGTGAGAGCGGGGCGGCGGTGGGAGGGTTGGCGGGCGCCGGCCGACGCCGGCCAGTTCAGCGAATGGTTCCGGGTGAAGCGGGAGGGGCCGTTTGCGGTGGGCCGGCGGGTGGGCGGGCCGATCGCCGATCCCGGATACGAGCACATCCGGATGGAAGTGGAGGTGAAGGCGAGCGAGCCGGAGAGATATTTTTCCTTCACGTGGCATCCGTATGCGATCGACCCGGCGGTGGATGATTCGCAGGAGGCGCCGACGTTGGTGGAGTTCCGGCTGGAGGCGGCAAGAGGCGGGAAGCGGCTCACGGTGAAGGGGTCCGGCTTCGATAGGATTCCGGCGGCGAGGTGGGCGGAGGCGTTCCGGATGAACGAGGGCGGCTGGGCGGGGCAGATGAAGAATATCGAGGCGTGTGTACGCGAATCGGCGTACCGGCAGCAGGGCGAAGGCGGCGGCGTTTGCGGCTCGGGGGGGACGAGACGCGGCGGCTGCTGCTGTCGAAGCTATGCACGGGGAGGCGCTACTCGATTGCCGAGTTGACCGAAGGGACCAGCCTTACGCGACAGGCCGTAACCAAGCGCCTAAGTGTGCTCGAGCGGGCGCGGATGGTGCACGGGCGGCGGGCCGGGCGGCAGAGCCTGTTCGAATTCGATCCGAAGCCGGTGGACGAGATGAAGCAGTATCTGGAGCTGGTGTCGAAGCAATGGTGCGGAGCGCTCGCGAGGCTGAAGGCGTTTGTGGAAGACGGCGCGGAGGGAAGCGGCGGGCGGAGTAAGGGCGGGCGATGAGGGGGAGGCTTCGGCGCTCGCGAGCGGTTACCCTCTCCGCTTTCCAAAACTGGCCCAGGCAGTAGTTTGAGCCGAGTCCCGCAGCGGGCCTCACTGCTTAGATGAATTCCCGGCGACTCTTAGGATCTGGCGAAAGTGGTCGTTCTCCCAGACAAGGTAATACGTGTCGGGGATGTTTTTCTGCAGGCGCTCTGAAAAGTTCATGCCGCACCGCACGATCATGAGGCGGCTGTCGATACGAAACTCGTCATCTGACCCCTCAAAAGACGCCGTACACATGATCCACCGCTCCCATCCACTCCCGTTGGGTTTTGCCAGAGGTGGAGGGAACGCGCATCCTGTTTGCAGATCAATCACTGCGCCGGCAGAGCAAAAGGAGCCACATCGCCAATAGGTGATTCTGTAATGGCCGGCAAAGTTCGGCGGTTCCTTCGCAGCGTTCGTGAGCCTCGTTTGGAACATGCGCTCCGAGCGAGTCGTTAGCTTTACATTTGGCGGATTACCCTGCCACGTCCCCTTAACGGGATAGTCCTCAAACTGCGGGGCCCGAGCATAGGGAGATTGTGCCCACGAGGAAGTTGCAAGTGCAAAGCCCAGCAGGCACAGCAATCGTGTCCTCACCATTCCAGAGTAGCGACCTGCCGTTCGGCTGAAGAGACTTTTTCGTCGGGAATCCTGGATGACGATCGATTTGGAGACTGGCTCCGGGAAAAGGATCAAGGGAAGGGGAGCTATGATTCACGATGCCCGGACTCCGGAAAAGACCGTGCTCCATCCGCCGGCGCTGAGCTCCAGTCGAATCCGGGGTCTGACCACGTCAACGCGCCTGTAGTAAACCGGAGTGCCAAGACGCACGGCGGAAGGGAACGCAGGCAAGTTGGCGTGCGAAGAACCCCGATCACGCTGCGGGCTACTGGGCCAGTCTTGCGAAGCGCCTAAGGGGCGGGCGCCGGCGAGAGCGCCCGCGGAATGTGCCGGGCGCCAGCGACCGCCGCGTAGGGATGGGCGGCTTAGGGTGACGCGCGGCGATCAGAGGGCTTCACCCTTTGCAGCCTGCCCTCGGAGCAAGAACGTTTTGGGGTACGATCCGCTGCCGCAGATCTTGAAAGAGCCGAAATCCTTGTACCAGTCACCCTCGGGCACTTCAGGCTGCGTCTCTACCCAGAGGCGAAGTTGATTCAGGTCCGGGACGCCGATGGCGCGATCGCGCATCCGCTCGATCAGATGTTGCCGCACCGCTTCGGGCAGGTTGTCCCAGCGCTGAAGTTGCGGCATCAGCCGCCGAAGACCATCCTGCCGAGTTCATCGCCCAGGCGGCTGGCCGCTTCCGGATCGTGCTCGTTGCGAAAACGCTCGGCCAGGGCATAAAACTGCTGCTGTTTTTGCTTCCCGGCGCAGATTCCATTCTCGATCAATTCCACCAACATGCGATTCTTGCTCAGCTTGCGACTCTTGGCCATGTTCGCCACCTGCCTGGCCAGCCTGGGCGGCAGACTCACGCTCTGGCGAACCGCTTTCTCAGCCACCTTCATGGCACTATTATGCACCACAATGGTGCGCCAGCGATCGGCGCCCATGCGCGTGGAGATCGTTTCCGGGCACGCGTCGCGGATCAAGCGGGTGCGGATCGCGGGGCTGTGAGAGTGCTCAGAAGCCGGTGCGGGGGCGGTAGCCGGGGCGGGCGCGGACGCGGTATTTTTTTGCGGCATCGCTGACGATTTCGACGGTGATGCGGCGGAAGCCCTCGTTGGGATTGACCTGCGGATAGTAGGTGACGGTGTAGCTGTTGCCGAGGTCCTCGCGGATGGACTCGAAGGCTTCGACCTGGCGCTGCCAGGTTTTGGCGAAGTAGGCTTTGCCGCCGGTCTGGGTGGCGATGCGCTTGAAGACGGAGGCCGAGAGCGGGTCCTTGTTCACCTCGCTGGTGGAGATGACGTAGATGGGGATGCCTTCGTCCTCGGCGACGGCGCGGACATCGTCGGGGGCGACCATGCTGGCGTTGTCGGGGCCGTTGGAGAAGACGATGACGACTTTGCGCCCCGGGACTTTGGCGGCGTCGCGGAGGGTGAGCAGAAGGGCGTTGTAGAGGGCGGAGTCGTCACCGGCGACCGCGTTGCCGAGACCGAACAGGGCGTTGGTGCGCTCCTTGGTGAGCGGGGCGGCGCGGGAGAGGTTGCGGCTGAAGGTGTAGACGGCGACGGAGTCGGCGCGGTCGAGGCCGCGGACAAAATCCTTGATGGCGTCGGAGGCGTAGACGAAGCCGCGGTACATGTAATTGCTGGTGTCGAAGAGGACGAAGACGTTGGTGCCGACAAACGATTCGGAGCTGATGCCGGAGGCTGTTCCGGCGCCGTCCTTGCTGCCGGCGAACTCCTCGCCGCCGGCGGGGAGGGGCTCGGTGGTGCCATCGGCGAGGACGCGGACGGGAGGTTTGTTGCCTTCGCCGAAGGTGTTGATCTTCTGCGCGATGCCGTCTTCGAGAATGCGGAAGTCGGAGGGTTTGAGCCCGTTGATGTAGTGGTTCTTGTTGTCGGTGACGGTGAAGCTGAGCACCACCAGATCGACCTTGACGCGGAAGGTGGGGCGCTCCTGGGGGAGGGCCGGGCCGGCGGCGATGATGCCGGCGAGAGCCACGGCAACGAAACGATGAATGAGCTGCAAGTATCCCCTCCTCAAAGCCCGAATCCTTTCACTTCCGGCGGCACTAGAGACCGCCGCTCACCGGCTGGGTCGCATTTTTCCTGGCCATCGCCTCGGCGCCGACCAGGCGCAGCGAGCGCAGCAGCGCGGGCCAGTCCTCCAGATGGGTGGCGAAGATGTGCTCGACGGTGGCGCGGGTCCAGGCGGGGACGAGCACGTTGAGCTGAGCCGGGGCGACGTGGAGATCGTCGGCGAGCTCGGCGTAGTAGAGCAGGCTGGACTCCCAGCTTTCGGCGAGGATGCGGCTGGAGTAACCCATCAAGGCGGGGAAGGTGCGGAGGTAGAGCAGTTGGGGCTCGTAGGAATTGGCGAGCGTTGGCTTGGGAGTGCCGAAGGCGTGGGAGATGGCGGGGTAGTTGAGATCGTTGGGGCTCTCGGCGGCCTCGCGGCGGATTTCGGCGGCGAGAGGCTCGGAGCGGGAGGAGTCCTGGGCGGCGAGGTCCTGGGCGACGAAGAAAAGCTCGGCGGGCATGGTTTCATCGACGGCTTCGCGGACGTTGCCGGACTCGAGGGCGGATTGAACCAGAGAGACGCCATTGGGAGGCGCGTGGCGGGCGAGCACGGCGAGCACCTGGGCGCGGCGGGTTGGATTGAGCGCGGCTTCGGCGTAGAGGGCTTCGGAGTATTGCATATGAAGCGCGACCCAGTGCATCTGGGCGGGGGTGACGTGCCACCAGCGGCTGACGGTGGCGCCGAGCAGGATCTGGGGCACGAGGTCGCTCCAGATGAGGGCCTGCTCGCGGGTGGGGACGAGGAAATTCTCCTCGGCTTCGGCGAGGGCGTAAGGGAGGCCGGCGAGAGAGCCGACGAGGCGGCCGCCGGCGCTGGCGGGCCAGCCGTTGCCCTGGACTTCGGTGGAGCGCCAGAGGGAACTGGAGCCCTGGAGGCCGACAAAATCGTGGCTGCGGACGAAGACGGGGTTGGTGAGGAGAAGCTCGGCGCCAGGAGGAGCGTAGTAGGCGTAGTTGAAGCCGACCAGGGTATCGCGGAGGAAAGGCGCGAGGAGGGCGCGGGCGTCTTCGAGGCGGCCGGGGCTGGCGGAGGACTTGTCGAGAAGGGCGCGGAGGTTGAGTTTGCGCTCGGTCTCGATGTGGCGCTCGCTCCAGTAGCCGTAGGCCATGGTGTTCCTCTCGGCGGCGCTGAGGGCGGCGCGGGGGAGCTGGATTTCACTGATGCGGGCGGCGGCGCGGGCGACCAGTTGCGTGTCGGGCTTGCGGCCCTTGGCGGCGCCGTCGAAGGAATCGGCAAGAGAGAAGAGGGTATCGAGGGAGATGAGGCGCTGGGCTTCGAAGACGCGCATGAGGGTTTCCTGCAGCGCGGTCTGGACGTCGGCATCGACGCCTTCGGAGGCGCCGGCCAGCAGGTCGGTGAGGCGCTCCTGGGGCTCGCCGGAGGCGGCGCCGTGGGAGGTGGCCAGGAGGGTTTTGACGCCCGCGCGGCCGGCGTCGAAGATGTCGCGCTCCGAGCCGATGTTGGAGAAGGCGTCGAGCAGGCCGGCGAGGGTTTTATCGGCGGCGGCGGGGTGGATCTGGCCCTGGCGGTAGAGGATGAGCCAGAGGCCGATGAGGCCCTGGAGCGAGCCGCCGGCGTCGGCGCGGATGCCGGGGTCGCGGAGGGACTCGACATCGGCGGCGACGTCGAGGTATTTGACCATGGTGGCGGGGCTGAGCTGCGGGACTTCGCTGAAGACGGAATACTGGGCGCCGAAATCGTGATAATGGCGGGCGAGCACGTCGACGGTGTGGGCGTCGAGAGGGTTGGCGCGGCGGCGCTCGATATCGGTGAGGGCGAGGAAGATTTTGAGCGGCTCGTTCTCGACCGACTTGCGGCAGAGGCCGAACAGGGCTTCTACGACATCGTCGGGCTGTTTCCAGTTGGAGGCGGCTTTGCTGAGCTTGCTGTCGTACTTGCCATGGGGATGGCGGATGAAGAGGCGGCGCCAGACATCGAGATCGCCGGGGATGAAGGGCTTGCCGTCGGGCAGGACCCAGAGGCGGCTGGTGAGCAGGATCATCTCGGTGTTGGAGCGGAAGACGGGGCGGGCGGGGCCGGGGCTGGTGACCTTGCCGCGGACGGCCTCGTAGAAGCGCTTCATGCGGGCGGGCTCGGTGAGGTAATCGAGCGAGGGGCCGCTGATGCGGGAGAGCGAATCGTAGTAGCTGGCGAGCCAGCCGTCGTCGCGGGCGAGCAGGTGGTCGAAGAAGGAGGTGGGGTTGGAGGGAGGAGCGCCGGCGAGATCGGCCCAGACGCGGGCGCAGCGCTCGCCGCCGGGGACGACTGCAACGCCGTTGCGGATTTCAAACATGCCGCCGAAAAAGTCGAGCACGTGGGCGTAGGCGCGGAGACGCGGGAGCGCGATGGCGCGGCGAAGCTCGGCGGCGGTGGAGGGGTCGAGCTTGGCGAGGCCGAGGTAGAGGCGGCAGAGGCTGGGATCGGAGATGAAGTAATCGATGAAGGCGCTGCCCGGGGTTTCCCCGGAGGGCATCCAATACTTGGTGCCGTAGAGGACGGGGATTTCGGTGGGGGCGTAGGCGTAGTGGAAGGGGCGGTTGGTGCGGAGGTCCTGTTCGAGGCCGGCGAGGGGGAAGCCGGAGTCGGTGGTGAGGAAGGCGCGGCTGGCATTGACGGTTTCGAGGGCGAGGTCGCTGCCGCAGGCGCCGCGGAGGCGATAGCCGAGGACTTTGAGGAGGTCGGCGGTTTGTGTGGAGTCGCAGGTGTCGATGCGGATTTCGCGGTCCTTGCCGGCCAGGGCCTGGAGCTCGCGAGCCTGAGAGAGATAGCGGACGATGAGCTTGAGGTACTCGGTTTGTTCGAGGGCTTCGTTGCTGCTGGCGGCCTGATAGCCGTTGGTGACGATGTTGCGGGCGAGGGCGGGAAGCAACTGGTCGCGGTTGAGATCGGGCGAGAGGGCGGCCATGCGGGCGAAGGAGCGGAGCGGGCCGGGGACGAGTGTTGTGGCGCCGGGGGCGGAAGCTTCGGGGGCGGCGGGAGGAGTGGCGGGGAGGTTGAGATCGGAGCCGCCGGCGCGGCGGTAGGCGGCGAGGTCCTTGTGAAAGGCGGGTTGATCGCCGGCGAGGAGATCGAGAACGACGAGGCGGTGGAGGATGCGGCGAGTGTCTTCGGCGTCGGCCAGGCGCAGGGCGTCGGAATAGGCGCGGCGGGCGTTGGGGTCGTTATGGCGGTCGAGAAACTGAGCCAGCGCGAGAAGGCTGTCGGGTGTGGCGCCGGCGCTGTGGGCGTCCTGCTCCAGAAGGGCCAGCGCCCCGGCGGCGTCGCCCTTCTTCTCCAACTCCCAGGCGCGCTGCGTCTCCGATTGGCCGAACGCGGCCGCGGAGGCCAAAAAAGACACAAGGACCGTCGCCAGAAATTTCACCGGCTCCCTCCTTCCCCCATGGTTCTATAATCTAACACCATTCGTAGTGGTTGCGAACCGAACCCCGGGCCGAAGCGGACCGGCGCGGTTTGTGCGAGGAGAGAACTCGCGGTGCCGCGGCGCGGTGTGGGCGGTCCACGGAGTTCGGTAACCTGGAAATGGGATGAGCTTTCTCGACAATCTGGAGAACAATCTGAAGGCGCTGGAGAACCGCGAGGAGCGGGACCCGCAGGCGGGGCAGAGGCGGGAAGAGGAGCGGGAGCGAGCGCTGGCGGAGGCTCCGTGGGCGGAGAGGCTGAAGCGTTCGGCGTACACCGAGCAACTTCTGGCGGCGGCGGCCGCGGCGGCGCACGGGCTGCGGGCGAAGCTGTACATTGCCTGGATCGGGAACAGCCTGCGGCTGGAGATTCGGGGGAGTAAGCTGGACCTGAAGCCGACGGCGGAAGGAATCGTGGCGGTGTTTGTGCGCGGCGGGGAGGAGACGCACCGGGAAGCGGTGGCGCTGGAGGAAAAGCCGGGGGCGCTGCTGGAGCGGTGGGTGGCGCAGATCGGCTGAGACGCGGGGCACTGTCATTAGATACCGCGTCGGGGCGTGGGCGCTGTAAGGAATTTTAGGGGGGACGGGTGGCGCCGATGGGCGTGCCATCGAAGAGACCGAAACAGATGCATGGGAGAATCGACAACATGAGAACAATTCTGACCAAGGGAAATTCAAGGACAATGCTGACGCGGCTGCCAGCGCTGTGCGTGCTGGCGCTTTGCGCGATGGGCGGCGCCTTTGCTCAAAACAAAGCGATCGACTTCAAGAAGGGCATGCCGTTTAGCGGCGGGTACGTGGCGGGCAACACGCTCTACGTGGCCGGCCAGCAGGGGCCGGACGCGAACGGCAAAGTCACGGGCACCGACATTACGGTGCAGACAACGAATGCCATCGCGGCGGTGGAAAAAGTGGTCAAGAAGGCGGGCTTTCAGATGACGGACATCACATCGGTGACGGTTTACGTTACGGACTTGAACGATGTTCCGAAGATGAACGAAGTCTATAAGAAGCTGATGCCGGATCCGAAGCCGGCGCGGGCGACCGTGCAGGTGGCGGGATTGATCGGCGGAGCGAGGATCGAGATTTCGGCGATTGCGGTGAAGCAGTAGAGCGGCCGCTGCGCGGCTGATCTAACGGAGGCGCGGGCGCGGGCCGGGACTTCAACGGCAACACGCCCGCGATCGGCGGCGGGGAAAACCAGCGAGCCAACCACCGGCGCGGGTCAGTTTGAAGACGGAACCACAACGCAGTCATCTCGCTGAATCGACGCCGGGGCCTGGACGACGATGGGCCGCGATCGGACGAGAATGATCGAGAGTTTCAGGCCCTGGGGCGGCGGTGGCCGAGAGATCGCTTGATCGACAGTGAGCAGGACGCGGAAATCCACGGGGACGCACTCGTCCAGCAGAATCCCCATACGATTCTGGCGAGCAACGACTCCTTGGCCTCTTCGCGCGCCTGGACGGCGATTTCGCCCGTGATCGTGGGAAACAGGTCGAGGAAATCGGGCGTGGGATGTCCACCTTCAAGGCAGTCCATCAGGTTCTTGAAGGGGACACGCGTGCCGCGAAAATCGGCAGTCGCAACCGATTGCAACGTTGTAATCCTGGTTGTCCATTTCCCCGCGCAAACTTCAGGAAGCACATCCGCCACGAACCCAGTTCCCGAGGGCACGCGCCAGGGCCTGCGCAGTTAGGGGACTGTTACTTTGATTTTATAGATATCGAGAGGATCGCCGCCGACGCTAGTCTTTTGGACTGGCGTCGCATTGTTCCAGCCGGTTGACGTCTTTTGACTGACCACGGCCATGTTCTTGTCGCTGGAAGCGTGAATGAGATAACCGTTCTCCCGGACAACGGCATGGGTTACCCCAACGGAAGCGGAGGTAAGGATATGAAACATCGGCGTTCCACTCGCCGGTAACGGAGTGTTTGCGAGTGCCTGAACAGCGTGGTCCAAACAAATTTCGAGACCGATGTCGATGCCTTCCACAGTGGCAAATCCGGACTTGGCGCCGGGGCAAAATATGGTCTCGCCCGCGTCCGAAAGCGCCTCGTGAAAATCGTTCTTCTTATTGTATTTGAACCTTATCTTGCCATTCAGAAACACGAACGCGGTATTCTTCATGACGTGCGTGGCTGTACCGTCAAAGAGAGCGTCGGCGTTCTCCTGGTGAGTTGGAACGCTCTTATACATGCCGTCGCTGGTGCCGAATCTGGCTTGGAGCGCCAGCCTCAAATCATTCTCGGATTGCTGGAAAAGAATATGGATTTGCGCGGCCACATCATCGGGGTTGGCCAGGCCAGTCGCAGGATTCAATTCCCGGCGAATTTTTGCGCGGAGGAGTTCGGTTGCGAGGTATCCACCTCTACTCCCTCCGATGCCGAAGTTGGTGTTGATCGCGTTAAACACGGAATCCTGCCTGGTTTGGGTCTTCGCGATGTTGGTGCGGCGATGGGTTTCCGGATCCCGCTTGAACTCCTGATCGGGAGTGCGAGTGACGCTTTTCTTCCAGGCCACCGTGCCGGGAATGAGCAGGACTTGAGGATAGGTTTTGCTTACGGTGAGAAGGTGCTGGACGATGAAATCCTTGCCGGTCTCGGTTAGGCAGCGCTCGTTCAACGAACCGTAGCGTTCCACCTGCCCGGCGTTTTCGCGCGCAAAGTAGTACTCGGGCGCGAGGAAGATGCCCTTGATCTTTTGGGCGGGCTTCAAGATCGTCGCGAGCTGGGCCTGGCATGCTTGCAGCGCGTCATTCAGGAGCCGAAGACGATCCGGATTGAAGCCGGCCTGCTTCGTAGCGGTGTCACGATTCCACAGCGCCACGACCATGTCGATTTCGGGCATTGCAGTAAGTTCCTAACTGGGACTGATCTATCGGACGTTTAAGCCGGGATTTCCATTTCGCCTTTCCGGCTTCGAAAAGTATACGATAAGGCGTCAGCTCCGGGCAAGAGTCTGACGGAGACCTGTCTGACGGAGATCCCGGTTTTATTGGCGTTCCGTGGAAGCAGGTTCCAGAAGCCATCACGGCTTCCGTTCCCGCATGGACGTCGTCTTCAATGTTGATGCGATTTTCAGGACGAACTGCGCCGCCAGGGGAGGAAAGACCAGAAAAGGCAGCGACATGGGGCGACCACGAAAGGGCGGTATCCGTGCTGGTCCGGCATCAACTACGGGTCCAAATCGCGCGTCTCTCTCGCGTTTCGCCGTACACGCGCGAGCGGCGGCGCGGCGTGGCCGGAATGGCAGCGGCCGATGTTAAATGCTTCGATGGGAGAATAGTGGTCCGTTCCGAAGTGGCAGCACGAAGTGGAAGCACCCAATCCGGGCGATTTGATGCACTGGCGCAACTCCAGCGGTTCGAGCGCCGGGCTCAAGGGCCGGGCTTTACGGCTTCGCGGAGGCTGGGGTTGAGGCGGAAGGCTTCCTGGAATTCGGAATCGGCGGCGGTTGCGTTGCCGGCGGCCTGGAGGGCCAGGGCTAAGTTGTAGTGGGCTTCGGCGTAGGCGGGTTTCAGGCGGACGGCAGATTCGAGGGCTTTGCGGGCACCTTCGTTGTCTTTGGCCTGGAGGAGGACGAGGCCGAGGTTGTTGTACACCTCGGCGTTGGAGGGTTCGTGGCGGAGGACGTCGCGGAAGGTGCGGGCGGCCGAGGCGGGGTCGTTGAGCTGGCTTTGGAGGAGGCCGAGCTGGATGCGGGCGTCGGTGAAGTCGGGGCTTAAGGCGATGGCGTTTGCCAGTTCGCGGACGGAGGTTTCGGCGTCGCCGGTGCGCATCAGGGCGAGGGCGAGGTTGTAGTGGGCCTCGGCGAGGTCGGGGTCGTTGAGGGTGGCGCGGCGGAACTGCTCGACGGCTTCGCTCATCCGGCCCTGGCGGGCATACCAGGTTCCGAGGCTGAGCTGGGCCTGGGCATAGTCGGGCTGGAGCTCGAGCGCCTTTTGATAAAGCGTGAAAGCGCGGGCGGAGTCGCCTTTGCGTTCGGCGGTGACGCCGAGGAAGTAGAAGCCGGTGGCGAGGGTGGGGCTTTGCTCGGTCGCCTTTTGGAAAGCGGCTTCGGCGGCGGCGAGGTCGTCCTTCTTGAGCGAGGCGACGCCGGTGAGGATGAGGTTTTTGGACTCGGCGAGGCGGGCGCGAAAATCGTGGAGGGCGCCGAGTTCTTTCATTTCGCTCTGGGCGGCCTGGGAGTCGCCTTGCATGCGGAGGGCGACGCCGAGGCTGTAGCGGGCCTGCTCGAAATCGGGTTTGAGGGCGAGGGCGCGGCGGAACTCGGCGATGGAAGAGTCGATGTCGTGGGCGGCCTTGAGACTCATGCCGAGCTCGTAGGCGGCCTGGGGATCCTGCGGAGCAAGACGGGCGGCGGAGCGGAACTGGGCGAGGGCTTCGGAGGACTGGCCGAGGCGGCGGAGAGCGATGCCGAGGCTTAAGTGGGCGGGGGCGAGGTTGGGGTCGGCGGCGATGGCTTTGCGGAACTCGGCGGCGGCCGCGGGGAGATCGCCGGACTGCTGGAGGGCGAGGCCGAGATTCTGATGGAGGCCGGCGTCGGAGGGGCGGCTTTTGAGGCACTGGCGAAGCTCGGCGGCGGCGCGACCGGGCTCGTTGTTCTGAAGATGGATGCGGGCGAGCGATTCGAGAGCGGCGGTGTTGCCGGGATGGAGGCGGAGGAGAGCGTTGAGCTCGGCCTCGGCCTGGCCCCATTCGCGCATATCGATGAGGATGGAGGCGAGCAGAAGGCGCGCGGGGGCGAAGGAGGGATGGGCGGAGGAGGAGGCGCGGAGGAGGGCGAGGGCGTCGGGGGAGCGGCCGAGAGAGTAATCGGTGGCGGCGAGGGCGTAGGAGGCTTCGGGCCAGCCGGGGCGGAGGCGGAGGGCGGCGGAGAGCTCATCGGCGGCGGCGGGGAGGTCGCCGGAAAGCTTGAGAGCGAGGCCGAGGTTGAAGTGAGTGCCGGGGTCGGAGGGTTCCAGGGCGAGCGCCTGGCGGTAGGCGGCGATGGCTTGCGGCCAGTCCTTTTTCTGCGCGGAGGCGAGGGCGCGGGCGCGGAGGGCACCGGCGGATTCCCCACCCCGCGGCGCTGTGGCCGACAGCACCGCGAGAGCGAAGAAAAGAAACCAGCCGCGCACTACGCCGATACTACCAGAGGAACTTCAGACTGAGCTGGCCGATGCGGGGGTCGCGGGCGCTGGTGACGATGCCGAACAGACTGCTGGTGAAGTTGCCGTTCGGGTTGTTGAACTGAGTGTGGTTGAAGACGTTGAAGAATTCGGCGCGGAACTCGACGGACATGGATTCTCTGATCTGCGTGTCCTTGAGCAGGGCGAAGTCGGTGTTCAGGATGCCGGGGCCGTGGAAGAACTGGCGGTTGGCGTTGCCGAAGGCGCCATAGGGGCCGGAGGCGAAGGCGCCGGGGAGGAAGTAGGTGTTGGGGCCGTTGGGTCCGGCGTTGCGCGGATTCTGGGTTTGGACCGGGCCGATGACGTTGGGCACATCGGTGTTGCCGCTGCCGTAGAGGGAAAGATCCTGGCCCTGGCTGAGGCCGATGGGGAAGCCGGAGGAGAAGCGGCTGATGCCGACGACGTTCCAGCCCTGGGTGAGGCGGCGGGGCGCGGCTCCGAAGTAGCGGTCGAAGGGAATGTTCCAGTTGTAGCTGGCCACCAGGTTATGGGTGGTGTCGAAGGTGGACAGCGAGTGGCTGAGGGCGTAGTTAGAGAAATTGACCCACTGGCCGAAGCCGGAGGAGTCGTCCATGGACTTGGAGTAAGTGTAGGCGACGAGGAAAGTAACGTCGGCCGCTTTGCGCTCGACCGAGACCTGGAGCGAGTTGTAAGTGGAATTGGCGATGTTGGCGGTGAAGGAGTTGCCGTAGCCGAAGGCATTGCCGAGAGCGGTACGGGTGCCGAAGACCTGGCTGCCGTTGGGCAGGGTGTAGGTGGTCTGCTCGCCGTTGGGGCCGCAGGTTGGGGTGGCGCCCTCGGCGTTCAACTGCATGCAGAGCGCGGGGCTGCCGGGGTTGGCGTCGTACTGGCTGATGAGCTTGTGGCCCTGAGTGCCGACGTAGCCGAGGGTGAGGACGGTGCTGCTGGAGAGTTCGCGCTGGATGGTGAAGTTATAGTCTTCCGAGTACGGCATCTGGTTGTGGATGGAGTAACCAGGTGAGTAAGAGATGGGGAGATAGACCGAGTAGTCGAGGGTCTTGTTGGACGGGCTTCCGGGAACGGGGAAGTTGAAGGGGAAGCGCTGGCCCTGGGAAGTACCGTCGGAGCGGGTCTGGAAGGGCGTGTCCATCATGGTCGGCTGCGGGCTGACCCAGTAGAGGCCGAAGGGGGCGTCGCCGACTTCATAGAAGAGGTTGAGGTCTTCGATGGATGTGTAGTAGATGCCATAAGCGGCGCGGATGCTGGTTTTGCCGGCGCCGCCGAAGATTTTGTGGAGGATGCCGTCCTTAAAATCGGGCGACCAGGCGAGGCCGATGCGGGGAGCGAAGTTGTTGTAGCGAGTCGGAGCGAGAGTGCTGGGGATGCCGGGATCGCCGGGGACGACCCAGCCTTTGGGGGCGGTGGGGAAGACCGTGGACTGCTCGCCGGGGTTGATGGTTTCGATCTTGCCCTGGGTGTCGTACCACGGCATGCTGACTTCCCAGCGGACGCCGTAGTTGAGGGTGAGGTTGGGCCGGATCTTCCAGGTGTCCTGGCCGTAGGCGCCGCCGTAGCGGGTGCGGGAGTCGAGGAACTGCTGGCTGCACTGGTTGTAGTTGACTGGGGCGCCGAGTAGGAAGTCGGCGATGTCGACGCCGGTTTCACTGCCGTTGAAAGTGAAGTCGCCGTTGGGTGCGCAGGTGTTGCGCTCGTTGATCTGGAGGTAGCGGAACTCGCCGCCGAACTTCATGCTGTGGTTGCCGGCGACTTTGGAGAAGCCGTCGGAGAAGTGCCAGGTGTTGTTGGGCTGGAAAGTGGTGAGGGTGGGGACGCCGATGGAGAAGTTATTGAAGTACATCGGGGGGACGGTTTGGGGGAAGCCGGCGGGACCGGAGGGGATGATGCCGAGGGTGCCGGCGCCGGTGGTGAAGCCGAGGCTGGAGAGGCTGGCGAAGCTGCCCTCGGGCTTGTTGGTGGTGGTGGAGGTGCGGAAGAAGCTGACGCGGAATTCATTGACCATGGAGGGTCCGATGGTCTTGGTGTTGCTCATGACGATTTGCTGGGCGCGGGAGGGCGTAATGGCGGGGAAGCCGGGGACGCTGGCGCCGGAGTTGGGGAGGGCGTCGTTCACTGTGGTGTCGTCGAGGTGGTAATACCAGGACCAGTTGCCGGTCTTCTCGTTGACGAAATCGACGCGCTCGCCGATCTTGTCGTCGTTAACGTTGTTGCGCTGGCTGGCATCGGCATAGAAGCCGTTGGCCTGATTGGGCGCGGGGATGTAGGGGAGGACGCCGATGGCGGCTTTATCGAAGGCGCGCTGGGGGATGGTGCCGTTGGGGAAGACGCAGTTGGCCGGATCGGAGCAGCCGCCGTAGGGTTCTCCGTTCTGGACGGCGTAACCGAGGCGGCTGGAAAGAACGCTGGCCCAGTAGGAGCCCTGGACGGTGGTGGGGTTGCCGTTGGCGTCGGTGAAGGCGGAGTTGCCGAAGATGCCGGCGCGCTGAGCCATACTGGGGACGCCGACGTTGCCGGTGCTGGCTCCGGCGACTTGGCGGGTGCCCTGGTAATCGGTGAACCAGAAGAGCTTGTTTTTCCAGAAGGGGCCGCCGGCGGTGAAGCCGTACTGATTGCGGTGGAGTTCGGCCTTGGTGGGATCGAAGAAATTGCGAGCGTCGAAGCTGTCGTTGCGGAGGAACTCGAATAGGTCGCCATGGAAGCCGTTGGTGCCGGACTTGGTAATGGCGTTCATGACCGAGCCGCTGAACTTGCCGTACTCGGCGTCGAAGCTGTTGGTGATGAGGCGGAACTCCTGGATGGAGTCGAGATTGGGGATGAGGCCGGCGCCGAGGTTGCGGCCCTCGCTGACGTCGCCGCCATTC
>DAIDHC010000066.1 GCA_027452065.1 Bryobacterales bacterium
CGCCACCCCCAATTTCCCCTCCTCGATTCCCGATCTTTGATCTATACTACTCACCGAAAGGGGGCTCCACCTATGGGCGGAATCTTCAATTCCACCGTTCTCGACGTCGCCATCGGATTGACGTTCGTCTATCTCCTGCTCGGCATTTTCTGCACCGCGATCAATGAATGGATCGCCGGTATCTTCAAAACCCGCGCCAATACTCTCAAAGAGGGCATCCATATCCTGCTCGACAACCAGCCATTCGGCAATGCCCGGTTCCTCGATGCCTTCTACAAGCACCCCGTCATTGCCGGTATGACTCGCGGCGATGCACACCCCTCCTACCTCGCCGCCCGCACCTTCGCCACCACGCTCATGGATCTCGCCACGCCAACCGTAAAAGGGCCGATCGCCGTCCAGGACCTCGTCGCCGGTGTCAACGCCCTTCCCGACGGCGACGTGAAATCCGCTCTCGTCGCCCTGGTCGGCAGCGCCGGCAACGACATCGAGAAAGCCCAGCGCAACATCGAGGACTGGTTCAACGACTCGATGGACCGCGTCTCCGGCTGGTACAAACGCACCGTCCAGATCTGGACCATCGCTATCGCCGTCGCCCTCACCGTCGTCGCCAACGCCGACACCCTCGCCCTCGCCCGCCAGTTGTGGGTCGATCCCGCCCTGCGCAGCGCCGTCGTCGAGCAGGCCAAACAGCGCGCCCAGATGCCGCGTCCCACCAGCATCGTCGAATACACCGACAAAAACGATCCGCTCAAACCGACCGTCAAGCCCACCCAGTCCGACACGCTCACCGAACAGGAAAGCCGCACCCTCGGCCGTATCGTCGGTTGGACCCGCGCCTCCGTCCCCACCGACGCCGAGCACTGGCTCCTGCGCATCCTCGGCTGGATATTCACCGTTATCGCCGTCTCGCTCGGCGCTCCCTTCTGGTTCGATTCCCTGAACCGCCTCATGAACCTCCGAAGCGCCGGACTTGAACCGGCCAAGCAGGCCGCATAGGAGACCGCCATGAACACCTGCGCATGGACTCTCCGGATCGCTTCCTTACTCTGCTTCGGCGCGGCTGCCCTCCGCGCGGAGACGCTGACACTGAGTAAGTCGTTTGTCGAGAAGTACAAGAACGCCGCGACCATCACCGTCAACCTTCAGGTCGATGAGGCGCTGAAAAAGCCCCACCGGATCAAGAGCGGAGGCGACGACGGCGACATCCACATGGCTGGCCGCGACGACGAGATCCGCCTGCCCCTGGTCGTCGAGATGATCAACGCCGCGGGCCAGGCCTCAGCCCTGGCGGACCTGAAAACGGTAACCGGCGGCAATCCCGTCCCGGTGAGTGGCGTATGGCGCATCTGGTTCGAACACCTCGGCCGGGAACCGCAGACGCAGGGAGATCCTGTTCCTGCTCCCATCGATTCCAATCCCGCCCATGTGTTCGAAATCCATCCTGTTACCTCCTTCGACGGCAACGACGTCGCACCGTCGTTTCAGCCCATTCCAAACTACACCGCCTATGACGCCGGCAAGGCGTTCTCGTTTTACGAAAATATTCCGGCTACCATTCAAGCCACCGACACCGCCATCAGCATCGCCAGCGGATCGGCCCGGTACAACTACGTTGAATTCGTCATGGAGCGCGTCGGAGATGTCAAGCCCGGCGATGGCAACGGCATCTTCGTACTAGCCGATGTCTATGGCAACGATGATGGTGAAGAAAAGGTCAACTCGAGCCCTCGCCGGATGGTCTTCGTCGACGGAACGCCGCCCGCCGGGAAGGTCAAGGCACTCGGCAAGGGCGAGCGCCTGCACGTTCTCGGTATCCCCCGCGTAAACCTGGCCGAGGTATCCGAAATCGCCGCCCAAAGCGGCGGAGACGTCTTCTCTGGCACGTTGCCATACGAAATCATCGTGGTCGGCGTGTTTGAGCAATAGTCGCCGCGCCGGTACCCGGCTCAGCGGCGTCACGTGGCGGTCCTCCACCCGATGGACCGCCCACGCGGCCAAGGTCGGCCACCAGCCCGGTCGCCGCGGTCACACGCCTCCGGTTGGCTCTTTCTTCGCCTCAAACCCGATCTTCATTCAAGAATGGCCCTGCTCGAGCCGGAATTTGACGATAAAATACCCTCCAGGTCCCGCTCTTGCCCCCGCACTCGCCACTCGTGTTCCCGCCCTTCCGCCTCGACGCGGCTAACGAGTCGCTCTTCAAACAATCTCAACCTATTCCCCTCAACCGCAAAGCCTTCCTCGTCCTCCGCCATCTGGTCGAAAACGCCGGCCGCCTGGTCTCCAAAGACGAGCTCCTCGACGCCGTCTGGCCCGAAACCCACGTCGGTGAAGGCGTCCTCAAAGTCGCCGTCGCCGAAATCCGCAAAGCCCTCGACGACCCCGCCGCCTCGCCCCGCTTCATCGAAACCGCCCACCGCCGCGGCTACCGCTTCATCGGCGAAATCGAATCCCCCCACGGCGCTCCCGTCCCGTCTCCCGCCCTCCGCGCCATCGAGCGCGAATCCGACCTCGCCCGCCTCCACGCCGCCCACGCCCGCTCCCTCGACGCCCACCGCCAGCTTGTCTTCGTCACCGGCGAAACCGGCATCGGCAAAACGACTCTCGTCGAAGCCTTCGTCGATTCCCTCGCCCCCTCCGGCGCCTGGGTCGCTCACGGCCAGTGCCTCGAACACTTCGGCGAAGGCGAACCCTATTTCCCCGTCCTGGCCGCCATCGCCCGCCTCTGCCGCCAGCCCGGCCGCGAGTCCTTCCTCGAGATCCTCCGCCGCCACGCCCCCACCTGGCTCGCTCAGATGCCGTCGCTGGTCTCCCAGGCCGGCCTCGAATCCCTCAAACGCGAGACCCTCGGCGCCGCCCGGGAGCGCATGCTTCGCGAGATCGCCGAAGCCGTCGAAGCCCTCACCGCCCAAACTCCCCTCGTCCTTGTCCTCGAAGACCTTCACTGGAGCGACTTCTCCACCGTCGACCTCATCGGCCACCTCGCCCGCGGCCGCGAGCCCGCCCGCCTCCTCATCATCGGCACCTTCCGCCCCGCCGAGATCATCGTCAAACAACACCCCTTGCGCGCCCTCAAGCGCGAGCTCCAGATCCACAACCGCTGCTCGGAAATCCCCATCGAGTTTCTCTCGCTCGACGCCGTCGCCCGCTTCCTCGCCCTCCGCTTCCCCGGTCCGCCCCTCCCCGCCGGCCTCGCCCGCCTCCTCCACCAGCGCACCGACGGCAATCCTCTCTTCCTGGTCAACTGCGTTGACTATCTGATCGCCCGCTCCCAGCTCCTCCGCGGCCCCGCCGGCTGGTCCCTCGCCGTCCCCCTCGCCCAAATCGACACCGGCATCCCCGACAGCCTCCAGCAGATGATCGAAAAACAGCTCGATCGCCTCAGCCCCGATGAACGCCGCATCCTCTCGGTCGCCTCCGTCGCCGGCATGGAGTTCTCCACCCGCACCCTGGCCGGCGGCCTCGCCTCCTCCGAAACGCCCGCCGCGCTCGCCTCGCTTTGCGAGGACCTCGTCCGCCGCGGCCAGTTCATCCGCCCCGCCAAGCTCATCCAACTCATCGACGGCTCGCTGCTCGAACGCTACGGCTTCACCCACATCCTTTACCAGCACGTCCTCTATCACTCCGTCCCCGAAGCCCGCCGCATCGTCCTCCACAAACGCATCGGCGAGTTCCAGGAGGACGCCTACTCCGCCCACCTCCCCGAAATCGCCGCCGAGCTCGCCGTCCATTTCGAGCAAGGCCGGGACTTCCCCCGCGCCGTCCGCTACCTCCGCCTCTCCGCCGTCACCGCCGCCAATCGCTGCGCCAACCGCGAAGCCCTCGACCACCTCGACCACGCCCTCCGCCTCCTCCCCCATCTCCCTCCCGCCGACCGCTTCCCCCTCGAAGCCGTCCTCCTCGACGAGCGCGGCATCATCTGGCGCGCCGTCGACGACCACCCCGCCGCCGCCGCCGAATACCAGCGCCTCATCGCCTCCGCCCAAGCCGCCAACCGCCCCGACTGGGGCGTCCGCGCCCTCCTCAAACTCAGCGCCGTCCTCTTCTGGACCGACCACCGCCGCTCGCTGGAAACCGCCCAGCGCGCCGTCGATCTCAGCTCCGCTTTCCCCGACCCCGGCCTCCACCTCCAGGCCCGCGGCTATTTCGCCAGCCGCGCCATCCGCCTCCAGGGCTGGACCGATTCCCTGTTCAACGACTGCCTCGCCGCCCTCGAAGCCGCCCGCGCCGCCCGCGACCCCGGCGCCATCGGCGTCCACCTCATGTCCTGCTCGTTCTTCCACTCCTACCGCTCCCAGGGCCGCCTCGCCTGCTCCCTCGCCTCCGAGGGCATTCAAATCGCCCTCGACACCGGCGACGCTTTTCTCTACATCTCCTGCCTCTACTTCCAGGCCTGGGCCCTGCTCCACTTGGGCGAATGGGGCCAGGCCCTCGAAGTCCTCCGCCAGGGCATTGAGCTCTCCGAATCCAACGGCAACGGCACCGCCCTCACCGTCCTCCAAATGATCCGCGCCCGCCTCCACGCCCAGTCCTTCGACTTCGCCGGCGCCCTCGACATCTGCCTCGAAACTCTCCCCAACGCCCGCCCCGGCTTCCCCCGCTTCGTCACTCTGCTCATGCTCGGCGAAGCCCGCCTCGGCCTCGGCGATCTCGCCCTCGCCCGCGAGGCCTTCGACACCATCCTCGCCGAAACCGAAGCCGGCCCCTTCTGCCTCGACTGGATTTTCCGCCTCCCCTTCCGCAACGCCCTCGCCGAACTCGCCCTCGCCTCCGGCGACACCGCCGATGCCCGCCGCCAAACCCGGATCCTCGCCGATCTCGCCTCTCTCCCCGGCGAGCGCACCTACCTCGCCCTCGCCCACCGCCTCCAGGCCCGCATCGCCCACGCCGAAGGCGACTCTACCCAAGCCGCTTCTTCCCTCGCCGCCGCCCGCGCCGCCCTCGACGGCATCGAAGCCCCGTTAGCCGAATGGCGCGTCCTGGCAACAGCCGCCCAAATCGCCAACTCGCCCTCGCTCGCCCAACAATCCGCCGCCGCCCTCGCCCGCCTCGCCTCCTCCCTCCCCGACGCCCACCCCCTCCGCGAATCCCTCCTCCACCACTCCTCCCCATCCGCCCTCGCCGCCCGCCCCTGACCCCTCAGCCCGTGCTACCCTCACCCTCGTGGCCGCCGAAGTCCCCAACGCCCCGCGCTGGCGCGGCTACGGGATTCACCCCTTCCCGCCATCCGTCAACCAGCTCGGCCCCGCGAACCGCAATCCGGCCTCGACATCGCCATGACCCTTCGCCCTCGCCGCCGCGCGGCGGCGATCCTCGCCAACGGCACCTTCACCCAGCGCTGGGCCGCCATCGTCGTGATCACCCTGCCCATCGACTTCGTGTATGCAATTCACGTCTTCCGCGGCGCAACGGCCAGCTTTCTCCTCATGCTTCCCCTGATCCTCGCCCGCAACCTCGTCGAGGCCTTGATCATGGCAGCCGCGTGGCACTGGCTCAAACGCCTTAACGGTCCGCCCGGCGCCGGCCGGAAAGACGCCGCCGGCGCCGATCCGCCTTCCTGAGCCGCCTGCCACCGGGCCGGGCGGCAGGCGGCCCGGAAACCACGCCACCTCCGCCCATGCTACCCTCGCCCTCGTGGACAGTGAGCGGTCCAACGCCCGCCCGGACCACGGCACATGCGACGCCGTCCTCCCCCGCCTCACGCCCCCTCGAGGCGCGATGCACGAAAACAGCAAGAGCGCCAGGAGTGAAAGATCCATGGGATACATACCGCCGGATGCGAAATGGTATCTCGCCGAGATCGTCGAGGAGTTCCGCATCGACGGCGAAGCGGACAACATCGTCCACACCAATCTGGTGTTGATCCGCGCCGATTCCCCGGACGAGGCCTACGATCGGGCCATCGAACTCGGAAAGCCCTTCAACACGACATATCTGAACCCGGAGGGCAAAACCGTCAGCGTGACCTTTCGGGGCCTCCTGGATCTGAATGTCATCCACGACGAACTGGAGCATGGCGCCGAACTCATTTACGAAGAAAGGGTCGCGATGTCCGAAGAGGAACTGCGCCGATGGGGATCGGAAAAGAGCGAGCTCGGCGTCTTCAAACCACGAGACACGTCGCATGACATGTCGAACCCTCCCGGAGGCGAATAATGCCCCCGCCCCGGATCAAACGCCGTCTCTCCGCCGGCCGCCTCGCCGTCGCCGCATTCCTGCTCCTCGGCGCCGCCCTCCTGGCGCTGGGAATCGTTCTGCGGCCCAGGTTCGCCCTCAACTCCCGCGACGCAGGCGCCGCGTTTGAGCCGCTGGCCTCCGTTCCCTTGCGCCGGCTAAAAGGGCGCGGCTCGATCAGCCTGAAAGCCACCATCCCGAGCGGCCCCGCCTGGGCCCGCCTCACCCGTGCCTGGGGCGATCCCGCCTACGTCGTCGCCGTCGCCTTTCCTCCGCCCAGCAACGTCCTGTACTGCCACACCGGCGGCGCTCTCGTCATAGACGCCTCGGCCAACTCCCGCGCCCTCCCGCTGGAAGCCGCCGAACTGCCGCCATACGGCTACTCGTCAGACTGCGCGCCGGTCGGCGTCCGGTTCCAGGCGCCCTCCGGCACCACTGTTACCATTCGCGTCTCGGAGCGCCCGTCCCCGCCGCCCGATCGAGGCCCCGATATCGAGCCCGCCTTGTGGTCCGGAACCCTCGTCGTCGTCCCGTACTGGTCCGGCCTGGTCAAAGACCGCCTGGTCGGCCTTGCCCTCGACGACGAATTGAGACCCATTTCCGCCGGTCTGATCCTCGCCGGCGAAGTTGTCCTCGCCCTCGCCGCCTGCGCCGCACTCGCCCTCTGGTGGTTGTCCCGGCGCTCACGCCCGAAACCCCAGCCGGGGCGCATTTGAACGGCGCCCTCGCCCCAGCCGGTCCCGTAACAGCGTCGACAACCCCGACTGCCCGGCGCATCCCGCGCCCCCGGCAATCAGCCGCGGCGCCCAGGCCTTCGCATCCGCTCTCACCGCACTTCCAGGCTCCATCAGGAGACGGATCGGTAACATCACGTGCCTGTCAAACGGCCTGGCTCTTCCAGCGGGGGAGAGGTCAACGTGATACTCGGGTCCGGGCTTTTCGATACCCTCGCGACGATCGGCCGAGTTTTCCCTCGGGCGCAAACGTCTTGCAGACGATCTGCGCCCATCGGACGCCGTGCGAGATACTGGCGGAGGCGCACCTTATGAATTCGGCCGCGGGAGGAGCCTGCTTGCATCCCGGCACCATCACCGCCCGCCCCACATTTTCACCACGACGTACGCCGATCACCAAAATCGCGGTGGACCCGCTGCAGCCCTTCGCGGTCACGATCGAATTCCTAACGGCGCGATTTACCGGAAGCACGTCAATCGTCACTTCGACCTTCCACCCCTGGTAGGAGGTTACCGGTAGGTAATCTAGAAGAGTTTGCAATGTTTGAACCGCCGCCAGAACCCACACCCGCCCAGGTCGCCATCCTGTCGTTCCTGGGCCAGCAGTTCTTGGCCACGGCGGGAGTGTTCGCCCTCGCCCTCGTCGCCTCGTCGTTATACCTCACCGATCCGGTCTTGTCCGTTGCCGGCTCCGTCATAGCCTACCTCCTCGGTTTCCGCATCCAGCGTTCCGTCAAACGGGCCGCCGGCATGGGCCGTTGGGTCTGGGTTCTTCCGGTTTTGATCTGGCTTGAGGTCGTCCGGGAAACCTGGTCTCAGACCTTCGCCCCGATGAGCCTATGGCAGTCAGTAATGGCGATGTTCGGCACCAAAAACGCGGCCGACTCGGAGGGTCTCGGCATATTCTTCTCCAGTTTCGCCTTCTGGGCGATCGCATACTCGATCGGCTCCTGGTAGGCCGCGCGCCATCCCAGGGCCTCGTCCCCGCCACCGAACTCCTCACCCTGACCGCCCTCGGCCAACTCACCGAAATCGCTCCCTCCTCTCTCCACCTCCAGTGCGCCTACCCCGCCTCCGCCAACACCGGCAAAATCTCCCCAACCACCAACGTCGTCAAAAAGAGCCAATCTCCCTGAGCGGCGATCGAAGCATGGATCAGGAAAGTTCGCACGAACCCGAAACGATAGAATGGTGGCCCCGGGATGAAGAACAGCCTCGTCATATTCACCGCCGCGGTGATCGGCGGTATCACCGGCTCGCTCGCCACCGGAAGCCTGGGCACGTCGACCCAACCGCGCTCGGCTACGCTCAAGGCCCGGGAACTCGTCATCGTGGACGAAAACGGCCGCCCGGCCGCCCGGCTGACCTCGTCCGGAGGCGAAACTGTACTCCGGTTTTACACCGACGGCGTCACCCCTGCCATGGAAATCGGCGCCACACGGAATCCACCATCCCGATTCGTTCGCATGATGAGCCGCGATGGTAACATCGTCGCTGGCCTCAACAGCCAGCCACCCGACGGCCACACGACACTCGCCCTCGGTGACCAGAGGCGCCCCACCCGCATCGTGCTCGGCGCTCTGGGCACGGCGGACATACCACGTGACGGAACCGTTGACGAGTGGGGTCTCTTGTTCCGGACGCCCGGCATACCCGAGCCCAGGCTCAGCGTACTCATCAAATCGAAAGACGCGGCACGGCCATCGGCAGCCATCAGGCTGATCCGGCCGGACGGCACGGAATGGACCGTGTACTAGAAACGCCCCATCGCAGCGATCTCCGTACGTATTCGCCCAACCACCAAAGCCACCCGCAATCTGATAGAAATGACTGCCGGACGCCCCGAGCCAACCGCCATGCTCACCAGAACCCTGATTTGCGCCCTGCTTCTCGCCTCTCCAATGCTCGCCGCGGATTGGTTCCCCATCGAGTTCGACGCTCCCACGTACCCCGCCCTCGCAAGTCAGGCGCGCATCGAAGGCGTGGTGGTGTTGCGCCTCACTCTCGGAGCCAGCGGCAAAGTGCTGCGGGCCGCACCGCTATCGGGCGATCCCGTCCTCGCTCGAGCCGCCCGGGACAACGCCGCCACTTGGAGATTCACCCAGCCCTGCCCCGGCGCGCCCTCACCCGAAACGATCGAATTCACCTATCAGTTCAGGCTCGACGGAGAAACACTCGCCAAACCCGAAACTCGCTTTCACTACGGCCAACCCTACCGGGCGACGGTGACCTCACAGGCCGCGCACTGGATGCCAAGTCAAAAATGAACCGCCCAAGCCCCAACCCGTCGACACGGATTCCCCGTATGCTACGGTAACCTGCGTGGACACCCAGGTCTGCAACGCCCGCCGCTTCATCAGCAGCCAGCCCACCGACAACATCGCCAGCGTCCGCGCCGACCTCAGCCTCTACCCGCCCCCCACCGCATCCACCTTCTTCCCCTGGGGCTTGCTCATGGCTCACTACGCCATCCGCGGCTTAATGCACGAAGCGGCCCTGAAGGCGGATGAAGATCCCGACCGGCTCTCCTTCCTGCATTCGGTGCGAGTGGTCCAACGGCGGATGGCCCGGGGCGTTGCTATTCCCCCTCGGTAGCTCCCAGTCCGGCATGAGACGATCCTCGACGAGATTCTGCAAGAACGCGTCGCCTCCAGCAGGAACCGGACTAAGGCTCGCGGAGTAAAGCGGAAGATGAGTAACTATCCATTGCGGCCGCGAAAGCGCTCGAAAACGCGCCGATTCAATTTCGCCTAGCGAATCAGGATTGTTAAGTGAACAGTATTGCGGGCTAACCGCGTACGTGCGTAATTATTTGATTTCGATTGTAACTGCCGGTTGGCTGGAGGCTCCAGCCGCTGTCAGTGTCACCGGAACGGTTCCGCTGGGCGTGTCGGCAGGCACCAGCACATTGACTTGGTAGACGCCAGTCAGCCCGGGTGCGGCGCCGGCAAAAGCGACGGTTGCCGACCGGCCAGCGATAGTCGCCGTGACGAGCGCAACGGTGTTGGAGAGAGGACTGGGGGGCGGCGGAGTGCCTGCCGCAAGTGGAGGATCTAGCGCTCCGAGACCTGTAGCAAACAGAGAAATGTAGGTTCCCGACGGTGCGGGCTCTTCCGGGCTGATGAGGGAGCCATTGCCATTGCGCGAGCCGTTCTGGTTGATGGCCCTGGCTTGGCCGTGCCCCCCGGAATCGTAGGTTAGAATACCCGGTTTGGTCGGGACGACCGTGAGCGGAATGGATGCACTAGAGCCCGATGGAGTCGACACCTGAATCCGGGCCGTTGATCCCGCGTTGAGGGTAAACGGCGCCTGGATCGCGACAATATTGTTCGAGGCATAAAACAACGGCACCGCCGTGCCGTCGAAGGTAACCGTGGTTTGTCCCAAGCTGGTCGGCAGTTGCTGGGTCGCGTCGGCGCGGACACCATCTACCGGTCCAAGGCTCGTGCCGAAAATGAGGATTTGGTCGCCGGGCGCAACCGTTTCGTTCTCGAGCGTAGCTAGGCTTACAATCGACCGGGGGCCAATTGCGGGAGGTGTGTACGACGTACCGGTGATCGTGATAGAAGCCGCAGTCAAGAGCCCGGTGTTAGAGTTGCCATTGTTTTCGACTCCGATTTGCCAATATCCAAATGCATTCTGGCCATTCGAGTTAGCCAAAGGCTGGTTGCCCCGATAAGATCCACCGGGTGCTCCAGGACAGGAGTTTGCGAACATGGTGGCAGCGCCATCATCGAAGGTAGTGTCGATATTTGCGAGGTTTCCGCAGTTGCGCTCCAGTAGCTTGGTGCGGGTCCCCTGAGGCGACCACAAATATACGTTCAAGGCACCGACGCCGCTGAATTGCACCTGAACCGCTACGGTCACCTTGCTGATCGTGAAGCTCTTAGGCACATAAATGTTTGCGAAAGCCCACACGTCCCAGTCATTGGGAAAAATTGGGAGCCCCATTCCGTTATACGTATAAGTGACGGTCTGAGTTTGGGCACATGCGAGCGGGGCAAAGACGAGCAGCACAAATGCCGGCAAAATGACTAATGCTTTCCGCATAGTGTTAAACACTCCTCTCGGGCGGCGCGACCGTCCATCACTCGGGAGGATGCTCGATCCTCGGGCAAGATTTAATTTTCGTGGCCCATCCGGGAATTTAGTGGGTGAGACGGATACTGGGTGAGTGCGGGATCGAGACCTTTACGCGCAGACATGGGGAGTACGGGAGCCGTGGCGGGTCGAGGCGGTTGACCTGAATATGAAGGCAGGGGAGGTTGTCGTCAGTCTGACGTATGACGCCTCAGTGGAATGGCCTTACCCGCAATGCGGAAAGGCGTGCAAACTGCACGATCATCGACCCAAACGCCGTCGGCGTCATCTGGATACGTGCCAGTTGCGAGCGATTCTGTAGGCTGAGCCGCCGCGCACCCACGCTGAGGGTGTCCGGAATTCTGTGTAAGCATTCTTCACGATCCGAATTCTGCCCGCGACTCTACTGCGGCCCGTGGCTCTCGCGAAGGCTCATGGTCACCTCACATCCATCGCGTAGATCTCCTGAATCGCTATCGTGCGGCTCAGTATAGGGGAACCATCCGGCGTTACGCCCACAATTCTCGCCTCCAGGTCCGGGGCGTCCCAGTAGCTAAGAAGTTCCTCCGTCCGGTCGCGGCCAAGCGTGAACTGCCGCAAAGAATGGCTGCCATACTCATCTGTCACCACAAAGTACACACGTCGGCTGTCGGGAGTCCAGACCAATTGGTCTACGTTTCGAAAGCTCCCGATCCGCCCCCACCTTTTTCTTGCCACGTCGTACAGGAACAGATCATGCCAGTCCACCGACTGGGCCAGAACATAGCGTCCATCCGGCGACCAGCGCGCACTCCACTTCCCCGCCGAGCCCGGTAGTTCATTCACCTCGTGGGTACGTAGATCAACTACGTGAATCCGCATCTGTGCCGCAGGTCTCTGGCCGCGACGCTCGCCGAACACTAGATAGCGCCCATCGGGAGACCAGGTCGGAATGCCTTGCTCGAGGTCGTCTGCGTGCACCGGCTCAGGGGTGCCGCCAGAGGCCGGCATCACATAGACGAGCCAGCGGCCTTCGGGCCGATGCCCCATGAAGGCGATTCTGGCGCCGTCCGGCGACCAGTGGACACCGAAGCCTTCCATCGGCGCGTATGTGAGCCGGCTCTTCAGCTCACCGTCGGCACGCATTTTCCAAATCGTCTTGTCGAAGTCATCGACGTACGCAACCCACTTTCCATCGTTGGAATAGTCCAGATCAAACGCAGACAATCCGCTGGCCAAATCGATCAGCCTCCCGGTGCGGAGATCAAGTCGCTCTGCCTCGACTCTCCTGGTCTCGCCGAGAGCGAAGAGTCCGCTGCCGCTGTCGATCGGCCAGGCCCAGCGCGCTCCCAGGTTGGTAAGTCCCGGCAGCATCGGCAGGGGGTCAAACCTGCCCTTTCCCGCCCTCTCACTTACGCTCACCAATTGTCCGAATGGCCCGTCCGATCCATCTATCTCTGAAGCGACAAACCAGCGTCCGCCTCCCACCCAGGTGCCGTACACCGGTCCGCCCGCTCCCGCTCTCCAGACCGGATGCGGAGATGAACCGTCTGCGTCCATCTCCCAGATAGAAAATGCTTCCGTTTTCGCGTCATATACGCCGAGCCGGACCCTCCGGCCCACCGGCGGGAGCCGCAGCCAGTGAATCGATTGAAACTCAGTCAAAGGAACCTTGACGCGCCGGATAACGAGACCACTGGATAACTTGAACCACTCGACCGTGTTCGACCCGGTTGTCACTGCGGCATCCCCGCCAACGTACTGCGCCGCCACCCCCGCCACAACATCCGGGACCCGGTTCGCAGACGCGGCGCCGGCCATCCACCGCCAGAGCGTTCCACCACGACCGCGGATCAGCAACTCGCCGCTGCGGCGGTCTTCATCCATAAGCACGACCGGCCCCGGGATGGGAGGAGTCAGCCACGTCACAGGTCCGTCTTCGGTCACATAGGCCAACGTCGCATCTCGGCCCACGTCTTCCTGGAAGTATATTCTCGATCCATCCATTACCAGAGGTCCGTGCTTCATTCGGCCGTCATGTGTAATTGGTCTAACACGCACCACCTCAGGCGTGGAAGGAGCAAGTAAGACGTAGGCTGCGGCGATCAGCCCGGGCACAGCAATACCGAGCCACAATGGCCAGCGCCGAAACCGGCGCTTGTCGCCCGCTGATCCGTCCTTCCGATCCGCCGTCGCCCCAAAAGCCCCGACTGCTCGCGCCGGCGGCCCGGTCGCCACACTGGTTGTTCCGGAACCGTCCCGCCCAGGTTCAGTTCCCGGCTCAATTATAGAGACGCGGAGAACATAGTGTCCTTCCGGTAACTCGATGCGGACGGGATCTATCTTGCCGGTGCCCGCATAGTACGTCTTGAGGTTATTCCGCACCCTTGTCGCCGTCGTCCGAACGATCGAATCCGTCTGCGGATCGAAGTCCGCGGACTTGTCAAACACCTCCAGGCCGATCGTGTACTCCTTCAATCCGTCGAGGTTGCCGCTCAGTGTCCGGGAAAGGCAATACTCCAACAGCCTTCTCTGGCGCGGCGAGCCGGAAAACAGCCCCGACTTCAGAATCCGGGAAAATTGCGCACGAATTGCCTCGGGACTTGGCACTCCGTCCGGGGTGGAACCGTGGCCGGCTTCTCGAACCGCTTCATCCATAGCGCGCTCGCGGCACTGAGTCTCATTAGTCTAGCACCGGAGAGGAACGTCGCAATGCGTTCGGCTTGTCAAGGGGTGTCGAGTTTCAATGCGAACTCTTATCGCCCTGAAAACAATCACTCGAAGCGGTTACGTAACATCGCGAGACGTTTCGCCCCTGGATAAGTTGGCCGTAAGCTCGACGTTGTTCGCCGGACCGGTGAAATACCCAGTCAGATCAAAACATCTGTTTCCAGTGCAAAGGAGAAAGTAACATGCTTCGACGATGTCTTCTGTTTGTTTCGGCCGCGTGCCTCGCGGCCATCGAGCTTCCCGGTCAAGTCGCGGGTGGTCCATCCTACTGCTTGGTCACACCGGAAGTAACGGATAACTACACGGCACTGCTCGACCATTTTAATGGCACCACCACCGGCCAGGTGACCGGTCAAGTGAGCTACGGACCCGGCATTAACGGACTGAGCTCAGCACTGCAGTTCTCCAGTGGTTCCTCGGTCGAGTACAGCTTAAGCGGCTGGTACCAGTGGACCTCGGATTACGATGCGGCGATTGGATCGGGGGCCATCGAGCTATGGATTAAGCCCGCCTACCCTCGCGTCGCCGGCGATTTCCTGATCATCAACTGGTACAACTCCAGCACGCCCCTGTCAAGCGGTTACATTACCGAACTGGGTCAGGATGCCAACGGGCGACTGACATTCGGCGGCTGGACATCGATTACTAACAATCCCTTCAATGCTCCCTTGAGTCAGCCTCACACGAAACTCCCGCTGAGCGGCTTTACCCATATCGCTTACACCTGGAGTCCGACTGGAACCGCGTTGTACGTCAACGGCGACCTCGAGGCGGTGAGTTTGCTGAATTACTACCCGGCTCTCAATCCGACCGTATACGTTTATTTGAACCCCTGGGGCTCGAACGTGGCGGCCGCTGTGGACGAGCTCCGCATCTCGACGCTTGCGAGAGCGGACTTGATGAAGTGCGCCAACTGAACGTATCTGACAACGACCGGGAAACGCGGGACCCGATCCCACAGCGATGCCCGCCGGGAGGCGTCTCCGAGAGGCGCCTCTGGCCGGGCTCGTATCCCTGGTTCCCCCCTCTGCTGCAACGTGTGAATCCAGCCCAGAGTATTGCGCCGATTTTCGGTTCACATTCACTAGGACCCTCCCAACCCACAGAAACAAAGCCACATATCGAAAAACATCCCAGCCCGCCCACGTCCCCCCGCGCTACCCTGGTCCCAGATGCCGCTCCACCCCCAACTCGCCCCTGCCGCCGCGCCCCTCCCCGCACCGGAAGCCCCACCCGCCGCCGCGCCCCGCCCCGTCTCCACCCGCCTCCGCCCTCCCGTCTCCAC
>DAIDHC010000067.1 GCA_027452065.1 Bryobacterales bacterium
AGCAGACCAACTGGGGGCTATTGACCAACCGGGACAATCCCTATGACGGCGTCGCCGATCAGATCAAGGCCGGCGTGGACCAGTGGGGGTATCCGACCGGAGGGGAGCAGGCCAACTATGGGGACTTTTTGACGGCGGTGAAGCGAGCGAACGGGATGACGCCCGACGCGACGGCAACGCGGCCGTGCGGTCCGAGGGAACAAGGAAAATGAGCTATGATGCCAATGCTTCGTGACAGCGTTCCCGGGGTAGGTGATAAGACAGATGTCGATTAGCTCGAAGTGTGTGAGGCAACTGAAAATCGGTTTGTTCCGAACGGGCTCCCTGCTGCCGTCGCGGGCCGTATATGGGCTGCAGACGATGCACAATTACGTCGAAACGGGCGCGTGGTGGAAGGCCAACGGCATGGCCGACGGGGAGCGAATCGAGACGCGGAACGATGCGTTTCGCCTGGCGGCGCGGGAGGTGGCGGGGAAGAAGGTGCTCTATCTGGAATTCGGAGTATGGCGCGGAGCGAGCATGAAGTTCTGGTCGAAGCTGTTGACTCATCCGGAGGCGATGCTTCATGGTTTCGACAGCTTCGAGGGGCTGCCCGAGGACTGGAGTGCGGGATACGGGAAGGGATCCTTTTCGGTCGAGGGCGCGATCCCGGCAATCGACGACCCGAGGGTGCGGTTTTTCAAGGGATGGTTTGACGATACCTTGCCGCAGTACCGGCCGCCGGAACATGACGTTCTGTTCGTGAACTGCGACGCCGACCTGTACACTTCGACCAAGACGATCCTGACTCACGCGCGACCGTGGCTGAAGGTGGGCGACTATCTGTACTTCGACGAATTTCACCATGCGCACGGGGAGCGAAACGCCTTTGAAGAGTTCGTGCAGACGACCGGCTACCGGTTCGCGGTAGTGGGGTCGAGCCCGTGCAAAGACCAGATCTTATTCCGGCGGGAGGCATAAGGCCGGGAAATCCGGTTGATATTCAGTGCTGAAGCGGAGGATTTTGAGAAATTCAGGCTGATTTTGTGACCGCTTTCCCTTCGCGGATTCCCGTCAGCAGCGCACGCCATGGGCCGAGCGAGCGTCGCCTGATGCCCGCCCAGGAGGCCACGAGGGAGTAGCCGAAGAGCAGCCAGGCGTAGGCGAGGCGGTTGCGAATTCCGTGGCGCCAGTTCTTCCGGTAGAGAAACACCATCGCGCGCGAGCTGCGGCGGACCCAGTGATCGGCGAGACGGCCAGAGGGGCTTTGATAATGGCGGAGCCGGGCAGCCGGGGCAATGAGAAGGGTATGCCCGGCGAGTTGCTGGCAGAAATCGACATCCTCGCCGTCGGCGACGCCCTGGAGTGATTCGTCGAACTTCAATGTACGGATGGAATCGGCGCGGAAGCTCATCAGGCCTCCTCCGAGGCGCGTGACACGGACGGGGCGGCCGCCGGCGTGGCGGGCCCAGTTCCGGTAAACCGACTGGCGGTCGTCGTGGAAGGGGTGGCGCATGAAGGTTGCGGTCCAAATCCACTCTCCGAGGTACGGCTTGGGATAGTTGGTGATGATGCCGGAGATGCCAACTGCGTCGGGATGGGAGTCGTAGGCCGCCAGGACTTCGGCGAGGAAATTGGATTCGAGAACGACGTCGTCGTCAAGGAAGAGCCAGATTTCGCCAGAAGCGAGGCGCATAGCCAGGTTGCGCGCCTCGGTGAGGCCGAGAAGATTCGGTGCATGGTGGTATCGGAGATGGACGCTGCCGCCGCCGGTGAGTCTGGCAAAAACGGCGAGCATTGAGGTCCGCGCCTCGTCAGAGGAGCTCTGGTCGATGATGATGAGCTCGGAAGGGAGGACTGTTTGTTGGAGAAGCGTCTCGACGGTTCGCTCGAGGTCCCGCATCCGATTTTTGGTCGGGATCATGACGGACACAGACTTCATTCCGCGCCTCGGGAAGTGGGCGTAGGGGCGATCTTGCTCCAAATGGACGGTCTCATTTGCCATGAAATATTACTCCTTCCCCGATCTCAACGGGATTTGGGATTGGTTCGGGATCGACGGCTGCGGAGCGGCGTAGGAACCAGGTTTTGGCATTGCGTGAAGGGAGAAACTGCTTCAGAATGGCTGCGGCATCCTGGCGGCTGTACCCTGCCAGGGCGAAGAAGGCGGCGATGCCAGCCAAGGCGAGCACGAGGTCGAGGCCTAGAGTGGCATTCGGACGATAGAGAACGATGGCGGTGGTGGAAATGACGCAAACCGCGAGGCTGCCGTATTCGCGGCCGACACCGCCGCGGATGCCCGTGATGCGTTGGGCGATGAGCCACAGGGCGCCGTTGGAGGCGAGGGCGCCGGCGCCCGTAGCGATGACGGCGCCGAGCAGACCGAAGGAACGCCAGAGCGGGACGAAAAGGGCGGCAAAAACGGCGATTTGCACGAGGCCGATCCAACTAGCGACACGCTGGCGGCCGACGGCGGCCAGCAGGGTTCCGCCGGTAGTAAGCGGGCTATATAGAGCCCAAAAACAGGTACCGACGGCGATCAGGGAGCCGACAGCGGAATACCGGGGGCCGAGGAAGACGCCCATCTGGCCGGCGAGACAGACGATGAGGATCGCGGCGGCGGCTTCGGCGGCGAGAGCGACGCGAAGGTGCATACGGAGCGTGTCGTGGGCGGCGGCGCGATTGCCGGCGGAGACGAGATTGGAAATGGAAGGAAACAGAGAATCGAGGAGGAGGAGATTGATCTGGCCGATGACGCCGGCGATGGTGACGACCATGACGTACTGGCCGAGGCGCTCGACACCGGCCCAGTTGAGGATGAGGATGTAATCCAGGCGCGTCATGAGGAAACTGGTCATGGAGACCTGCTGGGTGGCGGAGGCGTAGCGCCAGAAACCGGCGGGGAGGAAAAAACGGAAGGCATGGCGGAGGTCACCGGCGTGGAGGCGGAGCAACCGGACGAGGCCGAAGGCGGCGAGCAGCAAGGTGCAGAGAAAATAGACGAGCCAGATGAGGAGTGAGTAGTGTCCGCTAAGAAAGGAGCGGGCGAAGAAAGCGAGGAGGGTGTAGGTGAGCGCGGTGAGGATGGTAATGGAGCGATTGAGAGCCTGGACCCATTTGAGCTCGAGCATCCCTTTCAGGGAAGCGACGATCAGGGCGAAGGAGATTTGAATTGGAGCCAGAAGGATCAGCCAGAGATCGAAGCCGGCACGGTTCTGGTGCCCGACCAGATCCTGGATGAGCGGAGGAAAGAGAGTGGCCGCGACGAGCCAGACGAGGCAACTGGCAACAGTGATGGCGAGATAGGTGAAGGCGAAGCGGAGGCGCTCGACGCCGCGGCAGGCCGGAATGTAATGGATGACGACGGTTTCGCCGCCGAAGAAAAGGAAAGAGCCGACGAAGGAGACGTAAACGCTGAGCGTTCCGTAGGTACCGAGGACGGCTGGGCTGATGCGGCCGAGCACGAGAGTGGTGAGGGCGCTGAACGGCATGGCGAGAGCAGCGAGCCAGACGGTCCAGCGCATCCCGGACAGAAGGCGCCCGCGGTGTTCGGCGGGCAACTGTGGCAGTCCGAAAATGCCGCCTTGTGGAGTCATTCCTGAGAGAGCCTCCGTTGAGATCCGGCGTCGCAGGCGCAGCCGGGGGCCAAATTGAGATCGGGGACCGCACGGACCGGCGCCGGGGCGAGTGCGGGCAGGGCAGGTTCGAGACTTCGAACGGGGGCATCGAGGCGGGAGAGGCCGGGGACGGGCGGCCGGGAGCGAGCGGGTTGGGGAAACGAGAGAGGCTTCTCGACAATGAGAAAGAGCACGGACGAGGCGAGGAAGGTGAAGAGGAAGACGGCCGGGAGAAGGAGGGCCCAGTAGACGAGAGAAGAGAGGACAACAGCGGGCCAGAGCGCGAGGAGCGCGGCCTGGAAGATGTGCATGGCGGCGCCGTGGATGAGGTAGTAGGAGTAGCTAATATTGCCGAGGGCGCGGAGGGGGGCGGAATCGAGGAAAGCGCGCAGCCAGCCGTCGAAGCGAATGCCGTGAAGAGCGACGGGGAATGTAACCAGGGCGAGGAGGACGACGCGGATGAGAGGCAGCCACGGCGCGGCCCAGGCGTTGGGGCCAGTGGGGAACTGGTGGAGGATGATGATCCCGGTGGGAATGAGAGCGAGAAGGAAGGCGAGGGAGGAGGCAAGCTCGCAGCGGAGACTCAGACGGGAATCCCAGGCGCCGCTCGATGCGGTTTCCCAGAGCAGCGCTCCCACGGCAAACATGAGAAAGCGCGGATGGGAGAAGATACCGAGCGGGGCAAGCGCGGCTTCGACGATGAGGAGGCCGGAAAGCAGGAGTATACGACGCGAGCGGTCCCGTTGGCGGAGGCGTAGGATTGCGATGGCGAGAGGAGCGACGAAGTAAAAGGCGGCCTCGTAGCTAAGCGACCAGGCGACCGGGATGAGGGGTGGGATGGGAAAGACACCGGGCAGGAAGACGAGATTGGAGAGCAAGTAGGTGAGCGTGAGGGGTTGCTTGAGGGGCGTCCGCAGCGGGGACAAGAAGGCGAACGACATAGCGACGTACAGCAGGAAGACGCAAAGGAATGTGGGATAGAGGCGGCGGGCGCGGCGGAGCCAGAAGCGCCGGATGGAGCCGGGGCGGGTCAGGAGAATGCCGTAGATCAGATAGCCGCTCAGCACGAAGAAGATGTCGACGCCGGCGTTGCCGGCTCCGCCCCAGAACGTGGAGATGCGGCGGCTAAGGTCCGGGCCGGAGAGGAAGGAGGAGAACAGGGAGTCGTAATGGACGAGGAAGACCAGGAAAACGGCGACCGCGCGGAGACCGTCGAGGGACGGAATGCGGGCAGCGGAGCCGGGCGTATCGAGCGAGAGGCCGATGCGTGCGGGCAAGGACTGTAAGAGGCGCGGCATATTCATGCGGAGGTCGACACCAGGGTGGGATGTGGGCGGTCCGGAGGGGCCGACTGAGGACCCTGCGATCGCCGGGAGCGGGCATTGGCGGCCCGAATGACGGGCGGGATGAACATGGAGCCGAAGATTGCGAGCCAGAAATTCTTTTGATACTCAGCGGTGAGGAACATGCTGCCGACGAGCAGGCCGAGCAGGGCCACCTCGTGGCTGAAGACGGCGTAATAGAAGAAGGGCTGGCCGTCCCGCAGGGTCTGGCGGCGGAGGCGGTCCAGAGTCCGGAAGGAATAGAAGACGATGCCGCCGAAGATGAGGAGTGCGGGGAGCCCGAGCTCAGCCGAGATCTCGAGGTAGGTATTGTGGGCCAGACTTACGACGTTGCCACCCTTTTCGTAGGCCTCGACGCTGGACTTGAACTGGCCGAGACCGATGCCGAGGATGGGATTGGATTCGATCATGCGGAGGCCGGCCCTCCAGACTTCGGTTCGGCTGTCTTTGCCGATGTTGTCGCCGTAGTCGGGATGGAGGAGGCGGTTGACCGGGGAGTCGGGAAGGACGAGGAGGAGCGGAATGGCGATGGCTCCCATGACGGCGAAGGCGCGGACGGGGCGGCGCGATTTCAAGACGAGGAAAAAGATTTCGGCGCAGAGGCCGAGGAAACCGCCGCGGGAGCCGGAGATGGTGATGCCGAGCAGAAGGATGACGAGAGCGAGGGCGAAGGCGGCGCGCTCGATGCGGTTTGTGGCGGCGTTCATGAAGCAGTAGGCGAGAGGAACGGCGGTGAGAGTGCAGAGAGCGTAGTAGTTGGCGTCACCGACCGCGCCGTCGGGACGGTAGATGTGCAGTACGAAACGCTGAGAGAGGACGTAGTAAGTGGACCAGACCTGGGCGAAGACGGCGCACTGGATGACGCGTTTGAGGCGCTGCGGGGTATCGATAGTGATAACGCAGACGAAGTAGAGCATGAGACAGGACGCGTAGATGGTGACGGCCTGCTGGGGGAACTGCCCGGAGGGGATAAGGGCGATGGCGGAGGCGGAGACGATGCAAAAGAAGAGGAGAAAGAGGCGGGACTGCGCGGTCGCCAGGAGAGCGACGCGGCCGGGGCGGCGGGCCCAGTGCACGAGGGCGTAAAGGACGCAGAGACATCCGAGATACTTGAAGGGCGTCAATGGTCCATACTGCTCCCCGAAGATGTGGTGGTCACCGAGGGGCAGGATGGAGATGAGGAAGTAGACGAAGATCATGGGGGGCTCAGATCTGGACGGCTTCCCGGTGGCGGCGCAGGCGGGCGATGAGGTTGGGGCGCCAGCGCTCCATGTCCTTGAGCAGGGCGACGGTGGGCGGGGCGATGGGAGTGCGGTCGCGGTGGATGGCGCGGAGGCCGTTGACGCCGGCGCGCAGGCCGCGGAAGAAGGCGCCGAGGCGGCGGGCGCGGAGGGAGTGGAGGAGCATCATGGCGAGCTTGGGGGCGAGGAACGACGCTCCGTCCCATAGGCGGTAGTCTTTATAGGCGATCCAGATGTAGTTGCGCGTGTAGAAGTAGAACGGACGGTCGGAGGTGCGGGTTTCGCCGGACATGAGATGGACCACGTTGACTTCGGGGCAATAGAGGATGCGGAATCCGCGGTCGAGGACGCGGAGGGAGAGGTCGTGGCCCTCGCAGCCGATGAAAAGGGGCTCGTAGTAGACGCCGGAGCTGTCGAAGACTTCTTTGCGGAAGGCGCAGCCGCCCTCGACGAAGTAAAAAGTTTCGAAGGCGAGGTGGCCGAACTGTTCTGCGTCCCGGGCATGGCACCATTCGCGGATGCGGAGGCGTCCGGAGGGATCGACCATGCGGAAGGCGAGGACGTGGAAGCCGGGATTGGCCTGGAACTGTGCGACGACCGTATCGATCTCTGAGGGGGAGGCGAACAGGACGTCATTATCGAGGATGACAACAATGGCGCCGCGGGCGGCCTGGATGCCGGCGTTGCGGCCGCCGCAGGGGCCGGCGCTGTTGTCGTGGTGGATGAGGCGGATGCCGGGGCCGCGGCTGTCGAGGATGGGAGCGATGGGAGTGGTGGAATTGTTATCGACGACGATGATTTCACGGTTGGGGTAAGACTGGCGGAGGACCGAGTCGAGGGACTGGGCGAGCGCGTCGGGGCGGTTATAGGTGACGATGACGACCGAGACGAGGGGCTGTTGGGAGAGGGGAGAGATGGTCATACGCGGCTGTCCACCATGAATTCGTTGTAGTGCCAGAGGACGGCGTCGGCGGCGTCGCGCCAGGGATTGGCGGAGGCGGCGGACTTGAGGCGGGCGAGGGGAAGGATGCGGGCAACGTCGCGGCCGACCGGCAAGGAGTCGGGGCCGGCGGCGGCAAAGAGTTTGGCAGCGGCGAGATAGACCCAGTAACGCGGAGAGCCGGAGCGTTTTTCATACCAGCGAGGCCAGTTGGACGCAGCATTGGTCCAGCCGCCGCGAAGAAAAAGACGGGCCCAGCCGCGGAGACGGGAGGAGAGAGGTTGGGCGGAGGCCCAGCGATTCCAGAGCTCATAGAGCGGGCTTTCGGGGGAGGAAGAAGTGAGGTGGGCGAGCTCCCAGAGCCAGAGCTGGAGAGCGCGGCGGGCGATGCGGCGGGCCAGGCTGACGGGCATATGAAATGCTGCGCCGCCGTCGAGCTTGGCGGAGGTGCAGAGGGAGAGATCGAGAGAGAAGGAGGCGAGATCGAAGGGCCAGGAGCGATCGGGACTGACGGCGGCGAGGTTGCGGAGCGCGGCTTCGCGGGCGCGGTAGGAAGGGCGGTAGGAGCCGGCGAACAGGAGCAGCGAGGTGGCAGTATCGAGGCAGAGCTTGATCATGCAGTAGCGGGTGGCGGGGGAAAGCGGAGTGGAAGCGGCGGAGGCTTCTGCGAGACCGGGGAGGCTTTCGATCATGCGGTTGCTGAGCATGCGCCAGCCGTCTTCGAGGGGGATGCCGGAGGCGGGAAGGACGGGGAGACGGAGGAGGTCGGAGGCATCGCCCCAGATGACGCGGCCCCAGGTGCGCAGCTCATGACGAAAGATGTGAGGCTCCATGCGCAGGAGATGGCGGAGGCGCATGAGACCGAGTCCAACGTGGCAGGAGATGCCGTCGCGGAGGAGGGCTTCGTGGATGGCGCGCTCGGTGCGGACGATGACATCGCGGGCGGGCAGGGATCCGGAATCGTGAAAGACGAGGAGGAACTCGGCGTCGCCGGAGATGTCCCAGCCGGCGCTGGACTGGCAGATGGTAGCTTCACCGCGGGCGAGGCTGCCGGTGAGGATGACCGAGCGCAGGCCGGGGCTTAAGACAGCCGAGCAGTGGGCGGCAGTGCGAAGGCGGATGGTTTCGGTAATGGCGGACTCATGGGAGCCTGAGGACAGATCGGGATCTGAGGCAGACGAAGCGGGAGGAGAGGGCAGCGGGAGGCCGAGGCATTGGCGGTAGAGATCCTCGGTTTGCCGGAGCTGGCGATCGGCGCTGAAGTGAAGTTCGACGCGGCGGCGGCCCTGACGGGCGAGGCGGCCGCGGAGAGCGTCATCGCCGAGCAGGCGGAGGATAGCGCCGGCCAGGGCGGGGCTGTCACCGGGAGGGACGGTGAGGCCAGTCTGTTGATGAACGACGACCTCGGAGGTGCCATCGACGGCGGTGCCGACGAAGGCGCGGCCGGCGGCGAGTGCTTCGACGGCAACCAGGGGCAGGCCTTCGTACCAGGAGGGAAGGACGACGACGTCGGCGAGAGCGAGCCAGTCCGGGGCGTTGCGCTGATAGCCGACGAAGCGAACCGAATCGGCGATGCCGAGTCGGCGGGCCTGTTGTTCCAGGCTAGGCCTGAGAGCACCGTCGCCGACGCAAACAAGCATTGCGGACGGGAAGCCGGCGAGGACAGTGGGGAGGGCATCGAGCAGGACGCAGTGTCCTTTCTGTGGTTCGAGGCGGGCGACGGTGACCAGGATGGGACGGTCGGGGGAGAGATCGAGTTGAGCCAGGAGCGCGTCAGGCTTGGGGCGGAGGGGATCGAAGGAGCTGAGGTCGCACCCGTTCGGAATGGCGACGACTTTGCGTGCGGGGAGTCGCTTGCGGGTGGTGAGGTAGGACGCGGTGGCGTCGGAGACGGCGAGGTGGGCGTTGACGAAGCGGCTGATCTGGCGGTCGACGAAGAAGCCGGATTTGATCCAGCCTTTGCGCCAGCCTTCGGTGCCGTGGCAGGTTTCGACGACGGCGGGGACGCCGGCGAGGCGGCCGACGGGGGCGCCGTAGAGAGTGCTCTGGAACATGTGGCAGTGGAGGATGTCGATTTGGTGGGAGCGGAGGAAGGCGGAGAGGGCGCGGGCGGCTCGGAAATGGGAGGGGTGGTCGAGGGTGACAGGGAGGGTGGGGACGTCGGAGGG
The DNA here is from genome assembly GCA_027452065.1 of Bryobacterales bacterium. Classification (GTDB taxonomy): domain Bacteria; phylum Acidobacteriota; class Terriglobia; order Bryobacterales; family Bryobacteraceae; genus JAJYKC01. Next base: position 9,289 of record DAIDHC010000067.1, read on the forward strand.
GATGTCGGAGCCGAATTGATCCAACAACTCGGGCGGGCAGGCGAGGAAGGGGCGGAAGGCGCGGCGGTCGAGGCCGCGGAGGAGGGTAAGCATGTGCTCCTCGACACCGGCGCGCACGTTGGTGTTGGTGAACAGGAGAACGGAGATGGGCCGGTGCGGCACTTTAGCGCATTGCCTCCGACATACAGGAATAGATATCTTCGATGCCGCGGAGGGCGCGGCGCGGGGCGCGGTTGCTGAGGAAGGACGCGTCGGAGTGGGGGTCGTCGGGGTGGTAGCCGTGCATGCCGACGGGGATCCACTGGGGGCCGTTAAAGTCACTGCGGGCAACAAGCCAGCCGGGATGGAGGAGGAAGATGAGCTCGCCGTAGCGGCGGTCGTCGAACAGGACGCCCAATTGGCGGAGTTCGTTTTCCGAGAGGATGCGGCCGCAGTCGCAATTCTGGAGGCGGGCGATGACGGCGCGGCGGGCTTCATCGGAGAAGAACCAGAAGCGGGCCATGGTGGAGTCGTAGACGGCGAGATAATCCTCGGGCGTCCGGAGGCCGAGCGACTCGATCTCGCGCATGATGTCGTGGTGGCGGGTGACGGGGGTCATGCCGTGATCGGAAAAGACGGAGAGCTCGACGCCGGGGTCGATTTGGCGGGCGTCCTCGAAGAGGGCGCGAAGCCCGGCGGCATACCAATCGAGCTTGCGATCGAGCTCGCGGTCGTCGCGGGAGTGTTCATGGAGCAGGTGGTCCATCTCGCTGAGATACAGAAAGAAGAAGCGGGCGTCGGTGGAGTGGAGCTCCCGGCGGGCGCGCGACATGATCTCGGCGTCGGTCCAGTGATGGTAGGTGTAGACGCGGTAGGGAACGCCGGAGGTCTCCAGACGGTCAAAGATGGATGGGCCGCCGGAGACGCCGTGGGTTTCATAAATGCAGCGGCGCTCAACGTAGTTGAACCAGGGAAGGAGTTTCGGACTGACGTGGCACTCGAAGGTGGGACCCATGCCGAGGACTCGGCGTCCAAGCTCCTTCATGATTTTTCGCGTGACGCGGTTGTCAGCAATCGACGTGGGGACGTAGCGGAGAAAACGAAGCCAGCGGAAAGGGCTGTTGGCGGGGTCGTAATAGAAAAGATTCCAATGGCCGGTTTGAGAGGGAACGAGGCCGGTAAGGATGGTGGGAATGGCGCCGGAGCTGAAGCCGAGCACGGTGCGCAAGGGCATGCGGACCGGGAGGATGTCGTCGAGGAAGGAGCGGCCTTCGAGGAAACGCCAGCCGAGGGCATCGATGAGGACGAAGATGTGGATTTTGCGTTCGGTGGTCATGGCATTTCCTAGGGCAGCGAACGGACGACACGGGGCCCGAGAGTGTTGGCCACGGCGAGGGGGAGGCGCTTCCAGAGCTCGATGGCGAAGCGGAACTTCGCGTTATCGGCGTGGAGGTGCGGGAGCGAAGCGCCGGGGGCAAGCCAGTAATACCAGTGGAGCGGGCGCTCGACAGCGTTGAGGTGGCGCTTGAACTCATGGGTTCCGCTTCCGGGCGAACTGCGGCCGAGGTCGACGGCGGCGCGCCCCTCCTCAATGGCCTTTTCGATGACGGTGAAAAACATGAGAAGCGGCGCGTAGCGCTTTCTGGATTCGGGAAGGGAGGCGGACCAGGGGATCTCGAGTGCGCCGGGGTGGGTGGTGACGAAGGCGGCGGCGACGGCCTTGTCGCCGTCCCAGAGGCTGAGGATACGGATGTGGCCGGGAAGATGACGGAGCTGGGACTCGAAGAAGCGGGAGGGATAGACGGGGGTGCCGTGATTATGCATGGAGAGGGCGAAGAGGCGGTAGAAGACGGGAAGCGCTTCGATGCCGCTCCATTCGACACGAAAGCCCTGGCGCTGGGAATTGCGGAGTTTGTTTCGCATGCCGGAGCTGAGGCTGGCCCAATAGGCGGCGGATGTGCCGGGGAGGGGGATCTCCATGGTGACTTTGGAGACGACGCTTTCCCAGCCCATGGGACAGGGCTCGCCCTGCCGGAGTTCGATGCGGCGGGCGCGGTTTTCGCGGGCCAGCGCGGCGGCGGCATCGAGAAGCGCGGCGCGGGCTTCGGCGGCGGGGGCGAGCAAGCCGCCGTAGCTGAAGAACGGGAGGGAAACCAGAGAATGGCCGAAGAAACGGCTGCGGATGGAGATCAGGGGGAGAACACCGCAAATGGAGCCGTCGCGGGTGGCGGCGAGATAGAAGCGCCGATGGCCGAAAGCGTCTTCGATGATCTCGCCCCAGACCCATTGGTGATAGAAGGAGGCCTCGGGGACGGTGGAGACGAAGGCGTCCCAGAGGCGGCCGTCCTGAATCAGTTCGACATTCATGACCGGACACCTTCCAGGGATGCCGGCGCGGGGGCTGGGAGGCCAAGGGGCCGGCCGAGTTCGGCGAGCGTGGTGAAGCTCCAGAGGGAAACGATGCGGCGCAATTTGGTTTCGGTGCCGGCGAGATTGACGTACGTCTTGAACCGGCGCCAGCGGCTCATCGGGAGCCTTGGCTGGGCGGGGTTGATTTCGCGGGGATGGACATAGAAGATCACGGGGCGATTTTCGGCCAGGACGCGTGCGGTCATGGACTCGACAAGGGAGATGGGAAAAAGGCGGAGATAGCCGCCGCCGAAGAAGCAGAACTCGCGGCCGGCGAGGCGGGCGACGGTCATCGGAAACTCGACGAGCGAGCCGGCAGGGCGAAGGATGCGCGAAGGGAGGAGGCTTTGGCCGGGCCAGCCGCCATGAGCGCGCGAGGCCGGAAAGACGGAGGCGTCGTAGGCGTATCCGGCACCGATGAGCTCGTCGAAGACCCACTCGGTGGCAGGAGTCAGGGAGAATCCGGGGCAGCGGAAGCCGAGCACGCGCTCGCCGGAGCACTGTTCGAGGATGTCGCGAGCCAGGGCGGCGTCGGCGCGAAATTCGGCGGGGCCCATGTGGTGGGCCAGGCGATGGGAGTAGCCGTGGGAGGCGATTTCGTGGCCGCGGAGTTGGGCGGCGCGGACCAAGTGGGGGTAGCGCCGGGCGATCCAGCCGAGGAAGAAGCAGGTGGCGCGGATGCCGGAGGATTCGAGGATGTCGAGCATGCGGAGGAAGTCCGGTTCCACGGAGCCGGGCAGTAGGTCCCAATCGGCCAGAGGCGGCGTGGAGGGGAGATCGAGAACATGGAACCAGTCCTCGACATCGATGGTAAAGACGCAGGAAGGCTTGGCGTGGGACATCCTACTTGACCTCCATTGCCGGCGGGACGGAGGCGGCGCCACGCGAAAGAGTGGGGATGTCCCAGACATCGAACCGCTTGCCGAGGCAACAATCGATGACGCCGGTGAAGGCTCCGGCGAAGCCGAGGACCGCGTAGAAGGGAACGGCCAAGAGACGGGGAGCGGGGCGGCCGGCGGCGAGGGCGGCGAGGCCGAGGGCGGCGGCGGCGTAGCCAAGGAGTTGGAGGACCGCGAAGGCGAGAAAATAGGGTGAGCCCGGCGCGAACAGGACGCTGGCGAGGAGAAGGACGACCAAGGGGAAAAGCGTGAGCCAGCGCAGGAGCTTGTGCGAGAAAAACTGCCAGGCGCGAAGCGGCGGGAATTGGCCCGGGAGCCTGACGAGGGCAAGCGCGCCCTGGCCGCAGATGCGGCGGCGGCGCTGGAACTCCTGGCGCCAGGAATTGGTTTCGCGTTCGAGGGCGATCGCGCGCGGTTCGTGGACGACGAAGGCACCGGCGGCGGCGGCGCGCATGGGGGATTCCAGGTCGTTGGCGAGTTCCGGATTCAGCGGCGCAAAGAGGCTGCGGCGGAGGCAGAAGACGGCGCCATCGCAGACCAGGACCGAGCCAAGCCGGCTTTCCAGACGCTTGATCAGAATCTCGTAGTTCCAGTAAGCGCCGGCGCCGGCGGCCATGGGGAGCGCTTCGGCGCCGTCGGAGATGGGCTGAGTGTCACCGGTGACGCAGCCGACGCGGGGATCGGCGAAATAGCGGGTCATGAGGCGGAGCGTGTCAGGGCCGACGTGAGCATTGGCGTCGGTGAAGAAGAGGATTTCTCCGCGGGCGATTTCGAAGAGGCGGTTGAGCGCGCGATTCTTACCGCCGCGCCGGTCGAGGCGCAGGAGGTGAAGCCGGGGATCGGAGAAGCGGGCGACGATGTCGTCGGTGGAATCCTCCGAGGCATCGGAGGCGATGAGGACTTCGAGCAGGTGGCGGGGATAGTTCCAGGCGAGGGTCTCGGCTAACTTCCAGGCGATATCCTTCTCCTCATTCCGCGCGGAGATGAGGACGGAGACCGAGGGGGCGGCGGCGTCATCAATGCGGCGCGACGGGGAGCGGCGCCAGGCGAGAGCGGCCAGCAGGAGCGGGTAGCCGAAGTAGACGTAGAAGAGCCAGGCAAACGAGAGCCAGAAGGCGAGCAGGGCGATCATCGTCCACCTCGACCGAGCAGAAGAATTTTTATGGTCTTGAAGAGAATGAGGAGATCAAGGCCGACGGAGAGGTTTTTGATGTAGAAGAGGTCATAGCTGAGTTTGTCGACGTTGTCGTCGAGGGTTTCGCAGTAGCCGCGCTCGACCTGGGCCCACCCGGTGGCGCCGGGCATGACGTTCCAGCGCTGCCGGTAGAACGGGATCTGCGAGGCGAGTTCGTTTTCCATTTCGATAGCGAAGGGGCGGGGGCCGATGAAGCACATGTCGCCGCGCAGGATGTTGTAAAGCTGGGGAAGTTCATCGAGGCGGAGGCGGCGCAGCAGGCGCCCAAAGCGGGTGACGCGGGAATCGCCGTGGCTGGCGGCGCGGGGTCCGCCGTTGCCGTCGGCTTCATCGATCATGGAACGGAATTTATAGAGCCAGAACGGCCGGCCCTGGCGGCCGACACGGCGCTGCCGGAACACAGCGGGGCCCGGGGAATCGAGGCGGATGAGCACGGCAATCACGAGCATGAGCGGAAGGAAAGCGATGATGAGAGGGAGGGCGAGGACGATGGAGGCAACGCGCTTGTAAATGCGCATGGAGCGTGAAAGGCAGAAGCCATCGGAGAACAGGAGCCAACTGGGGCGGAGCTCGGGCAGGGAGATTTTCCCACTGACGGCTTCAAACAGAGTTGCGGCTTCGATGACTTCGACGCCGGTCGCTTTGAGCCGCAACAGATCCTCGACGGGGAGGTTTCCGCGACGGTCGCGCATGGTGAGGACGATGCAATCGACCTTCTGGCTACGAATGAGATCGTTCAGGATTTCGAATGAGCCGGCGGCGGACGGCGCGGGAGCGCCCTCGGGCGGATGAATGGCCCCGACGACACGAATTCCGAGCTCGGGGCGCGATTGGATCGTTTCCCGCAGGGGTTCGGCGAGGGGCCCGTCGCCGAGAAAGACGGTGCGCTGGGCAAGAAAGGAGCAGCGGTTCAGGAGCGAGAACAGTTTCCGGATGCCGGCGATTCCGAGACCGACGAGAAGGATCCAGGCAAGCAGGGGGCGTGGCGCCAGCCGCAGGGAGGGAGCGACGTAGAAGGCTGCGGAGAGAACGATGCAGGCAGTTCCCAACACTTGGAGCAGGCGGGTGAGAGCCTCGCGGACGCTGCAAAGAACGGAGGCGTCATAAAGATCGAAGTAGTACATGCAGAGCATGCACACGAGGCCGGCGACGCCGATGCGGCCGGCGAGACCGGCGCTGATTCCGCCGTCGTGTTCGAGCGCAAACACAGCGAGGGCGGCCAGGAGTGCGGAGAACACGACAAGCGTCTCGCTGGCGGCCAGGATGAGCATTCGAGCCGGGAAATATACACGAAAGAGACGCATCGAGCTGCTATTTCTCCTCCGATTCGGTGGCGGTGTGGGGGGGCCGGTTCGGGTAGGACCGGTAAGCGTAGTAGGAACTGGCGCTCCGATCCTCGGCATCATTGAGCACAACGCCGGCTATGGGGTGCGAGCGCAGAAGCCGGAGAGCGCCGTCGATGGCCGATCTGGGTGTATGATCGCGCCGGGCGATGAGTAATGCGGCGTCGGCCGCCTTCGTCATGGCCAACGCATCGACGACAGGCAGTAGCGGGGGGCTGTCAAGAATAATCCAGCGGAAGACATCCTTGAGCTCCCGGAGAAAGTCCACGAAGCGGGGGCCGGCGAGAAGATCGGGGGTGTGGGGATCCATGTCGCCGGCGCCGAGGAGGAAGACTCCGTGAGGGGAGACTTTCCGGAGAGCTTGGGAGAGGGTGATATCGCCGCGAAGCACTTCGGCGAGTCCGGACTGGCGCGGGACACCGAGTGCCTGTTCGAGGTGGGCGCCGCGGACATCGCCATCGACCAGCAGAACGGCGCCGGCCTGGCGGGCGAGCGTCACGGCGAGATTCGAGGCAACGAAGGTCTTGCCGTCACCGGGGACGGCGCTGGTAACGATGAGGCGGTTGGCGCCCTGGTCGCGCCGCAGGCTTTCCATGCGGTGGGCGAGCAAACGGAAGCTTTCCATCTGGGCGGGTGGGGCCGAGGGGCAGGAGACCAGTCGCAATTCCGGGGAGACGGCGGCGTCAACGGAGGGTACGGCGCTGAGCCAAGGAGGCTCGACGCGCGGCTTCTCGAAGCCTTCGCGCTGGGAGCCGGGACCGGAGGCCAGGGATGGCAGTCTCTGGGCGGCGGCGGAGGGGAGGGATTCAAACAAGCGGATCAAAGCACCCTCCGAATGGAAGACGGCGCGTGCCGGCGGTACCGGGATCGCGGAGGCAATCGCGATTCCGGATGGCCGCGGAACAGCACCGGGAAAGGATAAGTTCGGAGATGGGCGGAAGAAACGGCCATTGGAATTACACCTTTTGGTATGTGATGAGTCCCATAAGCGCGGCAGTGGCAGTGAAAACGAGCAGAAGCGCGCACTCGCCGGCGAGAGTCCAGCGGCGGCGTCTTGCATCGGCCGGCGTGACCCATCTGGGGACAGAGGCGACCAGACGGAGTCCGTCGATGTTTTCAAGCTCGGAGCCGAGACGGAGTTTCTGGTCGAGCAGGTCAATGAGGACAGCCAGAGCCAAGCCCAACAGGAGGCCGATACCCCAACCGGCGCCCATGAGTTGCATTTTGGTGGGAGGCTGCGGACGGCGGGGGCGGGTGGCGGGGTCGATAACCCGGAACTGTTCACCACCCTGGCGCTGTTCGAGGCTGGTAGCGAGTTCGGACTGGCTCCGCTTCTGGAGAAGGGACTGGTAGTTGGTTTTCGCGTTTTCGTAGTTGCGCGTGACCTCGGCCAGTTGTTGTTCGCGAAGAGGTGCGTTGCTGACGCGCTTTTCAAGCTGCTTGATTTGTTCCTGGATGGCGGCAGTCTGATTCTTAGCGCGCTGCAGCTCGAGGTGAGTCGCCTTGAGACGGCTGGTCACATCCGCCTCGCCGGGGTTGACGACCGGGCTGATGCGAGCGCGGCTGTCGGGGGATGATTTCCTGGCGGCGGCGAGTTGCGCAACGGCATCGGCGCGCGCCCGTTCCTGGGCGGCAATCTGAGCTTTGAGATCGACGACAACGGGATTAATGGCCGTGTAGCGGGCCTCGGCCTGGGTGAGGTCCTGGCGCAGGCTGGCCAGGTGCTGATCGATGTCGGCAAGCGATCCGGCGGGCTTGCCGGAGCCGGCGCCGGTGGCGATCATGGCCGCGTTGTCCATGTTCTGATATTGGGTATCGAGTGTTTCGAGATAGACGCGCTGCTGTTCGGCGCGGTCTTCGGCGGTGGTGGCGGCGCGCAACTGGGCTTCGAGGACGCTGAGCATCTGGAGGTTGGAGGAGAGTTCCTCGGGCAACTCGCCGGCGAACTGCATTTTGTACTTCCGAAGCGACTCTTCCTGGCGGCTGAGGTCAGCCTGGGCAACCTCGAGCTGGCTGTCGAGGAAATTGGTGGTTTCCTGGGACTGCTGGGTTCGGGTGCGGAGATTTTCGTCGATGAACTGCGTGGTCAGCTCGGCGGCGACGCGCTGGGCGACGTCGGGATCGGAGCCGGCGTAGGAGATGCGGAACGCGGTGAGGTCATCGGGGCGGGTGGCGTCCTTTACCATTTCGATGGAGATCTGGCGGCGCATGAGCTCGACGACGTCGTCCATGGCCATGCGGCGGCGCTGGACCTGGTAAAGCTGGAATTCGTCGATGAGGTGGCGGAGCCGCGGGCGGCTCAGGATCTGTTCGCCGATGCGGTCGAGGCGGCCGCGGGCGTTGGAGACGACGTTTGCGGTGACGTATTGTTCTGGGACTCTCTGCTGGTCGACGAGCACGGTGACTTCGGAGCGATAGCGATAGGGGAAGACGGCGGCGAGGGCGAAGCCGGCAAGACCTGCGGTGAACAGGCAGCCGAGGATCCACCAGCGGCGGCGGCGGAGAATCCCGAGAGGGTCCAGGCGAAGAGACCGGGGCTCGGGGTCATCGAAGAGAGGCGGATTGGGGTTCATTGCATGTTTTCCCTGTGGGCGGCGGCTCCGCGCTTGGAGCCGATGTTGGCGGCGCGCATTTTGTAAAACAGCGATCGATAGCTGATGCCGAGGGCTCGGGCGGCCTCACGGCGATTCCAGTGGGTGGCGGAGAGCGCTTCGAGGATGGTGCGGCGCTCGAACTCGGAGGCCGCGTGGCGGGTAAGTTCCTTGAGAGAGCGCGAGGCGCCGGCGGTGGAGCCGTTGGCGATTCCGCCGCGCCGGCCGAGGTCGGCGAGAATGCTTTCTTCCGAGCCGAGGATGAGGTAGTTCTTGACACAGGTTTCCAGCTCGCGAATATTGCCGGGCCAGTCGTACTCGATGAGGAGGCGCATCACCGAGGCCGAGGGAAGCCGGACGGTGCTGCGATAGCGTTCCTGATGAAGTTTCAGAAAGTGATCGACGAGCAAGGGGATATCGCAGCGGCGGTCGCGGAGACCGGGAAGCCGGATGAGGAGCACGCTGATGCGGTAGTAAAGATCTTCGCGAAAGTGTCCGGCCTGGACCTCAGTTTCGAGTTCGCGTTTACATGCCGAAACGAGAGCGAACCGGGCGGCGCGGACTTCCCTTCCCCCGACGCGGGAAAATTCGCCGTCCTGAAGCAGTTGCAGCAGAGCTCCCTGGCTGGCAAAGTCGAGTTCGGTAATTTCATCGAGGAAGAGAGTGCCGCTTCCGGCCGCTTCCGCCCAGCCGGGGCGGCTGGAAGTGGCGCCGGTATAAGCGCCGCGCTCGTAGCCGAAGAACTCGGTTTGCATGAGCGAGCCGGGCACGGCGGCACAGTTGAGCGGGACAAATGGCTCCTGGCGGCGGGGAGAATTGTTGTGCAGCCAGCGGGCGAAGAGACCTTTTCCGGTTCCGCTTTCGCCGGAGATGAGGACGGGCAAACCGGCGGAAGCCATGCTTCTGGCAGCGCGCTGGATCTCCCGCATGTTTTCGGAGTAGCCGAAAAGGACTTCGTCGGGCACAATGGCGGGCGAAGCTTCGGGCAAGGGCTGGTCGATCATGGAAGGAGGGAGCGGCATAGTCGCGGTTCGGCCTTGCGGTCGCCCTGGAGAGGAGCATCCATCTGGCCAGACCGGCACGGCGCGGGAGACGTGCGGGACGGCCGGCCGGGCAACGTTGAACGGTGAATTATTTCATGCGATTAGAGAGCGCGGGAAGCGACTTGGATGATCATGGCAGGGCAACGAGGTGGGACGGATTCGCGGGGCAGGAGTTAATTCACGGAAAATGATTGCACAAGATTGCCCGCAGGCTGCCCTCCACCGTGAGCAGGCAGGGGGAGTTGCCAAGCTCACGGGACGGAACATTCGACGGGGGGCGAGAGACGCGCGGGGGAAAGAGATCGACAAAAAAGATAACCGCCGGCCGGGAAGACCCGGGCCGGCGGCGCAATCGGAAGCTCAGAAATGGCGATATCGAATGACTTAACGCGGGTGACTTAACGCGCGACGGCACGCTGCAACGGCATGACGTCAGCGGCAGCAACCTCGGGAAGGGGCCGGCGGCTGGGCGTGATGTCGAGTTCGTACTGGCGAATCTTGTAGAGCAAGGCCTTGTAGCTTACTTTGAGCATTCGCGCAGCCTGCTTTCGATTCCAGCAGGTTTCGCGCAAAGCGTTGCGAATGGCTTCGGCCTCCGTCTGGCGCTTCAGCGTGCGGACGGTATCTTTGAGGTCTTCGCTGCCCGATTCGACGGGCTTCAGAACGGCGACCGGGCGTGGCGCGGACCGGTGGGTGCTGAGAGCGGCCCGCTCATCGCGGAGGATGAGGTAGCGTTTGACGACGTTTTCGAGCTCACGCACGTTGCCCGGCCAGGCGTAGCGGAGACAGGAATCGACGAAAGAGGGCGTGGGGGCCAGGGGCTCGATGTTAAGCGCTGTGGCGTACCAGTCGATGTAGTGTTCGAGAAGCGCCTGAATGTCCTCGGGCCGCTCGCGCAGTGGAGGGAGTTCGAGGGTGAAGGCGCCGAGGCGATAGTAGAGATCCTCACGGAAGCGGGACGATTCGAGAGCCGCCTCCATGTCGATATTCGTGGCGGCGATGACGCGGACATCAACGCGGATGGTCGAACGGCCGCCGAGGCGGGAAAACTCTCCGTCCTGCAGCACGTGAAGCAGCTTGGCCTGAAGTCGCGCCGGGAGCTCGCCGATTTCATCAAGGAAGATCGTGCCTTTGTGGCAGAGCTCGAACTTGCCGGGCTTGGAGCCGACGGCGCCGGTAAAGGCTCCCGCTTCATAACCGAACAACTCGCTCTCCAAAAGGTCCGCCGGGATCGCGGCGCAATTGACCTTGAGGAAGATTTTTCCCGCGCGACGCGAATTCTCGTGAATCAGCCTTGCGATCACCTCCTTGCCGGTGCCGCTTTCCCCCAAACAAAGAACGGGGACATCGACCGCGGCGATCTGTGCCGCGGATTCGGCGATTCTGCGCATCGCCGGACTTGCGTGAATAAACATAGCCTCTCCTCACACCCCTCTTTTCGGCACCGCACTTTTCGGTTCCCTTGTTCGTTGACGCTTTCCTCGTCAATCCGGGAACGCTAGCCTTTGTTACGTGTCGGTGAATTACATCCGTAACTTCGTTATAAACCCTGCCCACAATTTGTCAAGACACATACCATAGTGCGCAATAAAAGCGCGGTACCGAGTAAGTTCTGGTACTGAAGCGGCGTTATTGCACATCTTTACGGAAGGTACTTTCCCAGGACCAAAACCGTTCCCTGAGTCTTGACATGAGAACGATGAAGTGCGTCGCGCCATGCGGCACCGCGACGGCGCGCGATGTGAGGGCCAGGAAAGAGACTCTTCGGAGCGGCATGAGGCGACGTGGCGAAATGGTTCGGAAGCGTCGCAGCCTGAGCGCGGTCTGATGGATGACGCGCCGGCGATTGCCAGGCCGGCGCGTGCAGGCAGGAGGAAACAGGATCGGGGGCAAGCGGGGTTCCGACAACTCCGGCAGCGAAAAGGCGACGGCGGTAACGCGCGAGGGTACCGAGAGGCGAGGACTTTGGATTCAGAAGCGATAGAAGGGATGTGAAACGGGAGTGCGAGTTCCGATGCCTTGCGATCGGTTTCGTGTAGGCGCGAATACGTATTAGTAATGATGGCGAGTGAGCGTGGGCGAGTAGGAATGGAAGGTAGTCCTAGACCGGGTACTGATCCCCAGCAGGGCAACCCAGGAGGAATAATGGGAAACTTTGTTCCCACAGGCCGCAGACTCGCAGTGAGGGTGAACCATTGAAAAGCAATGCGATGAGCGATTCGGGAAGAATTGCGGCGGACGTGGAGACAGAGTTGCTGCAAGCGAGGTGTGATGCGCCGCAAGGTTTTCGTACTGGCAGCCGCCGGGCTAGTAGTCCTGGCACTCGTCGGGGTGTGGAGACTCTCACCGCGCCACATTGCAAGAAGGCAGATCGCGAAAGGCGAACAGTACCTGGGACGGCAGCAGTACAGGCAGGCCATCCTGGCGTTTCAAGCGGCGCTTTTGGCGGAGCCGCATTCGGCGCGGGCGTTACGGGACCTGGGTGAAGCGCTGCTGGCGACCGGTTCTTGGAGCGACGCGTACTCGGCGTTGCGGCAAGCGGCGGAACTTCAGCCGGAAGACGAGACAATCCGGCTGGCGTTGGGGCGGCTATTTCTGACCGGGAAGCAGTTTACGAACGCAGAGACGGAAGCGGCGCATTTATTGAAAGCGAACGCGACGAACGCGGATGCGCTGCAATTGCTGGCCGGGGCGGAGATCGGCGCCGGCAAATACGAGCAAGCGCGCAGCGCATTGGAGCGGCTGGCCGCGGCGCGGCCGGGGACGGCTGAAATTCTGATGGATCTCGGCTTGGTGGATCTGGCGCTGGGGGATCTGCGGGAGGCGGAAGGGAACCTGCAGCGGGCAGCGGAACGGGCGCCGAAATCCGCCAAAGCCCAGTGGAACCTGGTGAGCCTTTACCGTTTGAAACACGATCCGGCGCGGGCGCTCGCGGTGTTGCGGGGGGCGGCGGCGGCGAACCCGGGCTCGGCGGAGTTGGTGTTGCCGCTGGCGGACCTGGAATGGTCGGCGGGCAATCAGGGACGTGCGGAGGCGCTCCTGCAAGCGCTGGAACGGTCGTCGGGAGCAACGGTGGAGGCAAGACTGAAGACGGGCGACTTTTACCTCGCGCACGGAGAGGCGGCATCGGCGCGGAGAATTTACGACGCGGTGGCGCGCGAGGCGCCGAAATCGACCGAGGCGAAGGAACGACAGGTGGACTGGTATATTTCGCAGCGTCAACTGCGCGAGGCGGCGGCACTGAACATGGCGATAGTGCAGCAGAACCCGGAGGATGAACGCGCAGCCGTTCAGAGGGGGCGAATTCTGTTGGAGCAAGGAAACGCTCCGGCAGCGGTGGCGGTGCTGCGGCGGGTAGCGGCTTTCCGCCCGAACCAGGTTGCGGGGCACTACGAACTGAGCCGGGCACTGGCGGGGAGCGGGAGCGCCGGCGAGGCTCGGGCCGAGTTGCAGGAGTGTCTCAGGCTGGATCCGGGGTTTCAGCCGGCGCTCATCGCTTTGGCGCAGACGGCGATGTCGATGGGAGATTTCGCTACAGCGGTGGAAGTAGCGCGGCGGGCTGTGCAGCAGCGGCCCGATGGTTATGAAGAGCGAAACGAGCTGGGGCGGGCATATCTGGGAATCGGGAAGGCGGCCGCGGCAGAGCAGGAATTCGAACTGGCACTCAATGTGAGTGCGAGGCCGGAAGCGGAATCGTATCTCGCTCTGGCCATAGCTGCCCAGGGGCGGCCGGAGGCGGCCGAGGCGCACTTTCGCCAGGCGCTGGGGATGGGGCCCGACGCGTCAGCGGTGGCGGCGCGGCTGTACACGACGTATTTGTTGAGCCGGCATGAGGAGGCGCGAGCGCTGGCGGCGTTGGAGGATTTGACCAAGAAGCAGCCGGACAACGCGCGGCTGGAGGTGACGCTGTCATATGTGGCGCTGCGGATGGAACGTTTTGCGAGGGCGCAACAGGCGGCGGAGGCGGCGGTCCGACTGAGTCCGGAGCTGGCCGAAGCGCACATGCTGCGGGCCCAGGCTGCCGAGGGGCAAGGGCAGACGGCGGCGGCGTTGGCGGCATACCACGAGGCGGCGCGGCTGGCTCCGCGGGACCCGCGCGTGTTGACCGCGATGGGCAATCTGTATCTCTCGATGGGGAAAGCCGCTCAGGCAGCCGATGCCTACCAGAAGGCACTGGACGGCGACCCGAATTTTGCGGCGGCGCTGGGCAACCTGGCGTGGGTGCGCGCGCAGCAGGGGAAGAACCTGGATGAAGCGCTGGGATATGCACAACGGGCACGCGAGCTGGCGCCGAACAATCCGTCGATTGCCGACACTCTGGCATGGATTGAGCACAAGCGGGGTCTGGATCGAACAGCGTTGCCGCTGCTGGAGGACTGTGTGAGAGTGGCGCCGCAGCAATCGTTGTATCGCTATCATCTGGGCGTTGTGCTGATCGCGGCGGGCGACACCGGGCGCGGGCGGATGCAGCTTCGCGACTCGCTGCGCGGCGACCTGCCCGCAGAGGATGCGGGCGAAGCCAACAGGCTGCTCGAGGCATCCGCGGTGGGCATACGATGAGTGCGCAATCCCGTTGCGCATAGAGGCGACCGAATGGGCGAAGTGTTCCGGGACACCCTCTTGGGCAACAACGCAAGCATCTAACAATAGGGGAGTTAGACGAATCCTGAAGATGGCCTACGGCGTGCACGCGGAGAGGAGTAGTCGCTTGTTCAGCGGTTCGCTGTTTTGAGCCGGAGCGACGGGATGGAGGAGAGTGCGAATGTCGAAGAGGCTGTTCCAACTGGGGACTTTGGCGCTGGCTATGGCTGTGGGAACGGGCGTAGCGTATGCGGACGTCAGTGCCATCGACCTTGCATCTACGCTGTTGCCGGCCACATTCACAGGCGAGGGATCAAGCGTTCAACTGAACCTCGGAAACTGTCTTAGCAGCACATGCGACATGAATGGAGTGGGTGTCGCCGTGGACGGGACGACACAGACAGCAAGCACGTGGGACCTGGGGAGCACCCAGAACACGATTGACCTGACCTATGCCAACGGCACGTGGTCATTCAGTGCGAGCGCGCCGATCACGTTTTATTTTGGTTTGGGCGGATCGCTGCTCACCGGAGAAATGAGCCTGTCGAAGATGGCCATGTCGGCGGCGTCGAATAGTCTGATGACTCAATATGGAGTCGCCGGCAATTTCGATGCGACGGGGGGCCAGTACGCGTCGAACTTTGGACCGGCTCTGGCCAACGTGGGGTTGAAGTTTCTGTTTCTAGGATCGGTGGACCTGACGTCGCTGCTGGGGGCGGCGAACGTGGGCAAGCAGTTCTCGGCGACACTGATGGTCGGACAGATCACGCCGAGCCAGACGCCGGAGAGCGCGAGCGTATGGCTGACGGGTGGCGGACTGATGTTGCTGGGGACAATCCTCCGTCTGCGGCGCGGCCATGGCCGCCAGCAGCGGAGCTGACGAGGTTGACAGACATCCGGGTTTGACCAGACCCGGAGCTGGCGTGAGCGAAGGCGCGATGCGCCGTGGGGTGAAGCTCGATTCACCCCGCGGCGCGTTGTGCGTTTTGCGGGCGATATCCGCAGGTTTGTCTTCGAGGACGGCGGCAGCGCGAGCACGGCTTGTGGCAGGGCTAGCGAAGCGGTGGACCGGGTGGGATGATGCCGGGAGCGGGCTCAGGGTCGAGGGCCGCGTGCGGACGGGGAGAGAGCCAGATCGGCGGAGACAGGGATAAGCGGTGCGGCGGGACGCGAGAGTACGTCAAGGAGCGCCGAAGCGAGATGGCGTACGTTTGGTTCCTGGGTGAGGTTGAGGTGGTCTCCGGGTACTTCATGAACCTGGATACCGCCGTGAGCCAGCGAGACCCACCCGAGGAAGGGATCGTCGCCGTCGAGTTCGGAGCGTTCCGAGCAGCGGAACAGATCGATGAGGCCGGGATAGGGTTGAGGATGATAGCGGCCGGCGGCGAAGCGATTGGCGTCCTCCAGAGTGCCGAGGCGGGCGCTGAACGAAGCCGACGGTACGAAGATATGGTGCGCGAGTTCGAAGAGGCGACGGCGGAGAGCGCTGGCCGCATAGGCCCAGCGGTCACGGCCGAGCAGCAGGTGGTGAGCGCGCTGACCGAGTAAGGCGGCGCGGCGCTTCCAGGGCAGGTGGGAGCCAACGCTCTGCCAGTAGTGCCACTCGATGACATCGAGCAAGGCGAGAACGGCGACCGGTTCGCCTTCGCGCCGGAGGCGTTGGGCCATTTCGTACGTCACCAGGCCACCGAAGGAATAGCCGCCGAGGAAATACGGGCCGGCAGGTTGTATGCGGCGGATCTCACGCAGGTAAAGTTCGGCGATGTCCTCGATGCGGAGCAGAAAGGGCTGCTTGCCGTCGAGGCCGGGGGGTTGCAACGCGAAGACCGGCCGGCCAGTCGGAAGATGGCGTTCAATTGCATTGAAGTTGACTACATTTCCTCCGGCGCCGGACACGAGGAAGAGGGGCGGCTCGGTGCCTGACTTGCGAATCTCTACGACCGGAGACCATTCCTCCGCGGGCACAGAGGTGGAGATCGCGCCGCGGATGAGATCGGAGAGTTTGGGAATGGTGCGCGCCTGAAACAGGACGGAGAGAGGGAGGTCGGCGCGATAGACCTCTTTAATGCGTTGGAACAGGCGCACGGCGGTGAGGGAATGGCCGCCGGCTTCGAAGAAGTCGAGATCGGGCGGAGGCGAGGGAACGCCCAGAAGATCCTCCCACCAGGCAGCCAGAGTTGCGTCGACATCGCGGGTGGCCGGCAGAGCAGGAGTGGGAGCGGGGGCGTGGGCCGGGGCGCCGGCCAGCGGCGAGGCCGTTATTAAGACGTGAGGCGGGGGGTGGGTGGCGGAGAGGATCCTGTCGATTGCGCGGAGACCCTGGTCGGGCTGAATGGCGGCAGGCGCTGCGGGATCGGGACGAAGGAGCGCGCGGGGATCGGCGATGCGCTTGAAGGTGAGTGCGGCGATTTGCACCAGTACCTTGCCATCGGGACTGGTGACAGTGAGATCGAAAGAGACGTTGGCGGGCTGAAGGCTGAGGGGTTCGTGGGGGACGATGTGGCTGAAGATGCGCTCGGGGAGGCGGTCCCAGATCACGACGCGATCGTAGGAGAACGGGAGATAGAGCGAGTCGGACTGTTCGTATTCGGGAATGAGGTAGAGGGCGACGCCGCCGGCGAGATCGAGCAGGGCGGGGTGAACAATGTGTTGAGCCGCACCGGCGGTGAGGCCGGGGGGAATCTCGAGTTCCGCGACGGCCTCGCCCGCGGCGGCGTGAAGGCGGCGGAGGCAGCGCCAATGAGGTCCGAAATGGAAGTACTTTTCCTGATGCGTGAGGCGGTGTTGAAAATCGATTTCATTCCCGCGGCACCGGGCATTGATGGCGGATAGGTCAAGTGGCGGAGGGCGACGGGGCACGTGCGAGAGGAGCCGTCCGGAGGAATGTTCCTCCCAGGCGCCGCTGTTGGGGGGCGAGGAGAGAAAACGGAAATTTTGATGTTCGCCGTCGGGAGCGAATTCGAGGCGAAGGGGGAGAGGCCGGCGGTCAGGGATCAGGAGGGGAACGGAGAAGCGGATGTTTTCTACCGCGCAGGCACGGCCTGAGGCGGCGTGAGCCAACAAATCGAGATAAGCGGTGCCGGGAAGCAGGGCGGAACCGCCGCGGAGTCTGTGATCGCCGACCATCCAATGGCTGTTGGCGGCGAGTGTGAAATCGAGACGGCGAGTACCGGCGGCCGGGGCGGGAGCCTCCCGGAGGGCGGGAAACAGGCTTTGCGATGGTGCGGCGGAAGAGCCCACACCGGCGTCCCAGCGTCCCCATCCCAGCGAGATGACGGGGGTTTGAGAGCGAGAGGACTGCGCCCAGGCGTCGAGGTAGGCATTGGCGGCGGCGTAATCGATCTGGCCTTCGGGCGGAGCCACGGCGCTGACGGAGGAGAAGACGGCGAAGAATTCAGGCGCGAGGGGAGCGAGAGCGAGGCGAAGCTTGTCGACAGCGCGAGTCTTTGGGGCGAGGACGCGGAGCGCGGAGGAGACAGACTTAAGGCGAATGGGCTTGTCGTCGAGCAAGCCGGCGGCATGGAAGACTCCATGAAGAACGACTCCGCGGCGGCTGAGCCGGCGTGCGAGCCGGCGCAGGGCGCTCGGCCTGTCCAGGGCGCCAGAAACAGAAATGATGGAGGCGCCGGCGTCTTCCAGGCGGCGGATCAAGGCGATGCGGCGGGAGATTTCGTTGTCCGGCCCGTGGTTCTCGAGCCACTGGTCCCAGCGGGAACGGGACGGCACAGGCAGACGGCCGGCCAGGATCAGCGTCGGTTGGAGGGTCGCGGCGAGGTGTGAAGCGAGGAGGGAGCCGAGGGCTCCGAAGGCTCCCGTGATGAGGTAGACGCCGTTTCCGCGAAGGCGGTGGCTGGAAGAGGCTGTGGGTTGCCATGGCTCGAAGCCGCGAAGCCAGACGCGGCGGTCGCGAAGGGCGGCGGTGGCGCCGGCCGGAACTGCGAGAAAGGCGTTGGCGAGGCTGGCGATGAGCGAGTGCCCGGCGGGTGGGGCGGCAAGCGACGATAAGGCGCCGGCGGGGAGATCGATGGTGGCCGAACGAACGTTGGAGGCTTCGAGCGGAAGGACGAGACAGGGACCGTCGACTACGGCCTGATCGGGATTGTGGACGGAATCGAGCCCGGGAGCGCGGGCGCCTTCAGTAACGACGCAGAGATCGAGTGGGGAGACCGGATGAGCGGCGATGGATTGAGCCAGAAGAAGGAGGTGGCTGAAGATGCGCTCGGGGCCGCGGGTATCGATCGGCCAGAGGTAGAGGATGCGGCGGGGCAAGCGGTTCTGGCGCGCGAGAGTGGCGAACAGTCGGGAGAAGGAAGCGGCGTGACGGGGATTGAGGTGGAAGTGACCGCCGGCGGCGGGCCAGGGGCGCGGAAACGCGCTGCGGCGCACGCGGATGACGGAGCGGCCCTGGCGCTCAAGCCAGGCGCTGAGGCGGGGTCCGATAGTGCGGTCTTCAAAGACCAGGATCGGAGCCTGGGGATCGTCGTCCGGGGCGGATTCGAGATCGACCGCATTCCAGACGGGCACCGAGAGAGTGAGCGGGGAAGGGTCACCGGATAGATCGGCCGGCGAAGGGCTCGCCGGCGATGGCGCCGATTCCGGTTGAGCAGCCGGGGAAGAGAGATCGGGATCAATCCAGTGACGTTGACGCTCGAATGGGTAGGTGGGCAGAGGGATGCGGCGGGCGGGAGCAGGGCCGCGAAGGGCGGGCCAATTGAGCCGGGCGCCGAGGCCCCAGAGGCCGCCGGCGGCGTTGAGCAGAGAATGCGCTTCGCCGGGCGTGGATTGGATGCCGGGCAGAGCGACTGGGCGATCGCCCGAAGTTGAGGAGTGGGAGACAAGGGTGGAGAGAGTGCGTCCGGGGCCGACTTCCAGGAAGGTGCGGCGAGGGGGGCCGGCGAGATGGGCGATGTTGTCGGCGAAACGTACGGTGCCGGTCATCTGACGGGCCCAGTAAAGAGGGGTGCGGACATCGCCGGCGTCGGCCCAGCCGCCGGTGAGATTGGACAGGAACGGGATGGCCGGTGAGCTGAGCGAAAGGCCGGCAATGTAGTCGGCGAGTTGCTCGGCGGCGCGGCCCATCATGGGGGAATGGAAGGCGTGACGGCTCTTCAAGCGGCGGTGCGCGACCCCCTGTTGTTCGAGACGGCGCACGAGCGCATCGACGGAGGAGAGCGGTCCGGAGATCACGCACTGTTCGGGTCCGTTGACGGCGGCGAGGGCGAGGTCATGGTCGAGGAAGCCCTGGGCCCGAGCCTCGTTGACTGCCAGGGCAAGCATGGCGCCAGGACCGGAATCCTGCATGAGGCGGGCGCGAAGCGCGACGACAGAGACGGCATCGGGGAGAGTGAATACGCCGGAGAGGCAGGCGGCGACGAGTTCGCCGAGACTGTGGCCGGCGAGGGCGTCGGGGACGAGGCCCCAGGACATCCAGAGGCGGGCCAGGGCGTACTCGATGGCGAAGAGGGCGGGTTGGGTGACGAGCGTCTCGTCGAGACGTGTGCCGGAGTTGATTTCAGCGGCGAGATCGAAGCCGAGATGGTTGGCGAAGAGCGTGCAGCAGAGATCGAACTGAGTCCGGAACTCAGGCCAGCGGGCGGCAACGTCTCGGCCCTGGCCGGCGTACTGAGCGCCCTGGCCCGGGAAGAGAAAGGCGACCCGGGGAGGCTCACCCGGAGATGCCTTTTGGGGCGGCGACGGGCGTCGGAGCGCGGCAATGGCCTCTTGCGGGGTGGCGCAGACGCAGATGCGGCGCCAGGCGAAGGCTCGGCGGCCGGTCTGGAGGGTCCAGGCGACGTCGGAAAGAGCGGTTTCAGGGTGCCGTTCGAGGTAGGCGGCAAGGCGCTGAGCCGCCTCACTGACGGTGGCTTCGGAGCGCGCCGAAAGAGAGAGCAGGCTGGGACCGGCGGTGGTAGTGAAGGGCGTGGAAGATTCAGGCGGGGCTTCTTCAATAACGACATGCGCGTTGGTGCCACCGATGCCGAGGCTGGTAACGCCGGCGCGGCGGGGGTGGTCCTGCTCCGGCCAGGAATCGGCCTGACGGGGCACGTAGAACTGGCTGGCGTCGAAATCGATCTGCGGGTTGGGCTTCTCGAAGTGGAGGCTGGGAGGGATGGTCCGGTGCCGCAGGGCGAGGACGGCTTTTACGAATCCGGCGGCCCCGGCGGCGGCGTCGAGGTGGCCGATATTGGTTTTCACCGAGCCGAGGGCGCAGCGGCCGCTTTCGGGCGAGCGTGGGCCAAAGGCCATTTTCAAGGCGGCAACTTCGATAGGATCTCCGACGCGGGTGCCGGTGCCATGAGCCTCGACCATGCCGATGGTATGGGGTTCGATTCCGGCGACGGCGATCGCCTCGGCGATGGCCTGGGCCTGACCATCGACGCTGGGGGCGAGGAAGCCGGCCTTGCGCGAGCCGTCGTTGTTGATGGCGGAGCCGAGCACGACGGCATGGATGAAGTCGCCGGCGCGGAGGGCGTCCTCGAGACGTCGAAGTACGACAACGGCGGCTCCGCTTCCGAACACAGTGCCGCTGGCGGAGGCATCGAAGGCCCGGCAGTGGCCGTCGGAGGACAGGATCTCCCCTTCGCGGTAAATGTGGCCGGGGCGGTGGGGAATCTCGATGGTGACGCCGCCGGCCAAGGCAAGATCGCACTCGTGCTGGAGCAGACTCTGGCAGGCGAGATGGATGGCTACCAGAGAGGTAGAGCAGGCGGTTTGAACGTTGATGCTGGGGCCGCGCAGGTCGAACTGATAGGAGACGCGGGTGGCGAGGACATCCTTGTCGTTGCCGGTTTGCTTGAGATGGAAGATGCCCGAGGCGGCGCTGACGGCCCGATTGGCGAGCAGGTTGTGGATGAGGTAGGCATTCCAGCCGGAGCCGGCAAACACGCCGATGGCGCCCGCAAAGTCGCCGGGGACGATGGAGGCGTTTTCGAAAGCCTCCCAAGCGGTTTCGAGGAAAAAGCGGTGTTGCGGGTCGAGGATCGCGGCTTCTCTGGGGCTGATGCCGAAGAAGCCGGCGTCGAAATGGTCGATGCCGTCGAGCAGGGCGCCGCAGGGAACGAAGCCCGGGGTGGAATCGGCGGCAGCGTCGAGGCCGGCGGCGCGGAGTTCGGCCGGCGAATACTGGCGTATGGATTCTACACCGAGGCGGAGGTTCTCCCAGAACAGTTCAAGGTCCCGAGCGCCGGGGAAGCGGCCCGCCATGCCGACGACGGCGATCGAGGGTGGGAGATCGGAGCTCATGATGTCACGGCGGGGGCGGCACCAGGCTCCCGGCGGGCAGCGAAGCGGCGAGCGCGGGCGCGGAGAGCGGCGGTGGAATCGAGTTTCCAGCCCGCGGACGGGGCCTCGGCGGCCAGGTGAGCGGCCAGGGCGCTCACGGTGCTGAAGCGGAACAGCGTGACGAGAGGGAAGTGCCGGGAAAGGCGGCTCTCGATGCGGGAATGGAGCTCGGCGATTTGCAGAGAATGGGCTCCGAGATCGATGAAGTTGACGTGGGAAGGAACACCAGGACGCCCGAGGATGGCCGCGAGATCGGTGGCGATGGCGCGTTCAAGATCGGTTTGCGGAGCGTCGTTTTGAGGCGGGATGGCATCGGGAGCGCGAAGCCCGGCGCGGTCGACCTTGCCGTTGGGGGTAAGCGGCATTTGCTTGACAAAGACGAAGTCGGAAGGAATGACCGCTTCGGGAAGGTGAGCAGCAAGGAAGGTGCGCAGCCCGGCAGGCGACGGGATGTCGGAGTTGGCGGGCACCAGCCAGGCGAGGAGGCGTGCATTGTCGCGGCCGGCGTCAACCATGCCCACGATGGCCTGGCTGACAGCGGGGTGAGACTCGAGCAGGGTTTCAATTTCGCCGATTTCGACGCGGTGACCGCTGAGCTTTATCTGAAAATCCACGCGGCCGAGAAACTCGATGGATCCTGCTGGACGGCGGCGGCCGAGATCGCCGGTGCGATAGAAGCGTGCGCCGGCATGGAAGGGATCGGGGAGAAAGCGTGAGGCAGTGAGTTCCGGACGGCCCAGATAACCGAGGGCGACGCCGGCGCCGCCGATATAGATTTCTCCGACGTCGCCGTCGTCAACCGGGGCGCCGTGATTGTTTAAAAGGCAGAGAGACTCACCGGAAAGAGCTCTGCCGATGAGGACTTCGCCCGGTCCATCCGAGGGCAGAGGCCAGGAGGCAGACCAGACCGTGGTCTCGGTGGGCCCGTACATATTAAAGATACGGGCGCTGGTGGCGGCGCGAAGCTGGCGCGCCAGAGCGAGCGGAAGTGCCTCGCCTCCGACGAGCAGAGTGTCGAGGGAGGCGAGTGCGCGGAGGCCGAAAGAGCCGGCCAGAAGAAGGCGAATGAGAGATGGGGTGCACTGGAGGTGGTTGATGCCGTGCGCGGCAATCGCTTCGGCGACCGGCATGGCGCCGCGACACACGAGGGTGTGGCCGCGGGACAGGGTCCAGAACAGCTCGAGGACGGAGATGTCAAAGCTGATGCTGGTGACCCAAAGCCAGACGCCCCGGCGATCCCCGAGCAGGTCATCGAGGCTGTCGAGCAGATGGAGCACGTTCTGGTGGCCGACCATGACGCCATTGGGGCGGCCGGTGGAGCCGGAAGTATAGAGAACGTAAGCTACGGGGTCGGAGTCCGGGAAGCCGGTATGGCGCGGCAGCGGACCACCCGCCGGATCGGGGCCATCGAGCAGGATGACGCGGTGATCGCCGGCCGGTGCGAGAGGAAGAAGGCCGGAGCGGGTGACGACGGCGGCGAGCCCGGAATCGGTGGCAATGTAGTCGAGGCGTGCCCGAGGGTAGGCGGGATCGAGAGGGACGTAGGCGGCACCGCATTTCCAAAGTGAGATCAGCGTCGCGACCAGGGATGAGCTGGGATCGAGGAAGACGCCAGCCAGGGTTCCCGGACCGAGACCGGCCTGACGGAAACGGTCGGCGAGAACGGACGTCCAGCGATCGAGCTCGGCGAACGAGATGGTTGAGCTCCCGTCGACGAGCGCGATGTCGTCGGGGTGAAGGCGCGCTTGAGCCGAGATGAGATCGGCGGCGTTCGGCGGGCCGGCCCCGGATTCAGCGCTGGACATCGGGACTCCCGGGAACCCGGCGTCTGGTGACGAGGGTGTTTTGCAGAAACAGGCAATCGATTTCGGTGCCCAGAAAAGTGTCGATCGCCTCGTGAGGTGTATTGACGATGGGTTGATTCTTCACGTTGAAGCTGGTGTTGAGGACCATGGAGCGTCCGGTACGCTTACCGACAGCTCCCAGGAGAGTGTGGAAGGCGGGCAAGTGTCCGGGAGAAACCGTCTGGACGCGGGCAGAGCCGTCGACATGGGTGACGGCGGGAAGTTGACCCCGGAACTCGGGGCGAACCTGGACGGTGGCGATCATGTAAGGGAGTTCTTCGCCGGGGTTTAACTCGAACCAGCGCGCGGCCTCCTCGATGGCCACCGCGGGCGCGAAGGGGCGGAATGCCTCGCGCTTTTTGACGAGGGCGTTGACACGGTCCCGCATATCGGGGCGGCCGGGGTCGGCGAGGATGCTGCGGTTACCGAGGGCCCGGGGACCAAACTCCATGCGGTCACGGTACCAGGCGATGACTTTGCCGTCTGCGATGGCGCCGGCGGCGGCGGCGCAGGTGGCATCGAGGGAATCGAAGCGCCAGACATCGATGCGGTCTTGGAAGGCGTTGAGGGCGCTGTCGACATCGCCCGGACACGGCTGGGGGCCGAGCAGCGGCGGCGGCATTCTGACGTTGGCGACGTCTCCGGCCAGCGATGCGCGATAAAGTGCGGCTCCTAGCGCCGCGCCGTCGTCGCCGGAGGCGGGCTGGATGAAGATCTCATCGAAGAGTCCGGAACGGCGGAAGGAGCCGTTGACGGCGCAGTTGAGAGCGACTCCGCCGGCCATGGCGATGTTCGGGAATCCGGTGATTTCCTGAAAGTGGCGGCAGACGTGGACAACGACGCGTTCGAGGCATTGCTGGAGGGCGGCGGCGATGTCACTGTGCTGGGGAAGGAGGGGATCGGACGGCCGGCGCGAAAAACCGAGGTTTTCCGCCATGAAACGGCGCGACGCTCCGTAGACTTCGCGGTCGTCCCGCGTCTGATTGAGGCCGAGCAGAGGGATGCGGATCTGACCGCCTTCCAACAGTTCGACGGCCGTGTCGAAGAAGGAGCGGAAGGCGTTAGGATCGCCGTAGGGCGCCAGTCCCATCACTTTGTATTCATCGGAGTTGAACTCGAAGCCAAGGTGGAGGGTGACAAGAGAGTAGAGGACACCGATGGAATGAGCGGCGGGAATGACGGCGAGCCGCTCCAGTTGCCCGTCGTAGGCGGCAAAGACGCTGCCGCTCTCGGTTTCGCCCATGCCGTCGAGCACTACAACGAGGCATTCGGGCCAACCGGAGGCGAGCCAGGCGCTGGCGGCGTGACTGAGATGGTGAGGGACCGGGACAACGCGATCCAGCGGGAGGCCCGGAAGGGCGGAGGAGACCTGATCGAGCAGCGCCTGATGGGAGAAGACTTCGCGATAAAGGCGCGAGGAAACGGGATCAAGCGAATAAAGCGGTTCGAGGTCGCGGTAGTCGAAGCAGTGGGCAATCTCGTCGATATCGCATAACTGGAGGCCGGCCTGACGGAGACAATCCTCGATGGCGCGGGCGGGAAAACTTCCGGTATGCTTGGCCCGGGTAAAGCGCTCCTCGGCCGAGGCGGCGACGATCTCGCCATCGACGATGAGCGCGGCGGCCGAATCGTGGCCTTGTGAGATGCGGTATTCGCGCTCCTCGAGTCCAGGCCATTGGCGGCGTTTGAATGGGACAGAACGATCCAGTCCACTCAGCCCAAGAATTCGCATTCGATGATTCCCTTTCGTTGTTGCTTCCCATTCATCCCGTCCCGCGTATTGCGAAGCGACGCCTCGTGGAACGCGGCCGGGGCCGGGGCAGCAGCCGAATCACCCGCGTTTGGCGCGACGCCGCAACAGATGAAAACAAGGGGTTGGGTGCGAATCGAAAAGCGGTGCTGCGGCGTTCGAACGATGGCCGGTATTGCCGCGTCCGGGCGAGCGGCTCGACTGAGCTGGATTGGGAGATTGATCAAAGCGTCCCCTTCGAGACGCCGCCGTTGAGGCAGCGCCCGGCCAATTGCATTCGGGCCTATATAGGCGACAGGGCCGATGAGTCGAATTGGCTCCTTATGCTGGGTCGGTGGGTGCAATTCGAGCGCCATGAATCAACGTCGCTAGGAAAGCGGCGTAGGTCGGGGCAAGATGTTGGGTTGCGGGCGCTTGCCGGACGAGGATGGGCCCGGCCGTCAAGAGCGGGGGCGAGCATCACCAGACTCCTGCGCACTTGTGGTAGGCGTTGGGCCAGAAATCTCTGGCACGTATCTTGGTGGAACTGAGCACCGGAGATGCGGGTGCCGGAGCACTTGTTCGCGCGTCGCGGGGCGGCGTCAGAACCGAGCGATTGGGCCGCGAGCGTGATCTCGTCGGGCGGTCGAGACGTTCAAGCCAAGGTTATGTTTAACTTACGGCGCGCGAAAGCGAGTCCGAGCGTTGAAAACAGGCCGCTGAGAGATGGGGAGCGGGGTGGCAAGAGAACCAATTTGCCCAGTGTGGGCAAAACGGTTCCGCGTCACGAGGGGACAATCGAGGCGCTGGTGGACCTCTGCGGAGGCCAGCTCGCCGAAGGTCAATTTACGGCGGGGACTCGCAAAGGCCCTAAGGGTGCAATCACTCGGGACTCGAAACCCGGCAAGTTTCCTGGTGCAGGGGCGAACAGTCGTGGGCGAAGATTTCGGACGGGGACGGTGTAAGAATGTTGGCAGAGCAATTGCCCGCTGATGGACAGGCCCCGGGATCGGGCGTCCGCCGTTGGCTCGCAATCGCGGGGAGATGTTGCCCGCTGGAAGCAATGGACCTGCAGCGAGGCGGACGAGCGGCTCAACAGCAGGAGTCCGGGTTTACGTGTGGGGAGACCAAGGGTTTTGTTGAATAGGCAACTACGCGTCGGACAACATTGCGGGAGGCAAATTGCGGAGCCAGCTTTAGATGCGAGGGCAGACGGCCGTGCGATGCGGATTTGTTTGAAGGCTTACATGTCTGCTTCGGAGTTATATAGGCGTGGGATGCCGATGCCGCTCACCGGCATCGGGCAGAGCCGGCGCCGGCACATGAGCGGGTGTTGGTCGCGCCGCGCCGCGAGAGGGTTTTCGTCACCGGAGTGAGAAGCAGGAGCTAACCACACAGATGCCAGATCGGCTAGATCCGAGAATCGCGGAATGGAACCGCACCGGCCGTCCATACGAGCGCGAGGCGAGCGTCGGTGGACTGTTCGCGCGCGTCGCGGCTGCGAACACGGACCGGATCGCCGTGGAGTTTCACCGGGAGCAGGTGACCTACGGCGAGCTGGAGCGGCTCTCGAATCAGTGGGCAAGAATGCTGCGGCGGGCGGCTGCGATTGGCGCGGGAAGCCGCGTTGGAGTCTGCGTCGACCGTTCGGTGGACCTGGCGGTCTGCCTGTTGGGGATTCTGAAAGCGGGTGCGGCGTTCGTACCTTACGACGGCTCGGAGCCGAGCCGGCGGCTGCATGCGGCCGTCCGCAACGCGGAACTGAGCATGGCGATCGTCGATGGGGCGGAAGGAGCCTTTCCCGACGGGACACCGGTGATGCAATTGAGCGCGGCGCGCCGGCTCGCCGAGCGGGAGGACGCGGGCCCGGTGGAATGGGAGACCGGGGCCACCGAACCGGCGTACCTGATGTACACATCCGGGACGACGGGTGAACCGAAGGCCGTGGTTGTGCCTCACCGCGGAATCCTGCGCCTGGTGAGGAACAACACGTTCGCGGCGATGGGGCCGGAGGAAACGTTTCTGCAAATGGCTCCCATCACGTTCGATGCCTCGACGTTCGAAATCTGGGGTGCTCTGTTGAATGGGGCCCGGCTGGTGATGATGCCGCCGGGGCCGCCGGCGCTGTCCGCAATCGGCCGTGTGATCCGCGACAGTGGCATTACGACGCTCTGGCTGACGGCCGGTCTGTTTCATCTGATGGTGAACGAAGCCATCGATGACCTGCGGCCGCTGCGGCAACTCCTGGCGGGCGGAGACCGGCTCTCACCATCGCACGTCGCACGCGCTCTGGAGAAACTCGCAGGCACGGCGCTGATTAACGGATACGGGCCGACCGAGACTACGACGTTCGCCTGCTGTCACCGGATCGGGCGCGCGGACGTCTCAGGGGCGCCGATTCCCATTGGGCGGCCGATCGCGAACACGCAGGTGCATGTGCTGGACGAAGCGATGCAGCCGGTGCAGGTGGGTGCCGAAGGGGAGATCTACATCGGAGGAGACGGCGTAGCGCTGGGCTACTGGAAGAGCGCGGAACTGACCCGGGAGAAGTTCGTCGCCGACCCGTTCTCCGAGGAGCCGGGAACGCGGCTGTACCGGACCTTCGACCGCGGCCAATGGCGAGACGACGGCACGCTGGATTTCCTCGGCCGGGCGGACAATCAGGTGAAGATTCTGGGGCACCGCGTGGAACCGGAAGAGATTGAGCGGGCGCTGAAGGAGCATCCGCTGGTGCGGGACGCGGTGGTGATCGCCCGCGAGAGCGCGGAGGCGGATAAGCAACTGGTGGCCTGGGTGGTGGAGGGCGACCACTTCGGAATCACTCCGGGAGCGTTGCGCGCACACTTGGCGAGCCGCCTTCCGTCCTACATGATTCCGGCGTCATTTGTTTCGATCTCCAAGCTGCCGCTGACGGCGAACGGAAAGGTGAACCGGGCGGCGCTGGCGGCCGAAGAACAGGACCGCAGGAAACAGCCGGAGCCGGAGCCGGGAGCCGGCGGTGTCGAGGCTATCGTGGCCGAGGCATGGCGGAAAGTACTGGGGCGAAGTGATGTGGGCCGGGACGAGAATTTCTTTGACGCCGGAGGGGATTCGCTTCGATTGATCCAGTTGCATTCCGAACTGGGCAGGTCGATGAGCGTGGACCTTGATGTGACGGAACTGTTCGAGTATCCGACGATCTCCGGCCTGGCGCGGCGGCTGGAGAGCGCGGCGTCCCGAAATTTCGATCAGGCGCGCGATCGCGCTCAAAAGCAGCGCCGGGCCATGGGACTCGGCCGGACGGCGAGCGTACAGGAAGCAGCGGGGTGAGCAGATGCCGTACGAGGGCGTAGCGATCATTGGCATGGCGGGCAGGTTTCCCGGGGCGCCGAATGTGGAGACATTCTGGCGAAACCTGGAGAACGGCGCGGAGTCCATCCGCCGCCTGAGCGCGGAAGAACTGGAAAAAGGCGCCGCGGCCCGAATGGCGAAGGTTCCGGGCTTTGTGCCGGCGCGTCCGATTCTGGAAGATGCGGAGATGTTCGATGCGTCCTTTTTCGGCATTCATCCGGCCGAGGCGGCGCGCATCGATCCTCAGCAGCGGGTGTTTCTGGAATGCTGTTGGGCAGCCTTTGAGGACGCGGGCTATGATCCGGCGCAGGCCGGCATCACGGCGGTTTTCGCCGGATGCAGCCCGAACACATACCTGCTGCGGCTGTTGGCGAAGCGGCCGGAGATGGCAGACCGGTTCACCAGCGCTTACCAGGTGGGCGAGTACGCGACTCTGCTCGGCAGCAACACCGACTTTCTGGCGACCCGCGTTTCCTACAAGTTGAATCTGCGTGGGCCGGCCTATACGCTGCATTGCGGCTGCTCGACATCACTGGTGGCGGTGGCGCAGGCGGCGCAGTGTCTGCTGAACTACCAGGCGGATGCAGCGCTGGCCGGCGGGGTATCCATCACATTTCCCCAGAACCGCGGCTACGTTTACGACGATGGCGGCATGGCATCGGCGGACGGGCATTGCCGGGCGTTCGACGAGCGTGCGCAGGGGACCGTATTCGGAGCGGGCGCGGGCGTGGTGCTGCTGAAGCGTCTGGAAGACGCGATGGCGGCCGGCGATCACGTCTACGCCGTGATCA
Source organism: Bryobacterales bacterium (assembly GCA_027452065.1). Lineage (GTDB taxonomy): Bacteria > Acidobacteriota > Terriglobia > Bryobacterales > Bryobacteraceae > JAJYKC01. Next base: position 38,304 of record DAIDHC010000067.1, read on the forward strand.
AGGGCTACGGACTCAATAACGACGGAGCGGGAAAAGTCGGATTCACTGCGCCTTCCGTGCAGGGGCAGGCGCAGGCCATCGCCGCGGCGCAGAGCATGGCGGACGTCGAGCCGCGGTCCATCACGTTCATCGAGGCGCACGGCACCGGCACGCCGCTGGGCGACCCGGTGGAAGTGGCGGCGTTGACATCAGTGTTCCGCGAACGGACGAGTGAGAAGGAATTTTGTGCGTTGGGAACGCTCAAGTCGAACGTCGGACATATGGATGTGGCCGGCGGCGTGGCGGGACTGATGAAGACGGCGCTGTGCCTGAAACATCGGAAGCTCGTACCGACACTGCATTTTACAAGACCAAACCCGCGGATCGATCTCGCCAACAGTCCCTTCTATGTGAACGCCACGGGCAAGAAGTGGGAGGGCCCGTGGCCGCTTCGGGCCGGGGTGAGTTCGTTCGGAGTGGGCGGTACGAACGCTCACCTGGTGGTGGAAGAGGCTCCGGGGCGGGACAGCGTGGCGTCGCGGAGGCCGGCACACCTGTTTGTGGTATCGGCGCGGAGCGAACAGGCGGCGCAGGCGTCGGCCGAGATGATTGCCGGCGCATTGGAGTCGGTTCCGGAACCGGGCTCGGCCGCGTTTACCTTGGCCGCCGGACGGCGGCATTTTGAGCATCGGCAATGGGCGGTGGCACGGGATGGGCAGGCAGCGGCGGCGGCGCTGCGCTCGGCAAAGGATCAGAAGCGGCGCGGAACCGCGGCCAAGGCGCCGGTTCCGGTGGCGTTTCTTTTCCCGGGGCAAGGGAGCCAGCACGCGGGAATGGGCGCGGAGTTGTACGAGACCGAGCCGGTGTTTCGCGCGGCGATGCAGGAATGCGCGGGGATTCTTGCTCCGGAGCTGGGATGCGATCCACTGACGCTGATCTTCGACTCTGCGCGCGGAGAGGAACTGGCGGAGACGAAATTTGCCCAGCCGGCGTTGTTCTCGATCGAGTACGCACTGGCGCGGTTGTGGATGAGCTGGGGGATCCGTCCGGCTGCCATGATCGGCCACAGCGTGGGTGAGTTTGTCGCCGCCTGTCTGGCGGGCGTGTTTCGGCTGGAGGACGGGCTGAAGCTGGTAGCCGCGCGGGGGCGCCTGATGCAAGCGCTGCCGAGGGGCTCGATGCTGGCGGTGAGGCTGGGGGAGCAAGAGATCGAGCCACTGCTCGGCTCCAAGATTTCGGTGGCGGCGATCAACGCACCGGGCTTGACGACGGTATCGGGTGCAGAAGCCGGGATTGAGGAACTGGAGGCTGCGCTGGCGGCCCGCGGGGTGGCCTGCAAGCGGCTGGCGACGTCGCACGCGTTCCACTCGCCGATGATGGATCCGATCCTGGAGCCTTTCACCGAGCTGGCCAACAGGTTCGAGTTCCGGGGCCCGGCGATTCCCTACGTCTCGTCGGTCACCGGCGATTGGGCGCGCGCCGAGGAAACGCGAACGGCGAAGTACTGGGCGCGGCACTTCCGGCTGCCGGTGCGATTCTCCGAAGGGTTGGCGAAGTTGATCAACCGCGGCGGTGCGCTGCTCGAAGTGGGTCCGGGCAACGCACTTTCGAGACTGGCCCGCCAGCAGGGAGGCGAGCAGCCCCAGATCGTCGCTTCATCGCTCGGGGACACCTCGGGGGAGAAGGAATACCGGACGCTTTTGGACGCGCTCGGGCGGCTGTGGTCGGCAGGAGCCGAAGTGGATTGGCAAGGATATTTCCGCCACGAGCCCAAGCGGCGGACGCCGCTACCCGGCTATCCGTTCGAACATCGGCGGTACGGACTGGAAGACATACCCGTTGACGCGGCCGAAGCGCCCGAAGAGGCGGTCGCCATTGAAACAAGCTCGGCCATGGGGAACGGATCCGAAGCAACCGGCGTGCTCTGCCGGCAGGAAAGTGCAAATTCATTTGAGGGAAACATGACACAGCCAAGCGAAAACAACTCCGACCGGCGGGCGGCAGCGCGAGCCGCGATTGCCCGGATTTTTGAGGATCTCTCGGGCTCCGACGCAGCGGCGGCGCATCCGGAGGCCAGCTTTCTCGATCTGGGTTTCGACTCTCTATTTCTGACACAGGTGCGGCAGGCTCTGGACAAGAAGCTGGGCGTGGCGATCAGTTTCCGGCAACTGCTGGACGAGCAAGGCTCGCTCGATTCATTGGCGGCGTATGCGGAATCTCGGATTCCGGTTGAGCAGCGGACGGCGAAGCCGGCGGCGCCGGTGGTGAGCATGGCGGCGCCGGCTCCGGTTCCGGCGAGGGAGACGGCGAACGCACCCCGGAGCGTCGACGGAATGGAACGGATTCTGGAAATGCAGCTACAGGCGATGCAGCAACTGATTTCCAGCCAACTCTCGGTACTGCGGAGTGACGGCGCGGCAGTCCCATCAGTCCCGGTCGCCACCGTTGTCGCTGCCCCAGCCCCGACGGCCCCGGCGGTCGCCGCCCCGGAGAGCCCGAAGCCGGCGCAAGCCGAGCCGCGCCAGGAATACAAAGCGTTTGGCCCGTATAAACCGATCCAGCGGGGCCAGTTTTCGAGCTTGACCGAGAAGCAGCAGGAGCACCTGAGGCGATTCACGCAGCGCTACACGGCCAAGACGAAGGGGTCAAAGGATTACACGCAGCGGCATCGCAAGGCTCTCGCCGATCCGCGCGCCGCGGCCGGTTTCCGCGCGCAGTGGAAGGAACTGGTGTATCCGATCGTCACGGTGCGCTCGGACGGTTCCAAGCTTTGGGACGTGGACGGCAATGAATATATCGATATCCTGAACGGATTCGGGCCGACGGTGTTCGGGCACCGGCCGGATTTTGTGGTGAAGGCGGTGACCGAGCAGCTTGCCGAAGGATTCGAGATCGGGCCGCAGACGCCTCTGGCCGGCGAAGTGGCGGACATGATCGCCGGAATGACGGGCATGGAGCGGGTGACATTTTGCAATACCGGCTCTGAGGCCGTCGTGGCGGCGCTGCGTCTGGCGCGGACGGTAACGGGTCGCGACAAGTTCGTGATGTTCGCGGGCTCCTATCACGGGATGTTCGACGAGGTGTTGGTGCGCGGCGTGCGGCGCCAGGGCCAGCCGGCCGCGGTGCCTATCGCGCCCGGAATTCCGGAGGAGAAGGCGGCCAATGTGGTGGTGCTGGAGTACGGCACGGACGAGTCACTGAACTACATTGAACAGCACGCCAGTGAGTTCGCGGCGATCCTTGTCGAGCCGGTCCAGAGCCGTCATCCGGCGCTCCAGCCGGTGGAGTTTCTGCGGAAGCTGCGGACGGTGACCGCGCAGGCCGGGACGGCGCTCATCTTCGATGAAGTGGTGACCGGATTCCGGATTCACCCGGGAGGAGCGCAGGCGCTGTTCGGCATTCGGGCCGATCTGGCGACATACGGAAAGGTGATCGGCGGCGGGCTGCCGGTCGGGGTACTGGCGGGTTCCTCGCGATTCATGGACGCTCTCGACGGCGGTTTCTGGAGCTACGGCGACGACTCCTACCCGCAGACCGGTGTGACCTTCTTCGCCGGGACCTTCGTCCGTCATCCGCTGGCGATGGCGGCGACGCGTTCGGTACTTCGGCATCTTCAGACCCAGGGCCCGTCTCTGCAGCAGCGTCTGAACGAAAACACCGCGGCCCTGGTCGGCCGGATCCGTTCGATGCTGGAGAACGCGGGCGTTCCGGCGAAGATTGAGCATTTCGGCTCGATCTTCTATTTCAGCCTGGCCCCGGATCTTCCGTTCGGAAGTCTGTTCCACTACCACCTTCGCGATCACGGCATTCACGTCCAGGAGGGTTTTCCGTCGTTCCTGACCACAGCGCACACGGCGCAGGACATGGACCGGATCGCGGAGGCCTTCGAGAAAACCATCGCCGAGATGCAGGCGGCCGAGATGCTGCCCGGCAACCTCCCGGCAACCGCTAAGGTGGCGCCGATCAACGAGGCGCCGTTGACCGAATCGCAGGCGGAAATCTTCCTGGCCTGCCAGATGAATGAGACGGCATCGCTGGCCTTCAACGAGTCGTTCACGCTGCGGCTGGACGGCCCGCTTGACGAGACGGCGCTGAGGCAGGCCTTCGATCTTCTGCTGCAGCGCCACGAAGCATTGAGAGCAGTGGCCGACGAGAGCGGGACCAAGCAGCGTTTTGAGACGTTCGGGACGGTCTGGACGGATGCCGTTGACCTGTCGCTGGCCGAACCAGCGGAACGGGAAAGCGAATTTGCGGCGATCCTCGATGAGGAGGCGCGGACGCATTTTGAGTTATCCCGAGGCCCGTTAATCCGCGCGAGGATGGTACGGCTTGAGCCGGAAGCGCACGCCTTGGTCGTTACGGCACATCACATTGTGTGTGACGGATGGTCGACGAATGTGCTTTTGGACGAGCTGGCGGCGTTGTATAACGCGAAACGCCGGGGCAGCAAGGCGGAGTTGCCCGAGGCCATGCCGTTCGGGGAATATGCGCGGAGCCAGGAGGCGTATTTCCGGAGCGAGGAAGGCTCCGGCAACGAGCGATGGTGGGTGGAGCAGTTCGCCGAGATTCCTTCTCCTTTGGATCTGCCGACGGACCGGCCGCGGCCTTCGGTAAAGACCTACGCCGGGGCGACCTATCGGCGGAGGATCGGACCGGAGGCACGGCGCCATATCGAGCGCGTGGGCGCCCAGATGAAGTGCACGCCGTTTGTCACGCTGCTGGCGGCATTCGGCGCGCTGCTGTCGCGGCTGAGCGGACAGCGGGACATCGTGATCGGAATTCCCACGGCGGGGCAGTCCATGGCCGGCGATCAGCCGCTGGTGGGCCACTGCGTCAATTTCCTGCCATTGCGGCAACGGATCGCGGCGGGCGAATCCTGCAAGACGCACCTGGAATCCGTCCGGGGAGCGCTGTTGGATGCGTATGAGCATCAGAATTTCACCTACGGCAGGCTGCTGCGAAGCCTGAGGCTTCCTCGAGATCCAAGCCGCCTGCCGCTGATCGAGGTTCAATTCAACGTCGAGCGCGTGGGCGACGGAACGAACTTCGATCAACTCGCAATGCAGGTGGACCCGAATCCGAAGGCTTATGTGACGCAGGACATCTTCCTGAACATCATCCAGGCTCCGGATGGGCTCATTCTGGACTGCGACTACAACTCGGACCTGTTTGACGAGGAAACGATCAGCCGCTGGCTGACTTACTACGAAAACGTTCTGGCCGAGATGGCCGGCGATCCGATGAAGGCCCTCGACCGGGTAGTGTTAGACGCGGCTGAAGTGCACGGACTGGCGGAGGCGTCGCGGGAAAAGGCGGCGGAAGCACCCCCGGTAGTCTGCGTCCACGAATGGATCAGCGGGCAGGCGCTGCAGACTCCGCAGGCGATCGCCGTCGTCTCGGGCGGCAAGGCCTTGACGTATGCCGAGCTGATGAGCGAATCGAACGCGGTGGCGAATTACCTTACCGGTTTGGGCGCGGGCCCGGGGACGGCGGTGGCGGTGTACATGGACCGCGGTCTGGAAATGATTGTGGCGCTGCTCGGAGTATTGAAGGCCGGTGCGGCCTACATTCCGCTGGATCCGACCTATCCGGCTGAGCGCATCGCATACGTCATGGAGGACGCGTCGGCCCCGATCGTGCTTACACAGAGAGCCTTGAAGGAGAACCTGAGGATGAGCCGCGCGCGCATCGTGGAGCTCGATGCCGAGTGGGAGTTGATCGCGTCGGCGTCAAGCGCCGAACCGGCACGGCGCGCGGGTCCGGGCGACCTGGCGTATCTCATCTACACGTCGGGTTCGACTGGGAAGCCTAAAGGCGTCGAGATCGAGCATCGCTCGCTGTTCAAGTTGCTGGAGTCGATGCGGAAACGGCCCGGCATGGACGCCACGAGCGTGCTGGTGGCGGTGACGACGATGTCGTTCGACATCGCGGGGCTGGAACTCTTCCTGCCGCTGTGTGTGGGAGGACGGCTGGTGATCGCCACGCGGGAAGAAGCATCGCAGGGAGCGTGGCTGCTCGATCTGCTGAACCGCGCGGGCGCTAACGTGATGCAGGCCACGCCGGTGACCTGGAAACTGCTGCTCGAAGCGGGGTGGAAGGGCACGCCGAAGCTCAAGATGCTCTGCGGCGGCGAAGCGCTGCCGAGAGAGCTTGCCGAGGCGATGTTGAATACCGGCTGCGAGCTCTGGAACCTCTATGGTCCGACGGAGACGACCATCTGGTCGGCCGCCGGCACCGTGGAGCACGGCGAGGGACCGGTGCCCATCGGACCGGCGATCGACAACACGCAACTGCTTGTTCTGGACGAAACCGGGCAAATGGCGCCGGTGGGGGTGACGGGCGAGTTGTACATCGGCGGAGCCGGGCTGGCGCGAGGCTATCACAACCGGCCCGAACTGACCGCGACGCAGTTCATTGCCCATCCTTACGCCGAGGGCGAGCGGTTGTACAAGACAGGAGATCTGGTTCGCCGGCGAGCCGACGGCCTGCTGGAATTCCTCGGCCGCATCGATAATCAGATCAAGCTTCGCGGCTACAGGATCGAGTTGGGCGAGGTGGAGACGGCGATTTCGAAATTCCCCTCCGTCCGGGAGGTGGTTGTCGCGCTCCGAGAGGATAATCCGGGAGAGAAGCGTCTGGTCTGCTACGTCGAGAGCGACCGAAAGGCACTTTCGGTGACGGATCTGCGGGAGTTTCTGACCGGGAAGCTGCCGAACTATATGCTTCCGTCGGCGGTGGTTGTGATGGCGCAGATGCCCCGAACGCCTAACGGCAAGATCGACCGAAAGAGTCTGCCGAAACCGGAGCCGGGAGCCGCCGGTGCCAAGGCGCCGTACGAAGCGCCGCGCGATGCAAGGGAGACGACTCTGGCAGCCATCTGGGCCGAGGTTCTGAAGCAGGAGCGCGTCGGAATCCGTGACAACCTGTTCGAGCTCGGCGCAGATTCGCTGCACATTTTCCAGATCGCCGCCCGCGCGAGCAAGGCGGGCATCACGGTGAACCCGGCGCAGATGCTGAAAAACCGGACCATCGCGGCGCTGGTGGAGGCGATTGATGGCGCACAGTCCCGGGAGGTGAAGCCGAGCGCTCCGCCTATCGTCGCGGTTCCCAGAGACCGGTACCGGATGCCCGCTCGGGTCGTTCCTTCCGCCGGGGACAGCGGCGACTCACGGAATCGGTATGCAACCAGAAAATAGCGCAATCGCCGGACCGGAGGGGGAGACGTACCTGCTGCCCGCGTCGATGGCTCAGACGCGGTTCTGGCGGCTGGACCGCCAGCGTCCGGGAAACCCGACGTGGAACCTGCCGGTGCGGTACCGGCTCGAAGGCGCACTCGATGCGGCGCTCATCGAGAAGGCGTTCCAGGAGATCGTGCAGCGGCATGAACCGCTGCGCGCCCATTTCCAGGAAGTCGACGGCCAGGTGATGCAGGTGATCCACGCGTGGCAGCCGGTGGCAGTGCCGGTAACCGATCTGCGCCATCTGCCCAAAGCCGCTCAAGATGCGGAAGTGGACCGTCTGTCGTTCCAGGAGGCCCGGCGAAGCTTTGACCTCGAACGGGGTCCTCTGCTGCGCATACAGTTGCTCAGGACGGGTGACGAAGAGCACCTGTTGCTGGTGACGCCACATCATTCGGTGGCCGATTACTGGTCCGTGGGAATGATCTCCAACGAGATGGGCGCGCTCTACGAGGCTTACATCGCCGGGCGGCCGGCGGTGCTGCCCGAGCTGAAAGTGCAATACGGCGACTACGCCGTATGGCAGCACGAGCAGGCCGGCAGCGAAGCGACGCGAATGGGAATCGAGTATTGGAAAGGGCAGCTCAAGGATCTGCCGCTGGCCGAATTTCCGACCGACCGGCCGCGGCCACCCGAGCCAACCTTCGACGCCAACATCACCTCCCTGCTGCTGCCGGTGGAGCTGACCAATGCGCTGCGGGACATCGCCAACCGCGAAGGCGCCACATTTTTCAACCTGATGCTGGCGGCGTTTGCGCTCGTGGTAAGGGCTTATACGGGCAAGACCGATTTCGGCATCGGCACGCAAGTGGCGGGACGGAATTCAGTTGAGCTCGAGCCGCTTATCGGACTGTTCATCAACAATGTCGTTCTTCGTCCCCGCATGGAGGGCGAGCCGGGATTCGTGGAGTACCTGGCGTCTGTAAACGCGATGGGCGTGGAGGCTCTCGATCATCAAGACGTTCGCTTCGAGCAAGTACTGCAGGAGCTGCGGCCGGAGGGGTATCCGAGCTATCACTCGCTGTTCCGCGTGAATTTCATCTGCCAGCGCGATCCGGTCAAGCCGATCGAATTTTCCGGAATCCGGCTTACGGTGGTGCCATCCAAGTCGCAAGGCGCCCTCTACGAGCTGAACGTATTTCTTGTACTGCGAACCGAGGGATGGCGCCTGGCTTCCGAGTACAACACCGATCTCTTCGATTCGGCCACCATGGTGCGGCTGTTGGAAGACTACAGGTCGGTGATGGAAGCAATTGTCGCCGATCCCAGGCGTCCGATCTCGGAGCTAGCACGGGTAGGGCCGGCGGCGGAGCCGAAAACGGAAACGGCAGCAGAGGCGCCGATGGCGACCGGAGCCGGCGAGACCAGCGACTCGTCGGGCGCCGCCGACGCCTGCGCGTTTCCGATGGCCATTGCGCAGGAGCGATTCTGGCAGCTCGATCAGCTTGCTCCGGGCAACGCCGCGATGAACATGCCGATGGGGCTTCGGCTCCGCGGGGCTCTCGACGTCGGAGCGCTGGATAAGTCGATCCAAGCGCTGATTGAGCGTCATGAGGCGCTGCGGACTACCTTCGCCGAGATTGACGGGACTCCCCGGCAGATCGTGCACCCAAGAATGAGCGTGCAGGTCGAGCAGGTGGACCTGCGCGACCTGCACGAGGCCGAGCGCCAGGTTCGAGCGCAGCAACTGGTGCATGAAGAGGCCTTGCGGCCGTTTGCTCTCACGCAGGGACCGCTGGTGCGCGTAACGCTGATCGGTCTGGACAAGGAAGAGTCGATTCTGCTGGTGACAATGCCGCACATTCTGTGCGACGGATGGTCGAGCGGGATCTTCGCCCGGGAATTGGCGGCGCTTTACCGGGCCGCGGTGACAGGCAAAGAAGCGGGACTCGAGGCACTGCCGATTCAG
>DAIDHC010000068.1 GCA_027452065.1 Bryobacterales bacterium
GTCCGCCGACAAGTCCCGTCCCAAAACCCCTGTGCGCCGTCGCGACGACTTCTACGAATGAACTTTCTCTCGCCGCTGAACTTATTGAAGCCGATGCTCGCTTTATATGAACATCAGACTCCGTCTTTTCTCGGAGTCCGAAAATGATACGTCCCAGGGGACCCGCGTCTGCGGCCGAACAGGTCGGTCATGTCGGCGAGGCGATCGGCGATCTCTGGTCGCAGCTCGCGCTCGCGAAACCGCCAAACCCAGTTGCCGTCGGGGTTGCCAGGGGTATTCATACGCGCCTCGCCGCCGGATCCCAGCACGTCTTGCAGCGGCACGAGCACAGTGTCTGCGGGAGACCCCATCGCAGCGCGAATCAGACCCCAATGAATCTCGTCCTCTCGCGCCCCCGTAAATCGCAATGCGAAGTCGCGCTCCGCCATGATCTGCTCGCGCGATTGCGTCGTCGCTCCCAGCGGCGCATGAAACCATCCTTGAGTGGTGTCGTTATCATGAGTTCCTGTATAAACGACGCTATTATTTGGATGCATATACGGCAGGTAGAGTTCCGACCCCGAGTCGCGGCCGAAGGCGAATTGCAAAACCTTCATGCCCGGCAGTCCGAATTGATCGCGCAGGGCCTCGACCTCGGGGGTGATGTGACCCAGATCCTCGGCCAACAGCGGCAGACCCCCCAACGCCTCGCGCACGGCCGTCAAAAACTCAAACCCAGGCGCCTTAATCCACTTGCCGTCGATGGCGTTCGGGGCCGACGCAGGCACGCGCCAATACGCCTCGAACCCCCGAAAGTGATCGAGCCGCACGATGTCGACCATCTGAAATGTGGCGCGGAAGCGTTCGATCCACCAGGCGAATCCGCTGTCTTTCATCACGTCCCAACGGTAAATCGGATTGCCCCACAGTTGGCCGGTGGCGCTGAAGTAGTCCGGCGGAACACCGGCCACGTAACGGGGTGAGCCATCCGGGCCGAGGTCGAACAGCGATCGGTTGGCCCAGACATCGGCGCTGTCGTGGGCCACGTAGATCGGAATGTCGCCCATCACGCGGATATTCTTCGACCGGCAGTAGCGGTGGAGCGAAAACCACTGTTCGAAGAACTTAAATTGAAGAAATCTGTGAAACTCCACCACCTCGGTCTTCGGCTCGATCCCCGAATTCCATTGCGTCCAGGCGACATGCCCGTTTGCTTCTTTGAAAGCCATGAACCGGGCGAAGTCATCGAGCCAGGGACCCTGCGTCTCGCAAAAGCTCTGGAACGCCTTCGACGGCGTGAAGCGCGCAAAGGCCTTATCGAGCAAGCTTCTCTTCCAGCGAGTGACGCGGGCGAAGTCGACCCGGTCGGCCGGCAGCTCCGGAGGCGCCGCTAAATCGCTCTCCGGCAGGAGTCCGTCGGAGACGAGCATCTCCGGGCTGAGCAGCAGCGGATTGCCCGCAAAGGCTGAGAAGCTCTGATACGGCGAGTCGCCGTATCCCGTCGGACCGAGCGGCAGAACCTGCCAGATCTTCATGCGGGCCGAGGCGAGAAAGTCGGCAAAACGGTACGCCTGCGGTCCCAGGTCGCCGATGCCGTATGGCCCGGGCAGGGAAGTGGGATGCAGAAGAATTCCGCCCGATCGCGCCAGTTTCATGTCCGCCCCGGCCGAGCCATCCAGACCCGGTACACGCGAGCGTCCGCGAACGGGACAAGCACCAGAGGCTGAGGCGCGCCGTTAACCTGACCGTTGATCCGATACGCCTGGTTTCCGGTCCGAGAATCCGTCTGCCCATTTCCGGCATCGCGCAAATTCAAATCCTCGGGGCGGAGTGAAACGGGGCCGGCACGCTGCGTGTCGACGATACTCCGGTTCAGCGTCTCCTCGAAGGCCAGAAGCTGCGGACCACGCGCCACAGCCACCGAGTCCGGGTAGCTGCGTCCGCCCGGAATCAGCCGTATCGTCATGTCCATCCGGATTGCCACTTCGTCGCCGGCTTTCCAAGTGCGCTCGACCGAGAGATAGGTTCCCGGAAGACCGGTCAGCTTCCGTCCGTCCACCTCGACTTCGAACGAACGCGTCCAGTCGGGAACGCGAAGCAACAGCGGGAAACGAACCGGCTTGTCGGGATTAACGGAAAGTTGGACAATCCCGGATTGCGGGTAGGTCGTCCGGGAAACAATCTGCACCTTTGCCCCGGGAATCGAGAATCGCGCCTCCCCTTGCGTGTACAGGTTGACGGCTAACCCACCGTTCTCCGTCCCCCACGCCAGTTCCGGAATCAGCGAGATGCCGCGCGGTTCGCTCGACACGCAGCAGTTAATTCCGGGCGTCGCTTCCTTGCGGCCATTCAACGGCGTGAAGTAACAGATGTTGCCGTTGACCGGATCCTGCGCCGCCAGCAGTTGGTTATAAACAGTCCGCTCGATCTCGGCGGCGTAGCGCGGCTCACCGGTCAGCCGCAAAAGCTGCGAATTGAGTTGAAGCCAGGTAACGGTGGCGCAGCCCTCGCCCACATCGGCGTCCTGATCGGCCGGAAGTACGATGTCGTCCTGAAAATGCTCGTGCGCGCTGGTCGTGCCGGAAACGTAGAGCCGCCGGCTCTGGATGTCCCGCCACGCCGATTCGATCGTTTGCAGATAGAGGGGATTTCCAGTCACACGGTAGAGCCGCGACAGGCCTACGAGATTGGACATCATCTCGTAGGCCTTACCGTTGGCCGTGTGGAAGACGCCTTTGCCTGCGCTCAGGCTGGCGATAATCCCCGGCCCACCGGGCTCGTCCCAGGCATGGACGATGTACAGACAAAAGTCGAGATATCGCTGTTCGCCTGTCTGCTGATAGAGAAGCACCATCGGTTCCAGAATGCTCGTTGCCGCCATTCCCACGTGCTCGCCGGCGCCGATGATGTCCAACTGCCCGCGAGCCGTCCCGAAGGTCCTGCACATCAGGTCGCCGATTCGCGCCGCCGCGTCGAGAGCGGGGCGGTATCCGGTGGCCCGGTAGTACGCGATCAGTCCGAGTAGATCGTACTTATGAACCCAAACGTCCCAACTGGTCCAGCGCCTGTCTTCCGTGTAGGTGCCGAGGTAGCCGCCAGGCTGCTGGCAGGCAATCAGCGTCTTCGCCACCCGGTCCATCAACTCGCGCAGCCGGTCGTCCCCCGTGTACAGCCACATGTTAGCCGCGGCGTCGAGAAACTTCCCCGCGTGCTCGCCGATCCAGGCCTGGCGCCCCGGGCGGCTCCGAAACCCGGCCAGGATGCCCTCCTCGTCCACGCGCAGAAGCCGTTGTTCGAGATTGACGCGCAGGCGGGCCGCGAACAAACCATCCAGGTGCTGTTCGTCAAACGGCGCCGGTGTGAAGACGTCCGTCTCGCGGGCCGCCTGCAGAACGGGCACGCGAGGACGAGGCTGTTGCGCCTGGGCAAAGCCCGCCACCAGCAGCGCCGTACACGCCCGGACCACGAAGGCCCGCCGCGGGCGGCCCGGTGGGAGCATAGAGTTTCGCGCCATCACTGGCGATTATACGCGACAGTGTCTGCCGCCACACGTTGCCGCGAAGCTGTCTGCAGCCCGAAGGATTCGGACGCTCCTATGATGCCGTGAGCGCGGCCGCCAGGGCCCCCTTTGCCGCCGAGTGCAGTGGTTCCGGCGCCAGCAGAACTTCCGAGATAGCCATCGGAAATTCTTTTTCGCGCAGAATTTTCTCGAATCTGTCGCGAAACCCCGCGGGCATTGCCGTTCCGCCGCTCAATACGACTGGAACCGGACGATTCAGCCTCAGTGATTTGCCCGCGTGAGAGAACGCATCCACCATGCCATCCACGAGCCCCCCAAGCAGCACGTCGTGGTAAACGCCGAGCACCTGGTGCGTCTTGTCCGGGAAGAAACCGTTGAAATGGAAACTTTCCTCTTTCAACATGCGGATGTGATTGGCGCGCTCCCCCGTTACCGAGGCCGCGCTCGCGTCGATATAGTCGCCGGCCAGCGGCACGCTGAAACTGATCACCGGCACCGCCAGGTACGCCAGACACACGTTGCACAGGCCGGCGCCGCAACTCACTCCGATGCCGGTGAAATTGTTCGCCTCGAGTTCCGAGTACACCACCGCCAGCCCCTCGTTTACCGGTTGAGCCTCGAACCCCAACTCCGTCAACACCTGCTTCAGCGTTGCCTCGTGATAGGTGAGGCTGTCCCCGGCGCCCAATGGTGCCGCGGGAACCGTGAAACAGACCTTGGCCTTTTCCTTCACCTCGCCCGCCAGCGACGCAATCATCTGCCGGATCATGTTCAGACTCTCCGGCTCCGACGGATTGAGCATTCCCTTGCTCATGGTCCGCCTCATTTCGATCCCCAGAAGTTCGGCCAATTTCTCGGATTCGTTGCCGTGCACGACGATTTCGCCGCTCGACATCGAGTGTGGGATCTTCTCCTTCTTCAGCACACTCTCCGTGATGGCAGAGTGCGGGATCGAGACGAAGGCATTCAGTTGCGTTTCGAATCGATACTGTCCTTCCTCTCGCCGGGCCAGGCAGATTCGGCTGGTGCCGATGTCGATCCCCAGCGGTTGCGTTTGACCGTTAGTTTTCATTTTGAAGCTCCTCGATCGGTGAGCCGGCACGCTCCCTGGCGAGAACATCGCGGTACCGCCGGCGCAGAAGTCCGCGATATCGGCCTGGGGAAAGGCCCAATGCCGTCGCCTTGCTTTCCACCAGACTGTCGGCCATGGTCAAGCCCTTTTCAATTCGCGGACCCGTCGCCTGGCGAAAGGCGGAGTCGTAGCGAAAGCCCAACAGATAGAGCGCCGCCGGAGGCAGCGCGTAATTGTCCGGCAAGCCCGCCGCGGTGAACGGGAAACTGGCCCCGAAATCCGTGTGCCAGCCCAGCAGTTCGTGGCCCGGATTCAAGGACACCTGCGCATGCGTGACGCAGTCGGCAGCTTCGATCCGGTACCGGCTCCTTAACATTTCCGTCAACTCCCGGGCGGTGCCAATCTGCGCCGCGGTGAGCCCTGCGGTGTCCTCCCCGGGACGGGTCCGGGTTTCAAAGGCAACCCCAAGAAAGCTCCGGTTCAGGTCCAAATACAGATACCGGTGGTCCGCCCACGCCGACTCTCCCGCGTGGAACGCGACGTCGGATTCCGGCACGATGCGGAATGCCCGTCCGAAGCGGTCGATCAGGAAGTGGTAGGACCGGTGACGACGCACAAACGAGAGGAGTTCTGCGCTCACTCGCTGCAGCGTCCGGTTTTCGGAGGGATCGAACGGCAGTTCGTCGCTCTCGGTGGTGTGAAAGACGATGCCCGCCGGCGCCGTGAGCAGCGTTCCCATCTGAGCCTGAGGATCTTCGGCCGGGAACACCCGAAACGCTCCCCGGGGCTTTGCCTCGGCTACGTAACGGTTTTCTACCCGAAGTCCGTTGCTGAAAGTCTCATGGTCGGCAGCTTTCTCAATCGGCCAAACCTGAGGAAACGCCCCGCTCTCCTCAATCGGTGGCCGCATGGCAAGGTTGGGCCGGATCGGGGTGGGGCGGGCGTCCGAAATGATCGGAAAGGGAATCACGGCCACCAGGCACAGCAATGCCGAAGCCAGCACGATCGCGGGGCGCGGCAGTCTCCACCTCGCTCGCGCTCGCGCAACCTGCTGATAACGAAGGAATTTTAGGCGCTCCAGCGGATCGGAAATGTGCGAAGCGCGCAGTTCCAGAAAAGGCGCGCGGCATTGCGGCCGCGACAACGTCCGCCGACGATCCCGGCCCTGAACCAGCGCTTTTGTGATTTTTCTTACGCTAGCGCGCACCGAACGGGTGATTTGAAGCCAGGCCATCCATTGCTCCAGTAGAAGACGCACCGTGATCCTCTCAATCGGCCAGTGCCGCAATGATCTTTAGCTTTCCTCTTTCGCCCTGCTTTGGTCCCGGGACGGCCGAGTTTCCCCAACTGGACCGGACAGTACTCAATCCGGCAAATTTCGTTTACTTTGTATCGCCTGGAGTGATAGCCTCAGCAGGCGCCTGGCGATCCTGCTGAAAAGAGGCCGCCTGCGCGCGATTCACAATCCAGGAGAACTCATTTGAAATTCATTTCCGCACGCTTCGCCGTCGCCACGATTTCCTCGATCGGCTTGCTCGCCGCCAACGCGCTGGCGCAAGACACCTCCGCCGCCGGCGGTCCCAGTCCGGCCGCCACTTACTGCCTTCAATCCGGGGGCGTCGTTGAATCCCGCGTGCCGTTCTATGGCACCAACGGCCCGCCGTCGTCCTGGCTGCGTCTGGCCGGCGAGCGCCAGTTCTGCCAGTTCACGTCGGCCACGGACGGTTCTCGCATTCACATCCTCATGGACTCGCTCTACGCGACCAAGCCAACGCTGGCTGTGCTGGCCTATGACGCCAAAGTCCCTTACAAATCCGGTGGCGGTGGCAATCCGGCGTCCTATTACTGCTCCCAGCTTGGCGGCTCAGACCTTTTCGGAGGCGTGAATGCGGCTGGAGGCGGCTGGTTTTACAAGCCCTCCGTCGACCAGGTGCTCGAGGCCTGCATTTTCCCCGACATGTCCTCCATCGACTCCTGGGGCCTTCTCTATCACAGCGTCGGCATCATCCGCGGCATCGACCTCACCACCGTCCAGCGCTTCCACAAACCCTAACGCTGAGCGTTTTTCGGCTTGGGCGGATCCGCGGCCGGCGCCGGATCCGCCTCGCTCGCCGACACAACCCGCGCGTCCGTCTGGAATTTCCGGTATCCGCTGAAGGTGTCCTGAAAGTCGCCGTTGAATTTCTTCATCAGGAGCCGCGCGTCCACCTGCACGCTCACCTGCTTCGGCATCCAGAGCTCATCGTTCACTTTGGTTTGGGTGAACTTCAGCACCGTGCCCGGATTGAGGCTGGCGATGAACAGGCCCCATTTCAAAGGACTGATCACCTCCGCCTCCAGTTTCACCCACTCATAGTCCTGCTTCTCGATCCAGAACTTGCCGCGAAGTTTGGGAAGCGCTTTCGCTTGGGAATCCTTCGGCTTGAATCCGGGCCTCGGAGTCGCTCCGATCACCCACGCCTGGTGGCCCTCCACCTCCTCCTCGCCCAGCAGCACGAAATTATACGCTTCGGGAATTTCGCGCGCGAACGCCCGCTCCTTCTCACGCTCCTTTTCCGCATCGGCCTCTTCTTTGGCCCGCTTTTCGGGCGACTCGTCCGCGCGAGACGCCACGGCCTTGTCGAATCGCTTCTGTTCCTTCGCCGCCTCGCCGGGTGAAAGAAGCTGGTCATCTCGCGCGATCAGCCGCCGGAACTCGCGTCCATAGAGAGTGCTGACCTCATACGTCTTTGAGGTTGTCTTCCCGCCGTGATGCTCCTGCTCCCGCTCGACGTAGGTGTAGTCCTTGGCCTTCCGCCAGTTGTCCTGGTCGCGGTTCACCGACTGCCGGACGATCTCCGCCGGATCGGGTGCCGGCGGGGCGGCGGCAAGAACCGCCAGGATTGCGAATACGGCGGGTGCCATGCCCTTATTATGCCGGTCTCGCCGCCTGACTCGGGCACTGGTCCCGCCTCAGTCTGCCGGATTCATGCGCAACGCTGCCAGCAGCGCTCCGAATGTCCGTGTCCACTGAGGAGGCCCCGTCGGAACTGACTGATGAAGCGCATAGCACCGGTTCTGCAGCGACCATAGCGCCACCGGAAACGGCAGCGAGCGTGCCAGCTCCACCGCCGCCAGCAGCCCATCCAACGCTCCGCTGTCATGGGGGTTTTCAAAGAATCGCGACCCCAGCCGGTCAATCGTTGCCCGCAAACTCAGCTCCAGCGTTGGCGCATTCAGTCCGATCCCGGTTTTCTTCGCCTCCTCCACCAATGCCCGGCATCGCTCAATGTCGATCGGTTCGGCCCCAAGCGCATCCCGCAACATTCCGTTCAGAGCAAACTCCGCCGCCGCCCGCAGCGAATCCGGCGCCGGAATCTTCACATCGTGCAGCATCCGCAGCAGCGGAACGTGCCGGGCATAGAGTGCCCGATGCGCCCGTTCGGTGTCGTCCATCGCCTCCGCCAGGATCTGCGTCGCGATCCGCCGCTGCGCGTCCTTGAACAGCGACCTGAGGGAAATCTCCGACGAAAACCCACGATCCATGATCCTGATTACCGCCGCCAGGTCCGACCGCTCGAATGCCGAAAACAGATTTTCGTTCAGCTTCTGAAACGACTTCGGCTTGATCAGTTTCCCCACGCGCGCATGAATGTTCTGGCCGCCGAAATGCAGCACCGCGTAACAGAATCGCTCCGACTCCTGCGTGATCTGCGACGAGATTTGCGCCTGCCCCACTCCCAGCCGGATCTGCCCTGCGTGCATGATACGGTTCGCCTCCCGCTGCACGCGGTAACAGTAAATCGCCGCCTCATCCGGCATCGTCTCGAACATGGAACTCACCGCGAAATGCGCTCCCACCTTGTCCAGCCCCGCCATCGACGGACGCACCGTCCGGCGGTAAATCGAAGCCCCGTCGCCCTGCTCGGCCGCGTTGCTCTTGGCTTTCGCCAGCTTCTGTATGAACCCCTCTTCGATCGAATCCCCGAATAAATCCTGCGCCAGTTGCACCGCGCGAGCCGCGTACTCGATCACCTGCACCGTCTCAATGCCTGAGATGTCGTCGAAGAACCAGCCGCAACTGGTGTACATCAGCATCAGGTGCCGCTGCATCTCCAGCAGCCGCCAGATCACCGGCATCTCGGCCGGCGTCAGCGGCGCGCTCAGGTGGTGCAGCGAAAAGCGCTCCCGGCTTTCCTCGGACCGGTCGAGAATCACCGAAATGTATTCGTCCCGCGCCGCCCAGGGATCCTTCAGCAAATCCGCGGCCTTCTTCTCATACAGAGGCGCCAGCGTGTCGCGAAGCCAGTCGAGGGCCTCTCGAAGCGGTTGGCGCCATTTCTGATTCCATCCCGGATTCGCCCCCGTATTGCAGCCGCAGTCCTTCGACCAGCGTCCGACGCCGTGCGCACAGCTCCACGCCGTGTTTTCCACGATCTGGGCCTCCCGGCGCGGAGGGTTCAACTCCAGATACTCGCCGTAATTGGTGATCCGCGCCAGTTGATTCTCCTCGATGTGATGGAGCGCGTACGCCAGCGCCATTTCCCCGAACTTGTGATGGTGTCCGTACGTCTCCCCGTCCGTTGCGATGTGCACCAGCGGATTCCGCCCCTCCACCGCGGGAAAGGTACCCATCAGGCGTTCGGCGAACTTGACGCCGTTGTCCAGCAGCCGCTCGAACGCAACAGCCTGCGAAACCGGACCGTCGTAGAAAAACACCGCAATCGGTCCCGAGGCCGTGTTCACACGGTAGGCCTGCGTCGGATCGATGCGCGAGCCGCTCACATCTCTCCATGTCTTGCCGCCTGCCTCCCGCTCTCCCTGCGCCTGCGACGGCGCCAGCACCGTGAACTTGATCCCTTCGCCCGCCATCAGCGACAGCGTCTCCGTGTCCACCGCTGTCTCTGCCAGCCACATCCCCTCCGGCATCCGCCCGAACCGGCTCCGGAAGTCTTGTATGCCCCACTGAACCTGCGTCCGCTTGTCCCTCTTATTGGCCAGCGGCATGATCATGTGGTTGTAAACCTGGGCCATCGCCGAGCCGTGGCCGCCGAAGTGCTTCCGGCTTTCCGCGTCCGCGTCCAGGATCGCCGAGTACGTCTCCGGCGCCCTTTCTTTCATCCACGACAGCAGCGTCGGGCCGACGTTGAAGCTGATCCGGCTGTAGTTGTTCACGATGTAGCGGATCCGGTCCTGGCCGTCCAGAATCCGCGCCGCCGCATTCCGCGCGTAGCACTCCGAATGGATGCGCGCGTTCCAGTCATGGTAAGGAAACGCAGAGTCCTGAAGCTCGATCTGTTCCAGCCACGGGTTTTCCCGCGGCGGCTGGTAGAAGTGGCAGTGGATGCAGAGATATCGCATGGCTCGTCGAACGCTCTTCAATCTTAGTGGCATTTCCTCCGCGATGCGCCGCTCCAACCGGCTATACTCGTAAGGCTGTCCTCCGGACGGCGCGATCTTTGCCGTTCCCATTTCGGGCGAACAATGTTCGGGAAGGCGGTGAAATTCCGCCACTGCCCCGCAACTGTAAATGGCGTTTCAGGCCGCGGGCCGTCACTGCTTCCAGCGGGAAGACGGCCTCGATCGATTGCCCTGCCATGAGTCAGGAGACCGGTTCTTCGTCCCTTTATTCTTGATGCCTTTTCGAGGGAGAAGAGCTCATGCGCCAGCTTCGCCGTTTTTCTATTTTCGTCGCCGCCGTTCTGGCGGCCGGTCAGACCGCTGCCCCTTCCCGCTCCGGACCCGCCTCCATTTCCGGCGCCGTCGCCGATCCTCAGGGCAAAGCCGTCTCCGGTGCCGCCGTCGACCTGTTTTCCCGCGATGGCGGCCCCTCCGCCTCCACCTCCACCAACCCCGCCGGCCAGTATCGCTTCGATGGCCTCGCCGCCGGCGATTACATCATCCAGGTCCAGGCGCCCGGCTTCGCCCGCTTCACCGCCGCCGCCGCGAATCTCACGGCCGGCTCCCTGGTCCGCGACATCAACCTCCAGATCGCCGCGCCGGATCAACAGGTAGTCGTCACGGCTTCCGGAACCCCGCTCACCGCGGACGAGATCTCCAAGGCCGTCTCCATCGTCGATCACGCCGAAATCGAACAGCGCGACGACACTCTGCTCGCCGATGCCCTCCGCGCCACGCCCGGCCTGCGCGTCCAACAGTTGGGCGGCGCCGGCGGCCTGACGACGCTCAAGTTTCGCGGCCTCCGCAATGAAGACACCGCCGTCCTCTTCGACGGAATGCGCTTCCGCGACGTCACCACGCCCCAGGGCGACGCCTCCAGCTTCATCCAGGATTTCATCGACACCGATCTCGACCGCATCGAAGTGCTCCGCGGCACCGGCTCCTCTCTCTACGGCACCGACGCCATCGGCGGCGTCGTCAATCTCATCTCCAATCAGGGCGGCGGCCGCACCCGCGGCAGCATCCTCACCGAGGGCGGCGAGCTCGGCACCTTTCGCGGCAAGGCCGATCTCGAGGGCGCTCTCCTCCACCAGCGCCTCAGCTACAGCGCCGGCTTCACCCATCTCAACGTGACCTCCGGCATCGGCGGCGCCGCCCCGGCCCGAATCACCAGCGGCCAGGGCTCCCTCGCCTGTCAGCTCACGCCCCAACTCCAACTCACCGCCCGCCTCTACGCCGCCGATTCCTACTCCCGCCAGTTCGGCGAACCAGGCGCCATTGGCCTTCTCCCGGCTAACGGCATCATCGACGCCATCCCCGCCGCGCCCGCTGTCCTGGATGCCTATGCCGCAGGCACCCCCGCCTCCACTCTCAATCCCGGAAGCTCCAACTTTCTTCCCGCCCTGCCCGATCCCGACAGTTCCCGCGCCGGCCGCTTCCTCGCCGGCGCCGCCACCCTCCTCGGCCACCCCTCCTCCGGCGCAACCTATTCGGTCTCCTATCAGGGCGTCAGCACCTGGTCCGATTTCGCCAACGGCCCCGCCGGCCCCGGCTACCAGCCCGTCGGCGGCAACACCTCATCCATCAGCGGCGGGCTCGATCAGATTCTCAGCGCTCAGGCCGGCTTCCGCCTCTCCCACGCCCAACTCCTCAACGGCGGCTTCGAGTTCGATCAGGAAGACTACTCCCTCCGCTCTCTCCAGCCCGCCAACCTCGGCAACTCCAGCGTCTCGGCCAGCCAGCACAGCGAAGCCTTCTGGCTCCAGGACCAGCTCCGCCTCTTCGACGGCCGCCTCCTGTTCGCAGCCAGCGGCCGCATTCAGATCTTCCAACTCGGCCAGCCGTCGTTTCTTCCCTCCTCCTCGGCCCCCTACGCCGGCATCGCGCCCGTCGCTCCTCCCAACGCCTACACCGGCGACGCCTCCATCGCCTGGTTTTTTCGCCGCACCAACACCAAAATCCGCGCCCACGCCGGCCGCGGTTATCGCGCCCCTTCGCTCTATGAACGCTTTGGCAGCTATTTCGATCCCGTCTTCGGCTACTCCGTTTACGGCGATCCCCGCCTGACCCCCGAGCACTCCACCGCGTTCGATGCCGGTCTCGACCAGGACTTCTGGGCCAGCCGCGTTCGCCTGTCGGCAACCTACTTTTACACCCGCCTGGAAAACGAGATTTTCTTCGACGATTACACCGGCCTCATCAACCCCGCCACCGATCCCTTCGGCCGTTTCGCCGGCTACTACAACAGCCGCGGCGGGCTCGCCCGCGGCGTCGAAACCAGCCTCGTCGCCGCCCCCACCTCCTCGATGGACGTCACCGCCGCCTATACCTTCACCGATTCCCTCCAGAAATCGCCTGTCGTCGAGGATATCTTCCAAACTTTCGCCGTCCCCGCCCATCAGTTCTCCGTCGTCCTCACCCAGCGCATCGGCCCCCGCTTCTATCTCAACTTCGACCTCGCGGCCTCTTCCAGCTACCTCGCCCCCATCACCGCCCTGGCCACTTTTTCCACGCGTCCCTTCCGCTTCCCCGGCATGCGCAACGCAAGCGTTGGCGCCAGCTACCGTCTCCCCCTGTCCGAATATCGCGCCCTGCGCTTTTTCTCGCGTGTGACGAATCTGTTCAACCAGTCCTACTACGAGGCCGGCTTTCCCACCGCCGGCATCGGCGCTCTCGGCGGCGTTCAGTTCGAATTCTGAAGCGCGCCGGGCTATCATGAGTCCGTGGCCGCCGCTCCGCCGCCCAATCCGGGCCTGTTCTTCGAGACCGTCAACGCGCACCACCGCACCGCCGTCCTCTGCGCCGCTCTCGATCTCGATCTGTTCACCGCCATCGGAGATTCCCCCTCCGGCGCCGCCTCCATCGCCCAGCGCTGCGGCGCTTCCCCCCGCGGCGCCCGCATCCTCTGCGACTGCCTCACCGCCATGGGCTTTCTCGAAAAAACCGGCGCCCTCTACTCTCTCACCCCGGACTCGGCCGCGCTGCTCGACCGCCGCTCGCCGCTCTACATCGGCTCCGCCGCCCGCTTCTTTGGCGCCCCCGAATTCACGGCCCCGTTTCAAAATCTCGCCGCCATCGCCCGCAACCCGTCCTCCGGCGCCGCTCTCGATTCCCTCGCCCCCGATCACCCCGTCTGGGTCGAGTTCGCCCGCTCCATGGCGCCCATGATGCGATTTCTCGCCCGCCTCATGGCCCGCCTCGCCCAGGCCGAAGTCCCCGCCGCCCGCAAAGTGCTCGATGTCGCCTGCGGTCACGGCATGTTCGGAATTTCGGCCGCCGAGCTCTTTCCCGAAGCCGAGGTCACCGGCCTCGATTGGCCCGCCGTCGTCGCCGTCGCGCTCGATAACGCCCGCGCCGCCGGCCTCGCCGCCCGCTACCACGCCCTCCCCGGCAGCGCCCTCGAAGTCGGCCTCGGCTCCGGCTTCGACCTCGTCCTCATCACCAACTGCCTCCACCACTGGAGCGTTTCCGAGTGCGAAGGCCTCCTCCGCCGGATCCATGCCGCCATGAATCCCGGCGGCTGCGTTCTCACCCTCGACTTCATCCCCAACGAGGATCGTGTCTCCCCGCCCACCCAGGCGATGTTCGCCGCCATCATGCTCGCCACCACTCCCGAGGGTGAAGCCTACACGTTCGCCGATTACGAGTCCATGTTCTCCCGAGCCGGGTTCCGCCAGACCCGGCTGGCCAATCTCAACCCCTCTCAGCGGGTCTTGGTCTCCCGCCGCTGACTGCCGCTAGAATGAAAGATACACGCGCACACCGGACCCTCATTCTTGACCAACAAGCTCGTCTTTGAAAACCTGAAGCACCGCCCCGTACGGACCCTGCTCAGCTCTCTGGCAGTCGGCGTACAAGTGACGATGATCCTCACCCTGGTGGGCATCAGCCACGGCATGCTCGAAGACCAGGCTCAGCGCGCCCGCGGCATGGGCGCCGACATCTCCATCCGGCCTCCCGGCAGCTCCGCCATCGGCCTCAGCGGAAACTTCGACGAGCGCATCCTGCCCTTCGTCGCCCGCCAGCCGCATGTCGCCCTTGCCACCGGCGTCTTGATCGCCCCCACCGGCCCGCTCACCTCCATCACCGGTCTCGATTTTCCGGCTTTCGCCAGAATGAGCGGCCGTTTCCGCTTCCTGGAAGGACGCGCCATCCAGAACCCGGGCGAGCTGATCGTCGACGAATACTATGCCCGGGAGCACAAGCTCCACCCCGGTAGCCAGGTGACGCTCCTCGGCCGCGCCTGGACGGTCTGCGGCGTCTTCGAACAGGGCAAGCTCGCCCGCATCATCGCTCCGCTCGATGTCCTCCAGCGCCTCACCGCCAACTCCGGCAAGCTGTCCATCATCTGGGTCAAGCTCGATGATCCGGCCCGTACCAACGAGGTGATCGACTCACTCAAGCGCGCCGGCCTCGCCGACTACCAGATCTGGTCGATGGAAGAACTGGTCTCCCAGATGACGCCCAACAGCATCCCGGTGCTGCGTACTTTCACCGCTGTCGTTATCGGCCTCGGCGTCGTCATCGGCTTCCTCGTCGTTTTCCTCTCCATGTACACCGCCGTGCTCGAGCGCACCCGCGAAATCGGCATCCTGAAGGCCCTCGGCGCCTCGCCCGGCTTCATCGTCGGCATCCTGCTCCGCGAAACCGCGCTGCTGGCCGTCATCGGCACCTTCGCCGGCATCGCTCTCACCTACGGCAGCCGCTGGCTCATCATGAATCTCGTCCCCGGCTCTCTCACCCAAACCATCGTTCCCGGCTGGTGGCCCATCGCCGGCGCCATCGCCCTGGCCGGCTCGTTGCTCGGCGCCGTCTACCCCGGTTTGAAAGCCGCCCGCCAGGACGCTATCGAGGCGCTCGCCTATGACTGATTCCCCCATCATCTCCGTCCGCGATCTCCGCAAGATCTATCACGCCGGCGATGTTGACGTTCATGCCCTCCGCGGTCTGGATTTCGACATCCGCCGCGGCGAGTTTGTCTCGGTCATCGGACCCTCCGGCTCCGGCAAATCCACGCTGTTTCACATCCTCGGCGGCCTCACCCCGCCCAGCGCCGGCTCCATCGTCCTCGACGGGAACGATCTGGTCCGGATGTCCGACGCCGGCCGCACCCGGCTTCGGAAAAAAACCGTCGGCTTCGTGTTCCAGAAATATAATCTCCTGCCCACGCTGACCGCCCTCGGAAATATCGAGATCGCCCGCTACATCGCCGGCGAGCGCGGCCCCGTTGGCCCCGAGTTCGAGCGCCTGATCGATCTTCTCGGCATCCGCTCGCGCCTGAATCATAAACCGCGCTCCCTTTCCGGCGGCGAGCAGCAGCGCGTTGCCATCGCCCGGGCCCTCGTCAATCGCCCCGCCATCGTTCTCGCCGACGAGCCCACCGGAAACCTCGACACCGAAAACTCCATGGCCGTCCTCAGCGTGCTTCGCGATCTCAACAAGCGCCTCGGCCAAACCATTCTCATGATCACCCACAACCCCGAGGCCGCCGCCTACGGCGATCGCGTCATTCACATGCGCGACGGCAGAATCGAACCCCCGGGCCTCGCCGTCTGAGCCCGCCCCGCCCCCCGTCACTCAGTGATGGTATTTTGCCGCCAGCCGCTCGAGCGTGTTGCGGTTCCGGAAAGTGGCGCGTACTTTCAGCGCCCGCTCGAAGCCCGCGTTCGTGAACTTCGAATCGCTCTGCCTCGCCTGGCACAGCCAATAGATCTCCCGTCCGCTGGTGTGAAAATCGTCCACAGCGGTCCGGAACGCCATCAGCTTCTTCACCCCTTCATCACGCAACGGCTCGGCCAGGAAGCCGATGTTGAACGCCTGCGCCGAAGCCAAGGCCGCGGCCGGAAAGGGCTGGCTCGCCGCGATCGCCGCCACTTCGGCCGGCGTCCGCACGAACGTCGCGGTCTCATAGCCCAACAGCTTCAGCAGTTGCGCTTCGATCGTCGCCTCCAGTCCCGCTCCCGGCTTCGCCCGCGTCTCGAAAATCACGTTCCCGCTGGCGATGAATGTCTCGACGTTTTGAAAGCCCGCCGTCTCGAAGCACTCCCGCAGGCGCTCCATTTTCACCACGTGTCCGCCCACGTTAATGGCGCGAAGAAAGGCAAAGCACCGCGGCACAGTTTCTCCCTCCCCTCAGACGAAAACCACTTTGTGGTCCGGACAGCTCAGATGGACGTTGGAGTAGAGATGCCCGGCCAGCTCCTCGCCGTACTCGGCGAAAAACGCCAGGTAGGAATAGTAGCGCTCCTGCAAATGGCGCTCCGGCGCCAGCATCCGCATCATCGCATCCACTTCAGCGCCGGCGCGCTCGTCCCGCCGCAGCGCTTCGCGCGATACCTTCCGCTCCATCTTGGCAAGCTGATACTCCATCTTCGCCCGGCTCTTGGCGAACGCTCGCTCGAGCGTCGGATCGAACGTCCTCGTCGCCGCGCCCAGCCGGTCGAAGACCGCTGCCTGCTCTCGCCGCGCTTCGGCGTACTGCTTCCCTAATTCCGGCGATACCAGGTGCCGCGCCGCCTCCATGCGAACCTGCTCGGCCGGCGCCAGCAGCGCCGGTATCGTCAGCTCGTACCGCGTCATCAGCTTCCGGTATCGCTCCGGAACCAGTGTGAAGCTGGCGCGCGAAACGATCGCCGGCATCCTTCCCAGCAGCCGCCGGTAAATCACTTCGGACTGGCCGAAATAGGCAATCTCCGCCGCTCCGCCCACGTACGCCGCCGTCGGCAGCAGATAGTCCTGCATTACCGGACGCAGCAGCGCATTCGGCGACAACTGCGCGGGCTCGGACGCCAGATCCTGTTTCGAATACGTCCTCCCGCCCGCAGCCGTGTAGGAATCGTTGCGAGAGCGCAACGCCAGCCGCCGCGCGCCCTCCAGCCGGAAAAACAGCGTACTCTCCGGCTCCACAAGCACCTGGCTGTGATACCCGGCCTCACCCAGCTCCCGCCCCCGATGCTGCAGGAGCAAGTTCAGCTCGCTCGACGCCTCCAGCGCCGACGCCAGGAACGGAGCCGCAATCGCGCGTATCGCCGGATCGAGCGGATCCAGGTACAGCAGCCCGAACCGGCTTAACAGCCTCCGCGTCAGCGCCAGAAACCCCCCGCCCAGCGTCACGCCCTGCGGATACGCCTCCCGCGCCAGCGCCGCCGCCTCCCGCCCGTACGGCAGCCCGGCCAGCGCCCGCTCCAGCGCCTCCACCGGCGGCTCGTCCATCGCCACCGTACCCGCCGGCTGCGCTGCCTGCCCGCGCGTCTTCCCCGAAAGCCCAACAGGGCGATGTTCGGCGTCGAACACGTGACAATGATCCACCTCGGCCACGTCGTGATCTTCGGTCGCCGCCCAGAAAATCGCCACCGCCGGCCGCCCCGCCGCGTTCAGCTCGGCCGCCAGCCGCGCCGCCGTCAGCGCCTTATATACCGTATAAGCGGCGCCCGAAAACAATCCCACCTGCTGGCCCGTCACAATCGCCAGCGCCCCCGGTTGCGCCAGCACGTCCAGCCCCGGAGCCCCCGGATTCAACCGCCCAAGAGCATCCACCACCGCGCGCCGCCGCGCCTCGGGATACTCAGTAGCCGAAGGTCCTGCCAGCGCGTCCAACTCGTGCGGCGACTGCCCGTAATACCGTGAAACCCGATCGAAATGATACTGGTAGTCCGCGAACAGACGGGACGTGCCCGGAATTTCCGTGTATCGAAGACAGTGGGTTTCCATGCTCGGTTTGGGTCGGTTTGGATTCGCTCTCGGGACGGCGGCACACGCCCGCTAATTCGATGAAGCTGCCTGCCGCAAGGTTCCTAAGAATTGTAATGCGCCGATTTGCCAAAATGGAAGAGCCCATGGACGACCAGGAGTTTCAACGACGCGCCGGCGAGACGCTCGACGCTCTGCATCGCCGTTTGACCGCGGCCGCGGAAACCTCGGATTTCGAGTCCGACTTCAACGCCGGAGCCCTCACCATCGAGTTCGAGGACCCTCCCGCCAAGTTCGTCGTCAGCCCCAATTCCCCGGTGCGGCAGATCTGGCTCTCGGCGCACTCCCGCAGCTTCAAGTTTGCCTGGGACGAGGCCCGCGACGCCTTCGTCCTTCCGGATTCCGGTAAGACCCTCATCGAAGTGGTGGGTGAGGCCGTCGCCCGGCAACTCGGCGAAGAGATCGTGTTGTAAATGCCCGGCGTCTACATTTCCTATCCCTTCTGCGCCCAAAAGTGCACTTACTGCAACTTTGCCTCCGGTGTTTTCCCCGCCGATCGCGAACATGCCTATCTCGATGCCCTTCTCCGCGAGATCGCATCCACCGAATGGCCCTGGCTGCCGGAGACCGTTTACCTGGGCGGAGGAACCCCCAGCCGCATGGCCCCGGAGCATCTCTCCGCCCTGCTCGATGCCGTCCCCGGGCGCCCCTGGCGGGAGGCAACGATCGAGGCCGCTCCCGGCGCCTGGCCTGAGGACGCGCCATCCCACTGGCGCCGCGCCGGCATCAACCGTGTCAGCCTCGGCGTCCAGTCTTTCGCCGGCGCCGAGCTTCGCCGCACCGGCCGCCGTCATGACGCCGCCGCCGTTGAGCACAACGTGAACTCCCTCCGCGCCGCCGGCATCGCCAATTTCAACATCGACCTCATCGCCGGCCTCCCCGGCCAGTCTCGGGAAAGCTGGCGCCACTCCCTCGAAGCAACCGCCCGCCTCGACGCCCCCCACGTCTCTCTCTACATGCTCGAAATCGACGAGGACAGCCGGCTCGGCAAAGAAGTTCTCTTTAACGGCCAGCGCTACGGCGCTCCCGACGTTCCCTCCGACGAGGCGATCGTCGAATTCTACGAGTCCGGCCTCGAGTTCCTCCGAGCCGCAGGTCTCGATCGCTACGAGATCTCCAACTTCGCTCGCCCCGGCTTCGAGTCCCGCCACAATCTGAAATACTGGCGCCTCGAGCCCTACCTCGGCTTCGGCGCCGATGCCCATTCCTTCGACGGCGCCCTCCGCTGGCGCAACGAGGAGGATCCCGGCGTGTACACGGCGCGCATCGCCGGGCAAGGAAACGCCCGCGGCGAACCCGTTGCCGCCAATCGCATCGAGGAGCGTTTCTTCGTCGGCCTGCGCCTGTCCTCCGGCATCAGGCCGGAACCGGAGGAGAGAGCCCTCTTCCGCGAACCCATCGAGCGCTTCCTCGCCGAAGGCTTTCTCGAACAGGACGGCGGCCTGCTGCGCCTCACCCGGCGCGGTGTCATATATTCCAATGAGGTGTTCCAGGAGTTTCTGATCGGATGAACGCGATGATCGATCTGCGAAGCGATACCGTCACCATGCCCAGCGAGGCCATGCGCAATGCCATGCGCGACGCCGAGGTCGGCGACGACGTCTACGGCGAAGACCCCACCATGAACCGGCTCGAACAACGCGCCGCCGCCATCGTCGGCAAAGAAGCTGCCCTGTTTGTTCCTACCGGCACCATGGGCAATACCATCGGCATCAAGCTCAACACCCGCCATGGCCAGGAGGTCATCTGCGAGGAGCGGGCCCACGTCTTCGATTGGGAATTGTCCATGATGGCCTGGTTTGCCGGCTGCCTCGCCCGCCCCGTCCGCGCCGCCGATGGTGTCCTCCGCTGGAGCGCCATCCGC
Organism: Bryobacterales bacterium; assembly: GCA_027452065.1. GTDB lineage: Bacteria > Acidobacteriota > Terriglobia > Bryobacterales > Bryobacteraceae > JAJYKC01. The sequence goes on from DAIDHC010000068.1 coordinate 19,564, forward strand.
GATGCCATCCGTCCCGACGGCCCCCACTGCGCCGGCACCGGATGCATCTCGCTCGAAAACACCCACAACATGGCCGGTGGCGCTGTGTCGCCGCTCGACGTGGTCGAAGAGATCTGCCATGAGGCCCATCAGCGCGGGCTCCGTGTTCACATGGACGGCGCCCGCGTCTTCAACGCTGCTTGCGCCCTCGGTGTCGAAGTGAGCGAGGTCGTCAAGGACGTCGACACCGTCATGTTCTGTCTCTCCAAAGGTCTCGGCGCCCCCGTCGGCTCCATGCTCGCCGGCACCGCCGACGCGATCCATCAGGGGCGTCTCTACCGCAAACGCCTCGGCGGCGGAATGCGCCAGGCCGGCGTCCTCGCCGCCGCCGGCCTCATCGCCCTCGAACAGATGCCCGCCCGCCTCGGCCAGGACCACGCCAATGCCCGCGTCCTCGCCCACGCCCTCGAAGCTATCCCCGGCGTGGCCATCGACGCCTCCACCGTCCAGACCAACATCGTCATTTTCGACATCTCCGGCACCGGGATGACGCCCGCCGAGTTCAGCCGCCGCCTGAAGGAGCGCGGCGTTCGCATGAACGGCGTCGGAGCCACCCGCATGCGCGCCGTTACCCATTGCGATGTCTCCCGCCGGGACTGCGAGCAGGCCATCGAGGCCATCCGCGAAGTCTGCGCCGGCGTCGCCTCCGCCCGCGCCTGACCCGCCCCGCCGTAGCCTCCGCCCGCTCCCGACCCGCCCCGCCGTAGCCTCCGCCCGCGCCGCTTCGCTCCCCGTCTCTCCGATCTGCCGTTTGGCGCTATACTAGTTGCCATATGGCGGACTTTGCCGGAATTGCCGACGTCCTCGGCGGCCAGGCCGTAACCGGAAACCTCCGCACCGCCGAGGACCTCCGCCGCATCGTCCGCCAGGGCCTTCCCTGGCCTGCCCTCCGCGCTTTGCAGGATACCCTCCGCATGAGCGGCGAAACCGCCGCCCGCGTGCTGTCTCTGCCCGAGCGCACCATGTCCCGACGCAAAAAACAGGACCGCCTCACCGCCGAGGAGTCGGACCGCATCGTCCGTCTCGCCCGCATCACCGCCCAGGCCATCTCCGTGCTCGGCTCGCGCGAGCGCGCCGCCCAATGGCTCAACGCCTCCAACCGCGCCCTCGGGGGCCTCGCCCCGCTCTCCCTGCTCGATACCGACATGGGAACCCGCCAGGTCGAGGAAATCCTCGGCCGCATCGAGTTCGGAATCTACAGTTGACCCGCGTCTGGCGTCTCACTCCCCGGCGCCATCTTCGGCGCGCCCTCAGCGGGGAAGGCGCCCGCCGCTTCGGTGGCCGCTGGAACTCGCCCGGACACCCCGTCGTTTACACCTCCGCCACCCTCGCCCTCGCCAGCCTCGAATCCCTCGTCCATCTCGGCGGCCTCGATCTCCCCGCCGACCTGATGGCCATCCCCTGCGACCTGCCCGACGGCCTGCGCATCACCGTCGTCGAGGAAAACGATCTCCCCCGCAACTGGCGCCGCTACCCCGCTCCCCCTTCCTTGCGCCGCATCGGCGACGAATGGCTCCGCAAGGGAATCACCGCCGTCCTCTCCGTACCCTCCGCCGTCGTGCCCCCCGAGCGAAATTTTCTCCTCCACCCCGGTCACCCGGAGATGGAGCGCATCGGCGTCGGCCGCGCCTTCGCCTTCAGCTTCGACCCACGGCTCAGAGCTGCGAAACCAGGTTCCTGACCGCCGACCTCAGGTCGCCCGTGCCGTCCAGATACGGCTTGAACGCTTCCTCGAGCGGCCGCCGCAGGCTCGGCCACGCCCGCGGCCACAGCTCCTGCTGCTCGGCGTAGGGCACGTAGCCGGGCACGTTGCGCCGCATCACCTCGCCCACACAATAAAACAACGCCGCGTGCCACAGGCTCGACGGCGTCGACTTGTTCTTCGCGTGCGCCGCAAGCTCGAGCGCCAGCAGCCGCTGCAGCTTTCCCGCCAGCCCGTGCGACGCTTCGTGAAACAAAATCTCGAAGCCCAGGTCTCCCTGCTCCCGCGCGTCCCCGCTCGCAATCGTGATGAACAGCGGATTCAGTGTCGTGTAGGCGCCGTTGACGTGCGCGGCGAAGCTGATCTCGGTGTGCATCGGCTCCGCCGGCCAGGGAAAGTCGAATGCCCGGCCCAGGGCTCCGGCTACCGCTGCGCCGTGGTCGGACAGGCGCGGCAGTTGCGACTGTACCCAGGCCGCGTTCGCCCGGTCGTGCGCCGCCCACCAGTGCTCGCGGTACACCGGAGCCGCCTCGTCCAGCGCCTTCTCCAATCCCGCATCGAACGCCGCCGGTGCCGCCGTGGCCGAATCCCCGATCCCCGACAGCCGCTGCTTGATCGAGATCAGGTCCGGGTCGTCCACCAGGCTCCGCGAGATCATGTGCTCGTTGTAATAGGCGATCGCCGCCGTCCAGCCCTCCGCCGCCTCCGCCTCCCGGTCCCGCGCGTCAAGCTGCGCCTGCGCGTAAAGAAAGTGATGCAGGTTAATCCAGAAGTTGCGCCGGAAATCGAACAGCGCCAGCGAGTCGATGGCCATCGCCGGCAGAGCCGTAACCGCCGCCAGGAAGGCGCGCCGCGTGCATCGGGCCGGAGGCTGCGTAAGCCGCTCTGAGAATCGCATCGCCGATCAATCGTCGCGCCGGCGGCTCAGTCTTCCGAGGAGCCGCTGACCTTGAGAACCGCCAGGAAGGCCTCCTGGGGGATCTCCACTCTTCCCACCCGCTTCATCCGCCGCTTGCCCTCTTTTTGTTTTTCCAGGAGCTTTCTCTTCCGGCTGATGTCGCCGCCGTAGCACTTGGCCAGCACGTTCTTGCGCATGGCCGGAATCGTTTCCCTCGCGATAATTTTACTTCCGATCGCCGCCTGCAGCGCAACCTCGAACATCTGCCGCGGTATCAGCTTCCGCAGTCGCTCAATCAGCAGTTTGCCCCGCTCATAGGCGAACTCCCGGTGCACGATCATCGACAACGCGTCCACCGGCTCACCGGCCACCAGCACGTCCAGCTTCACCATCGGCGACACCCGGTGCCCGGCCAGATGGTAATCGAGCGAGGCATACCCGCGCGAGGCCGACTTCAGCCGGTCGTAAAAATCCATCACAATCTCGTTCAGCGGCAGCTCATACAGCAGCAGCACCCGCCCCGTGCCGATATATTCGAACTTCTTCTGCGTGCCCCGCGTCTCCTCGAGCAGCTTCAAGATCTCTCCGACGTACTCCTCGCGCGTGATCACCGTCGCGTCGATGATCGGCTCCTCGATGCGCAGTATCGCCGACGGATCCGGAAACCGCGTCGGGTTGTCGATCGCCAGCTTCGTCCCGTCGCTCAGAATGACGTGGTACCGCACGCCCGGCGCCGTCGTGATCAGGTCGATCTCGAACTCCCGCTCCAGCCGCTCCTGTACGATCTCCAGATGCAGCAGCCCCAAAAAACCGCAGCGGAACCCGAAGCCCAGCGCCACCGAATTCTCCGGCTCGAAATTGAATGCGCTGTCGTTCAACCGCAGCTTTTCCAGCGCCTCCCGCAGCCGCCCGTGCTCGTGCGACTCCACCGGGTACAGTCCCGCGAACACCATCGGCTTCACTTCCTGGAACCCCGGCAGCGGCTCGGCCGCCGGCTGGTCCTGCGACGTGATCGTATCCCCGATTTTGGCGTCCGCCACCGTCTTGATGTTCGCGAACAGGAATCCCGCTTCCCCCGCCGCCAGTTCGTCGCACGGGATCGGCTTCGGCGACTGGTAGCCCAGCCCCTCGATGTCGTATACCGCCCCGTTCGACCACAGCCGGATCTTCTGCCCCGTCTTCAACCGCCCGTCCACCACGCGCGTCAGAATGATCACGCCCCGGTAGGGATCGAACCAGGAATCGAAAATCAACGCCCGCAGCGGCGCCTCCGGGTCCCCGCCCGGCGGAGGAACCCGCTGCACCACCGCCTCCAGAACATCCTCGATCCCGATGCCGTTCTTCGCGCTCGTCAGCACCGCGTCATCGGCCGGCAGCCCGATCACGTTCTCAATCTGCTCGCGAATCTTCTCCGGATCCGCCGCCGGCAGGTCGATTTTGTTGATCACCGGCACGATCTCCAGATTGTGGCTCAGCGCCAGATACGTGTTCGCCAGCGTCTGCGCCTCCACGCCCTGGCTCGCGTCCACCACCAGCAGCGCCCCCTCGCACGCTTGCAGGCTCCGCGATACCTCGTAGGAAAAATCGACGTGCCCCGGCGTGTCGATCAGGTTCAACTGGTACTGGTTCCCGTCCCGTGCCTGGTACAGCAGCCTCACCGCGTGCGCCTTGATCGTAATGCCCCGCTCCCGCTCCAGGTCCATCGTGTCCAGAACCTGCTCCATCATTTCCCGCTTGCTGAGAGCGCCGGTGAATTCCAGCAATCGGTCGGCCAGCGTCGACTTGCCGTGATCGATATGCGCAATGATGGAGAAGTTGCGGATGAAGCGCGGGTTCATTTAGCAGGGGGCCGTGCGCTAGAATTAAGGGCGCAATTCCAATTATCCCATATATGCCTCAGGTGATCGAAGCAACGCTGGATTCCCGCGGAATGAAGTTCGCCATTGTCGTCGGGCGCTTCAACAGCCTCATCACCGCCCGGCTGCTCGATGGCGCCCTCGACGCGCTCAAACGCACCGGCTGCGACATGGACGGCGTCGACATTGTGCGCGTGCCCGGCGCCTGGGAGATCCCCTTGGCCGCCCGCACCCTCGCCGCCCAGGGCCGCCACGACGCCATCATCACTCTCGGCGCCGTCATCCGCGGCGACACGCCCCACTTCGACTACGTCGCCGGCGAGGCCGCCCGCGGCATCGCTCACGTTTCCCGTCAGGCCGGCATCCCGGTCGCCTTCGGTGTGCTCACCGCCAATACCATGGAGCAGGCCGCCGACCGCGCCGGCGGCAAGAGCGGCAACAAGGGCTTCGACGCCGCCATGACCGCCGTCGAAATGGCCGGCCTGATGCGCCGCCTGAGAGAAGCCGGCCGCTAGCCATGGCCGCCCGCCACCGCTCGCGGCAGCGCGCCCTGCAAGTCTTGTATCAATGGGATATGCGCCGCCAGCCCGTCGATGAGGCCATCCGTTCCTTCTACGAAACCATGTCCGCCTCCGAGTCCGGCCCGCCGCCGGAACCCGACGAGTTCATGGAATCGCTCGCTCGCGGCGCATCCGCCGCCGCCCCCCGCCTGGACGAGCGTATCAATGCCAAGGCCTCCAATTGGAAGCTCGAACGGATGCCCGTTGTCGACCGCAATATCCTCCGCCTCGCCGTCTACGAAATGACCGAAGCCGGCACCCCCCCCGCCGTCGCCATCGACGAGGCGCTCGAGCTCGCCCGCCAGTTTGCCGGCGACGATGCCATCGCATTCATCAACGGCGTCCTCGATGCCGTTCGCAAGGAGGCGAGCGGAGTATGAGCCGGGTTCTCATGGTGGCCTCGGAAGCCGCGCCGTTCTGCAAGACCGGAGGCCTCGCCGACGTCATGGGCGCTCTCCCGCCCGCCCTCCGCCAGGCCGGTGAAGATGTCGCCGTTGTCCTTCCCGGCTACACCGGCATCAAGCTCCCCGCCCCCGCCCGGGAAGTCTGGCGCGACCTTCCCGTCCGCGTCGGCCCTCATCGTTTCCGCACCGATGTCTATGAGGTCCAGCAGCGCGAAGTCCCCTACTACATCGTCGACTCCCCCGCTCTTTACGGCCGCCCCGGCATCTATGGCGACGCCTCCGGCGACTTCATCGATAACCACATCCGCTTCGCCGCCCTCTCCATCGCCGCCCTCCAGATCGTCCGCTTCCTGTTCCGCCCCGACGTCATCCACTGCCACGATTGGCAGGCCTCCCTCACCCCCGTCTACCTACGCAGCGTCTTCGACGGCGACCCCACCTTCCTCGGAATCCGCACCCTGTTGACCATCCATAATCTCGGCTATCAGGGCCGCTTCGGCGGCTGGTTCCTCTCCGAGCTCGGCCTCGGCCTCGATGTCTTCCACCGCGACGGCCTCGAATACTTCGGCGACATCGATTTTCTCAAGGGCGGCATCGCCTACAGCGACGCCGTCAACACCGTCAGCCCCAACTACGCCCGCGAGATTCAGACTCCCGAGTTCGGTTTCGGCCTCGACGGCTTCCTCCGCTCCCGCGCCGCCAAAGTCACCGGCATCCTGAACGGCGTCGACTATAGCGAGTGGAGTCCGGAATCCGATCCCCACATCCCTTCCCATTATTCGGCTGCCGACCTGTCCGGCAAGCGCGAGTGCAAGCGCGCCCTCCTCGAGGAAATGGGCCTCCCTCTCAACCTCGACCGCCCCCTCATCGGCATCGTCAGCCGCTTCGCCTTTCAGAAAGGCTTCGATCTGGTAGAGGAGATCGCCGCCGAGCTCGCCGCCGAGGATCTGGCGCTGGTCGTGCTCGGCAGCGGCGAGCCCCGCTTCGAGCAAAGCTTCCGCCATTTCGCCTCCACCCGCCCCGACCGCTTCGCCGTCCGCATCGGCTACGACGAAGGGCTCTCCCACCGCATCGAAGCCGGCTCCGACATGTTCCTCATGCCCAGCCGCTACGAGCCTTGCGGCCTCAACCAGATTTACAGCCTCCGCTACGGTACCGTTCCCATCGTTCGCGCAACCGGCGGCCTCGATGATACGATCGAAGAGGGCACTGGTTTCAAGTTTTGGGACTACGCCGGCTGGGCTCTGCTCGGTGCTGTCCGGGCGGCCCTGGAAGCCTACGCCAACCAGCTTCGCTGGCGCGAAATGGTCCGCCGGTGCATGGCAAAAGACTTCTCTTGGAACGTTTCGGCCGAGGCTTATAAGGCGCTGTTTGCGCGCCTCAGCCGCTGATTGTTACGAATCTTTTGAGAATTCGTATCATCCAAAAGACGTAAGGAACGGAGCAATTTTATGGCCGGTCAGAACACACTCACTTTTACAGACGATACTTTTGAAAAGGATGTCCTCTCCGCGGAGGTCCCCGTTCTCGTGGACTTCTGGGCCGAGTGGTGCGGTCCCTGCAAAATGATGACCCCCACCGTGGACGCTGTGGCGAACGAATACGCCGGAAAGGTCAAGGTCGGCAAGCTCAATGTCGACGACAACGGCGGCACTGCCATGCGCTACAACATCCGCGGCATCCCCACCTTGCTCCTTTTCAAGGGCGGCCGCATCGTCGAACAGCGCGTCGGCGCCATCGGCAAGTCCGAAGTGCAGAAGATGATCGACTCCCACCTGAGTTGAGCGCCGCCCCGCGGCGCTCTGCCAACCTGCCGTTTCCTCCTCGCCCCGCCCCGGCGATACCGTCCCCTCCGTTCCCGGTCACCCGGGCGGCGGCGCGGCATTCGTTCCCATCCACTTTTGCCCGGCAATTCCCTCCCGCACCATGCGAAAACTTACTCGAGGTACTACTAGTAATCTGTTCATCCCTAAGGCACTTCGCCGTCCCCGCTCCATCCCCTCCATCACCCCGCGCTGCAAAACGGCGTAAGCTAACCAATAGCGGGTTCGCCGCCAACTCCCGTGGCGGATCGCTGTCGAAAACAGGAGTAACTTTTGAGTTCAGGCGCGCAGGCAAAGGCAATCCAGTCGGTCGAGGGAACCGCCGACCTCGTATACACCTACGACTTCGGTGGCTCCATCGTCGCCATCGACGGCGCTGTCGAACGTCTCACCGGCTACTCGAAAGAGGAAGCCGCGCACATGCGCCTTCAGGACCTGTTCGAAAAGAAGGACCTCGATCAACTGCTCCAGGACGTCATGGAGCAGATGGGCGGCGGAGCGCCGGTACCCCGCCGGATGCTGCTGTCCGCCAAGGGCGGCGCCAAGGTCCCCATCGAGACTTACTCGCGGCTGCTGTTTGACCAGGGCCGGCCCGTCGCCGTCCGCGGCGTCGGCTGGGGCCCCGGCGGCGCCTCGCTGCGGAAAGACCGCGGTGGCCAGGCTCTTCAGGATAAGCTCGAACGTTTCACCCGCCATCTGAAACATCTCCACCGCCTCAACGTCCGCGCCTACGAGAGCCTGGAAGAGGTTTTTGAGGATTTTCTGCGCACCGGTTGCGAGATCCTCCGCCTGCCGTCCGGTCTCATCCACTCCGCCTCCGGCCAGGGCCCTGAGATTCGCGCCTCCTACGGCCTGCCTCTCGACTTTCGCATCGATGCCGGCATCGCCGGCGCGCTCCCCCGCGTCGGCAGCTATCTCACCGCGCCCATTCTCGTCGACGGCAATGAATTCGGCCGGCTCACGTTTCTCTCAACCGCCGACTCGGATCGCAAGTTCACCGACGACGAGCGCGAAATGACGGAACTGATGGGGCGCAGCCTCGGCCGCGTCGTCCTCGAACAGCGCACCAGGTCGGAAAACGGCCGCGTCGCGCGCCTGGAACACGAACGGAACGACCTGCTCGAGATGATCGCCTCCAACGCCCCTCTGGAGACCTCGCTCGGACACCTGTTGCGGATGATCGAGCGCCAGAACCCGTCTGCCCATGGCGCGGCAATCCTGGTCGATGCCGACTCCGTCACCGCCGTCGTCGCTCCCAGCCTTCCCCGCTACTACGGCAGGCTCGTCGTCGCCGCCCACCCCACCTTCAGCGAACTCCGTTCCGCCCTCCTCGCCCCGCGCCCGTCCCGGATTTTGGATGTCGAATCCAGCTTCTCCGGACACAAGACAGCCCGCCTTCTCAAACGCCTCGGCATTCACACTACCCTCGCCGAGCCCGTCCTGTCCGGTTCCGGCGTCCTTCTCGGCGCGCTCCTGCTTCACTACGGCGAGGGCGAGCGTCCCAAGTCGGAGGATCGCCGCCTCCTCGCCATGGGAAGCCGCCTCGCCGCCATCGCCGTCGAGCAGCGCCAACTGGCCGAGCGCCTCGCCTACCACGCCCATCACGACGAAGTCACCGGCCTGCCCAACCGCACCGACCTCGTTCGCCGTCTCGAACTCGCCCTCCGGCCCGGCGCCAAATCCGTCGTCGCCGTCCTTTTCCTCGATCTCGACCGCTTCAAGCAGATCAACGATGCCATGGGCCACGCCGCCGGCGACGAGCTCCTCCGCAAGGTCGGCCAACGCCTCGTCGCCATGCTCGGCCCCGATGATTTCGCCGCCCGCATGGCCGCCGACGAATTCGCCGTCGTCCTCTCCCGCCCCGCTACCCCCGATCTCGCCATGACCCGCGCCGCCGAGTTCATCGAGGCCATGCGCAAGCCTTTCACCATCGGCGACCGTGAGGTCTTCGCCACCGCCAGCATCGGCGTCAGCCTCTACCCCCGCGACGGCGCCGACGTCGAAACCCTTCTCCGCAACGCCGACCGCGCCATGCACCAGGCCAAGCGCCACGGCAAAAACGACTGGCGGCCCTTCGCCAGCGAACCTCACGCGCCGGTCATCGATACCCTCGAGGTCGAAAACGCCCTCCGTCACGCCCTCGAAAATCAGGAATTCCGCCTCCACTATCAGCCCATCGTCACCATGGACGGCCGGCTCGACGGCCTCGAGGCCCTCCTCGGTTGGAACCATCCCACCCTCGGCCGGATCTCCCCCGGCATTTTCATCCCCCTCGCCGAAGAGGCCGGGCTCATCACTCAGATCGGCACCTGGGTCCTCGAACGCGTCTGCCTCCAGAACGCCGAGTGGCAGCGCCGCGGTTTCGCGCCCGTTCGCGTTGCCGTCAACATCTCCGCCCTTCAGTTCTCCCGCCCCGAGTTCTTCGAGGCCGTCCGCAAAGCCATCGCCCTCAGCCGGATGGACCCCAAATGGCTCGACCTCGAGCTCACCGAGGGCGTCGTCGTCCGCGATATGGAGGCGTCCACTCTCAGCATCACCAACCTCCGCGCCATGGGTGTGCGTGTCTCCATCGACGACTTCGGCATGGGCTATTCCTCGCTGAATTATCTCCGCCAGCTACCTCTCGACACCCTCAAAATCGATCGAACGTTCCTCACCGATCTCACCGCCCGCGGCGGCTCGCTCCCCCTCGTCCAGACCATCGTCCTGCTCGCCCATAACCTCAATCTCCAGGTCGTCGCCGAAGGTGTCGAAACCCGCGAGCAGATGGAGCTGCTGCGCGCCGCCGGCTGCGACCGCATGCAGGGCCACTTGTTCGGCCGGCCCGCCCCGGTCGGTGAAATCGAGACCCTGCTCGGCCAGCCCGATCGCGTCCTCGTCCCCGTCGAATAGCCGCGCTTCCTTACAGCACCAGCCGGAATTCCCCTTCCCGCCGCGTGATCCTCTGCCGGTCCAGAAACTCGAGCAGCGGTATCGCATACTTCCGCGACACCCCGGTCCAGTCCTTGAATTCGGTCACCTGAAACCGCGTGCCCCTGTGCTCGGCCAGCAGTTGCCGCAGCCGGTCGAGCGCCGTGCGATGAAACACCAGTTCCTCCCCCACCCGTACCAGCCGCTGCTGCCGCAGCAGCATCTGCAGCAGCGTGCGCGCCTTCGCCGCTTCCACTCCCGAGCGCTGCAGCACCTCCTGCGTCGAAGGCACCGCCAGCCCCGCTTCTTCGAATGTGCTCTCGATCTTGCGGAGCGCCTCTTCCTCCTCCGCCTGTAATGCCACCCGGTGCGACGCCAGACGCACCGTTTCTCCCGCCGTCGCCACCGCCGGCGTCTCCGCCAGCAGCGCGTCCAGCAGCAGCGCCGGCGCCTCGGGAAACAGGCGCGCCCGCAGATCCTCCTTGCCCATCCCCGGCTGCAGCGGCGCCGTCCTGTGAAACTCCTTCAGCGCTCTCTGCGCCTCCTCCTTCCGCGCCTCAAACCACTGCCTGTCCACGTACCACGCATCCGGCGCCTCGATCCGCTTCAACCCTGCCGCCGCCTCCGGGATCTTTTCCTCTCTTAGCCCCGTCCTGCTCACCAGCGCCTTCATCGGCAGCCCTTCCCCCGACTCCCGTACCAGCAGTTCCAGCCGCCTCGCCGCCGGCCCGCTCTCCAGCGTCTCCAGCCGGGGCAGGGAAGCCTTGCGCGGCGGCCGGATTTCCACCACCGTCCCGCCCCCGATCGTCACCACCGGCGAAAACCGCCGCACAATGAACCGGTCGCCCGGCAGCAGCAGCAGCGGCTCCCTCAGCCTCAGCCTCACGTATGCCCGCTCGCCCGGCTTCATCGGCGCCGTCGAGCCGATCCGCGCCAGCGTCGCCTCCACCTCCGCCGTCCCCGCGTGGAAATGCACCGGCGCCCGCGCTTTCAGCTCCCGTCCGCCCTCCAGCAGGTCGAACACGCAGTCGATTGTCGACGTCGCCTCATAACGCCCCGGCTCCGCCAGGCTCATCCCCCGCGCCAGCGCCGACGGCTCGATCCCCGCTACGTTCATCGCCGTCCGCTGGCCCGCTGACGCCCGCGTCACCGTCTCTCCGTGCACTTGCAGACCCCGCACACGGAGCCGCTCGCCCCCCGGATGCAGTTCCACCTCCTGGTTCACCGATACCGTTCCCGACAGAAGCGTACCCGTCACCACAGTTCCAAAACCGTGAAGCGAGAACGCGCGGTCGATCGGCAGGCGAAAATAGTGGTGGGAGGCGCGGGGCGGAACCGACAAGGCGATTTCCTTCAGCCTTTGGCGAAGCTCGTGCAGGCCGGAACCGGTGAGGGAGCTCACCGCCACCACCGGCGCATTCTCCAGAAAGGAACCGCTTACGAACTCCTCCACCTCCAGCTTCACCAGATCGACGATGTCGGCGTCCACCAGATCGGACTTGGTCAGCGCCACCAGTCCCCGCGATATCCCCAGCAGCCGGCAAATGTCGAAATGCTCCCGCGTCTGCGGCTTAATCGACTCATCCGCCGCCACTACCAGCACCGCCATGTCCACGCCTCCCACCCCCGCCAGCATGTTCTTGATGAATCTCTCGTGGCCGGGAACGTCCACAAAAGCTACCCGCAAATCGGGCCCCAGGTCCAGGTGGGCGAAGCCGATATCAATCGATATCCCGCGCTGTTTCTCTTCCTTCAGCCGGTCCGTATCCACCCCGGTCAAAGCTCTCACCAGGGAAGTTTTACCGTGGTCGATATGTCCGGCCGTGCCCGCGACGACGTGCCTCATGGCGCTGCTTCTCATCCTACTACCCGGTCTCGGAGCCCAACGCCTCGCCGCCCAGAATGAAACGCCCACCTTCCGCGCCGGCGTCTCCGACGTCCGCCTCGACGTCCAGGTCGAAACGCCCCGCGGCCTCGTCAACGACCTCGGGAAAGATGATTTCGTCGTCTCCGATGGCGGCGCGCCGCAGCCTCTCATCTATTTCGGGCACGATTCCGAACCCGTCTCGCTCCTTCTGCTGCTCGATGTGAGCGGCAGCATGCAGAAAAGACTCGACGAAATGGCGTCCCGCGCCCGCGAAGCGCTCAATGTCCTCCGCCCCGCCGACCGCGTCGCCATCCTCGTCTTCGGCCGCCGCACCGCCGTCCACCAGGATTTCAGCGACAACCTCGCCGAATCCGCGCGCCAGGTAGCGCTCTCCGTCCGTGGCCACGACGTCGGCGCCGGTACGGCCATCAACGCCGCCATCATCGACGCCGCCCGCTACCTGCGCGAGCATCCCCTCGCCGAGCCCGGCCGCAACGCCATCCTCATCGTCACCGACAACCTGTGCATCAACTACAAAATCCCCGATGATCAAGTCGTCCGGGAACTTTCCGCCTCCGACGCCGTGCTCGACGCCATCGTCACCGGACGCGCCATCCGGCCTGTGCCTCCCAAGAACGGCGTTTACTACAACCCCGACTTCACCCCCGCCGACGTCTTCCACCTGGCCGAGGAGACCGGCGGCGTCGCCGTAAAAGCTGACCAGATGGGCAAGGCCCTGCGCGATATGATCGAGGCCATCCGCGCCCGCTACAGCCTTTCCTACCACGTGCCGGAAGGCGTCGCCCCCGGTGTCTGGCGTCACGTCGAAGTCGATCTCTCCGCCGCCGCCCGCCAGCGCTATCCCAACGCCCGCCTCCGCTACCGCCCCGGTTACTTTACCCCCGGCTCCTGATCCGCCGTTCCCGCGCCAAGCTCGCCGGCATCTACAGCGCCGAGCCCGGCTACTTTACCCCCGGACTCCTGATCCGCCCTTCGCGCCCCGCGCCGCGACTTGTTACTGTTGAGTTCGTATGCACCAGAACCGTATCGACGAACTGCGCCGGCGCCATGCGGCCGCCGAGGCCGGCGGCGGCGAACAACGGCGCCTCCGCCAGCATGAGGAAGGTAAACTCTCCGCCCGCGAGCGCGTCGACTTCCTCCTCGACGAAGGCACCTTCGAGGAAACCGACAAGCTCGTCCGCCACCGCTGCATCGATTTCGGCATGCAGGATCAGGTCGTCGATGGCGACGGCTTCGTCACCGGCTACGGCCGCGTCCACGGCCGCCCCGCCTTCGTCTTCGCCCAGGATTTCACTGTCTTCGGCGGCTCTCTCTCGGAAACCAACGCCCTGAAAATCTGCAAAATCATGGACCTCGCTCTCAAAACCGGCGTCCCCGTCATCGGCCTCAACGATT
>DAIDHC010000069.1 GCA_027452065.1 Bryobacterales bacterium
CCGCGCCAATCTCCTCCGCCTCACCGGCCGCACCGCCGACGCCGGCCGGGAGGCCGCCCACGTCGCCGCCACCTGGCCCGATTACTACAAGTCCCACCAGGGCGCGCCATCGCCTCAGCCCGCCTTCCTTCTCAACTCGCCTGCTCCCGATTTCACCCTTCCCAAGGCCGGCTCCTCTGAATCCGTCCGCCTCAGCCAGTTCCGCCATCGCAAGCCCGTCGTCCTGGTGTTCGGCAGCTACACCTGCCCCAAGTTCCGCTACGGCAGTCCAGCTCTGAACCAACTCTGGACCCGCTACGGCAAGCAAGCGGAATTCCTGCTCGTCTATATCCGCGAAGCCCACGGCGCCGGCGGCGCCGCATGGGAAAGCACCCAGAACCAGCGCGAAGGCGTCGACCTCCCCGACCCTGCCAGCCCTGCGCAAAAGGCTGCCAACGCCACCCTGTGCGTCCGCAAACTCGCGATTCCTTACCCGGCTCTGGTCGACGGCCTCGACAACGCCGCCGACAACGCCTACCAGGCCTGGCCCAGCCGCGTTTACCTCATCGATCGCGACGGCATCGTCCGCTTCGCCAGCTTCCTCGATCAGCAGAGCTTTGAACCCTCCGCCCTCGCCGCCGCCCTCGACCAGGCCCTCCGCTGACTACAGCCCCCGCAGAAACGGGTTCATCGCCTTCTCCCGCCCGATCGTCGTCCCCGCGCCGTGCCCCGGTATCACCACTGTCTCCTCCGGCAACACCAGCAGCTTGTCGCGGATCGACCGTAAAATCGCCCGGGAGTCCCCTCCCGGCAGGTCCGTCCGTCCAATACTGTCCCGGAACAGCGTATCGCCCGCCACCAGTTTCTTTTCCGTCGGAATCCAGATACTGATGCTGCCCTGCGTGTGTCCCGGCGTGTCCAGAAACTCAAACCGCGCCGGCCCCAGCCTCAGCGATTCCCCTTCCCGCGCGCCGGCATCAATCCCCGTCACCTCCGGCGTCTCCATCCCCAGCCAGCCCGCCTGCACGTCGATCATCCCGTAAAGCTCCGCGTCCCGCTCGTTCATCAGCACCGGCGCCCCCGTCAGCCTCTTCAGCTTCGCCGCGCCTCCGATGTGATCGATGTGCGCGTGCGTGATCACGATTGCCGCCACCTTCAGCTTGTGCCGCTCCAGAACATCGACGATCTCTTCAATCTCATCGCCCGGATCGACGACAATCGCCTCCCCACTCTCCTCATCCCCGAAAATCGAGCAATTGCACTGCAGCATTCCAACGGGCAAAATCTCGTGAATCATAGTGTCCCCGGTCCGGGTTCTCCCATTGTAGGCCCCGGGCTTTTCTGATTCTCCGCGGCCGTTCCCGGTTCCTATACTGGGGGGCATGAAGCATGCCCGCAACACCGACCCGAATCGCCGGCGCCTTCTCCCGCTTCTCTCCCCGCTGCTGCTCGTGGCCCTGCTCCACGCCCAGCCCGTCCCGCCTTCTCCGATCACCGTCACGCCCGGCGACCAGGAAGCCTGGGTCGCCTGGGGCCCCTCGCCCGGCGCCTCCGGCTATAACGTCTACGTCTCCAACACCGGCACCTACACCAAAATCGCCTCCGGCCTCACCACCTTCGCCTACCTGCAAACCGGCTTGACCAACGGCGTCGATTACTCCTACTACGTCACCGCCTACAACTCCTCCGGCGAAAGCATCCCCAGCACCAACATCGACATCACCCCCGGCGTACCCAACACCTACCTGCCCGTCTTCCCCGTCAGCGGCGTCACCAACGGCGCCAGCTTTGTGCAAGGCGCAGTCCCCGGCTCGATCGTCACCGTCTTCGGCACCCATCTCAGCACGAATCTCACCGGCATCGTCTCCGCCGCCCAGCTCCCTTTGCCCACGACAATTTCCAAGGTTTCCGTTCTGGTCGGCGGCGTCCTCGCGCCCCTTTTCGCCGTCGCCAAAGACAACGTCACCGGCCAGGAGCAGATCAATCTCCAGATCCCCTGGCAGTTCGCCGGCCATGCCAGCGTGCCCGTCGTCGTCAACAACGGCACCACCATCAGCGCCAGCGTCAACGTGCCCCTGCAGACCGCCCAGCCCGGCATCTTCCTCCTCGACGCGGCCAAGGACGGCTTCCTTCATGGCGACTATTCCGTCGTCAACTCGAGCCGTCCCGCCCAACCCGGCGAGCAAATCGTCGCTTATCTCACCGGCATGGGTCCGGTCAGTTCCACTCCCGCCTCCGGCTCTGCCGGCCCGGGCCTCACCACTCTTCAGCCCGTCGTCACCGTCTCTGGCGGCGGCTCCGCCGAAGTCAAATATAGCGGCCTCTCGTCCCAATACGTCGGACTCTATCAGGTCAACTTCATCGTCCCGCCCGCCACGCCCTCCGGCGCCCATACGGTCACCATCACCGTCAACGGCGTCTCCAGCAACACCGCCAGCCTGCCCGTTCAATAGCTCGTAAAAAAAAAGAGCGGAAGGCAGCGGCCGTGAATCGCCGCCTTCCGCCGGAGCGCCGCCTATGGAGTTAACAGCGCGAAGGCCATCGTCGCCGAGGCGTCATACTGCGATTGCCGGCTGTAGCCGTTCGTCGCCCGCGCCCAGCAGTACAGGTTCACCGCGAAGGCCGCCTGTGTGCATCCCGTGGCGCAGTTGGCGTTCGGCCCCAGCAGCACGGAGGCATTGTTTGTGAAATGCGCCGGGTCGGGCGAGCTCGCGTTCCCGCCCGTCGACGCCACTCCTCCGCACATGCCCCGGGTCACACCCAGCGACCAGTCGATGAAATTGTTTGGCTGCGTCGCCGCGTAGTCGATCGTCACCGGATCGCCGCCGCCCGAGTAATGCCTCATGCCGCAGGCATCGCCCGAGCCGTGCGAGCCCGTCCGCGCGTCATACAGCGCCGCGCGGGTCGGGTTGTTGTCCACCCGTATCCGGAAGATCAGGTTTCCGCTCGCGTCGATATTCGGCCCCGGCGCGTCCGTGTAAGTGTCGGGCGCGCCGCCCAGATCCGGCAGCAGGTATTTGAACGGCCCGGCGTGCCCCGCGTTGCCGCAGGAAACCGCGTTGCCCGCCCCGTCGAACATCTCCAGCCGCAGCGTGCACATCCCGCTCCGCCCCGGCGTCTGCCCCGCCGTACTGTCGAAATATGCCAGCGGCCGGTCCAGCGGGTCGTTGATGTCCACCCACGGAAGACTCGGATCCGGAATCTCGAACAGGTTCGCCTGCGCGCCCACCAGTCTCGGCCCGAACGTATAGCCGTGCAGATGAATCACAATCACTCCGCCCGGCCCGATCGTGATCTCCTGCCACCGATGCGTCACGCTCGCATTGATCGCCGTGTAGTCCGCGTCGCCGTCGAATTTGTACGACCACCGGTAGTACACGATATTGTTCGCCTGGAGGTCCGGATGGAACTGCATCTGCATCGGCAGCGTCCCTCCCCACGGCGTCTGCCCCGGCAGCAAACCCGTGCCGGCCAGCGTCTCCAGCCCATCGATGTTCCTCAGGTCCACGTTCCCGATCGCCGTCGGCCAGACATACAGGTACCCGGGGCCCGGATTCGGATCCGGCTGGCAGGCAACCGCCGTCGGGTCGTCCACCGTGAGCGTCACCGCCTGCGAGCCGTCGTAGTTGACTTGAAGAGTGCACAGAATGTCCGGGTCGGCCACTTCCTTGGTCACCCCGTCCACCGTCTGTACAACTTCGAAATACAGGTCCGGCGTTTCCCAGAACCAGAAGCACACCTCAGTCGAAAACGTCCCGTCCGATTGAATCGGCGTGTCCGGATACTGTTCCCAGCACACCAGGTACTCGGGAATGATATTGCACATGAACTGCGCCAACGCGGCCCGGTTCGTGAAGATGTAGTTCTTCAGCGCCGTGCCGCTCAGCGGAAACAGACCCGCCGCCAGCGGCGATACGTTGTTGAAGTCTCCCCAATTGCCGGTCAGAATGTCGTTGATCTCGCGCCCGATCATACGGCTAAGCATCGTAGCCTTCAGATTGTCGAGCTCGGTCGAGCTGAGATTGTTCAACGTGCATGCCAGGTCGATGCGGAACGTCTGCACCACGCCCGTGCAGATCGGCGCGTATTGCGCCGGTGAACCGCCCGGATTGAGCAGCTTGCGCACCGTGCCGTGGACATTCACGCAGTGATAGATCCAGTTCACGATCACAATCGGGCTCAGCTTCAGCGCGAGCGACGGCTGCTTCAACTGCGGCACGTAATCCGCACTCACCGCCGATGCCTGCACCAGCTTCTGCGCCAGGTCCGCGGGCGCCGTCTTGCTGTCCCGCAGGAAATCCGGCCCCGCCGTCACCCGGTATCTCTGGGACGGATCGATGCTGAATTCCACCTGCTCCTTTGCCGGCACTGTCTGTACCAGGCGGCCGGCGGCGTCAAAAAGATAAACATTCACCCGCGGAGCCGGTTGTCCGGGCGGCGGTATCGGAATCGAAACGTTTACCACCAGCTTTCCGGTTCTGGTGTCTTGCGTGTTAGCCATGCTTCCCTCCGCGTACATGTGACACTCGCGGCTGGGACGTTTCCCCCTCGGGCGCGATTAAATCGTCGCTTCAGGTTTTCGCAGTAGTGCTCGCGCCCTCCAGCGCCGGAGGCGCCGCGGCGCGCTCTTCGAGCTCTTCCTCCGGCTTGCGCAGCCACAGGTAGCAGTGGTTCCCCATCACCCCCGCGCCCTTCCGCCGCATCAACGGCACATCCAGATATCGCAGCGGAAACAGCAGCCAGCCGAGCACTCCATGCGCCGCGATGCGCCACGCCCGCCACGGCAGCAGCAGCTTCACGTACTCGATGGTGAACACCAATAGCGTCGCCGTCGGCCCCGTTCGCCAGCCCTCGGCCACGACATCGAGTCTGTCCCCGGCCAGCTCTTTCAGCCCGTCCGGCGTGAATCGCCGGTAGTCCCGCGGATATTCGTGGAACGGATGGCAGAACGGCGTCACCAGGTGCGCGTACCCACCCGGCGCCAGCACCCTCTCAATCTCTCCCATCACCGCCTCCGGCCGCCGCACATGCTCCAGCACCGCGTCGCATTCGACTCGCTGAAATGCGTCCGCGCGAAACGGCAGCCTCTCCGCATCCGCCACCACGTCCACGCCGGCCATGGGAAAAAGATCGACGTTCACATACCCTTCCACCCGCGCCCCCGCCCCGCCCAGATAAAGATTCCACCGCCCCAGCGGATAGTCCTTCTTCTCGCCCGGGTTCATCACCAGCGGCGGCGGCGGCTCGATCATCCGCCGCAACCGGTCCTTCCACCGCCCCGAGCTGCGGCGCTCATAAACTGTCTTAAGCGAAGTCGTCTCCATGTCCCGATCGTCCCCGTTACCGTTCCCAGAGTAAGCCGAACCGCCCCAGCTCCGCCCCTCCCTCATGCCAACCCGACACCCGCGGCATCTCGCGCCGCCCAAGCCTGCCTGCTCTTCCAGCTTCCCGCGCGCAAACTCCGACACCCGCCGCACATCGCTCCGGCAAGCCATCGGCGCCCCGCCCCACGCGCCCGCGCCCCAGCTTCCCGTCCGCCGACAACACACCCGCCGCACATCGCTCAGACCGAACCATCTGCGCCCCGCCCCTACCGCCCGCCACCCGACATGCGCCACACCTCGCGACGCCCGAGCCGTCTCATAGCCGCCGCTATACTCGAACTATGGACCCCTCGCTCCGCATGGCGCTTGGCATCACCATGCGCTGGATACATGTCGTATCGGTGGTGACGATTCTCGGCGGCTTCATTTTCGCCCGCTTCGCGCTCTACCCCGCCCTTGCTGGCCTCCCCGCCGCGGAAAGTGGCGACCTCAGCACCAAAATCGCCTCCCGCTTCCGCACCCTCCTCTACACCGTCGTCGCCACCGCTCTCGTCTCCGGCATTTACAACTACCTCACCAAACCGTCCTTCCCGCGCGGCTACCACATGTGGATCGGCATCAAGATTCTCTTCGCGCTGCACGTCTTCGCCGTCTCCATCCTCTATGCCTCGCCCGGCGCCGACGACTCCAAACGCCGCCGCTGGATCTCCGGCGTCGTCGTCTCCGGCCTCATCATCGTTCTCATTTCCGGCTATCTCCGGTGGCTGACCCTGAATCCGCCACCGGTCCAGTGAGGACCTTGCGATGACCGGCGGCTATCAGGCTCTCCACGAAGGTGCGGCGTGGCTCGACGTCTCCTCGCGCGGCAAAATCGTGGTCACCGGTGAGGATCGCGCCCGCCTGCTCCACGCTCTGTCCACCAACCACGTCCAGCGTCTCCAGCCCGGCCAGGGATGCTATGCTTTCTTTCTCTCGGCCCAGGGACGCATCCTCGCCGACGCCGCCCTCTTCGCTCGGCCCGGCCAATTTCTGCTCGATACCGAACCCGAAATCGCCGCCCGGCTCACCCAGCATATCGATAGCTTCATCATCGCCGACGATGCCCAGGTCGCCGATGCCAGCGCGTCCCAGTCGCTTCTCGCCATCGCCGGCCCCGGATCCGAGTCAATCCTGGCTTCCCTCGGAGCCCCGATTCCCGCCGAGCCGTTCGACACCGCCAATTGGGATGAAAAGCTGATCGCCCGCGCCAGCCTAACCGGTGGCCCCGGATTTCTCCTCTATCTGCCGCTCGGATCGCTCGATGCGGTGGCAGCCCGTCTTTCCGAGGCCGGCGCCATCGCCGCTACCCCCGAGGACGTGCGGACGGTTCGCATCGAGAGCGGCAAGCCCCGCTATGGCGAGGACATCTCGGAGCGTTTCCTGGCCCAGGAGACCGCGCTCGAACACGCCGTCAGCTTCCAGAAAGGCTGCTACCTCGGCCAGGAGATTGTCGAGCGCGTGCGCTCACGCGGCCAGATCCACCGCGTTCTCGGCGTTCTCGAAATCGACTCGCAAACTCTCCCCCCACCTGGAACCAAGCTCCAGGCCGCCGGGCGTGACGCCGCCGAGATCACCTCCGCCGCCCTGTCTCCCCGCCTGGGCAAGACCGTCGCCCTAGCCTACGTCCGCACCGAATTTGCCCGCCCAGGCGCCGTCCTGACCTGGAACGGCGTCGAGGCCGTCTATCGCTCGGCTCCGGCGCGCTCCTGATCCCGGCGCCGCCGGCTCAAGACCCGTGCCCGATACCCGGTGCCGAAGTCAGAGCCGCCCGGCAAGCCTCAATTTCCTGGGATACGCCGTCAAACACGCCTTCGGCCGACTTCACGTCCGCGGAAGCCAATAAATCCTCCACCTTCCGCACCCGCTCCGCCAGCCGCATCATGCCCAGATGAGCCAGCGATTCGTGCATCGAGCCCGCCGCCTCGATCGCCGGTTCCACTTCCCCGCTCCGCCACGCCCCGGCGATCCGCGCCAGCAGGTCCGGCGTCGATGCCAGAAACTCCTCGGCCGCATTCCGAAGCTCGCCGCTTTCGCCTTCCCGCCCCATCACGCCTCCCAGGCGGGCCAGCAGGGCTCCCACACTCGGGCTCTGCCGAGCCCCGTGTTCCGAGCGGCCCTTTGCCGGCAGCCACCGCCCCAGCGTCGCTTCCAGAGTCTCGGGGCGCACCGGCTTGGCCAGATAGTCGTCCATCCCCGCCGCCAGGCACCGCTGGCGCTCACCGTCCAAAGCATTGGCAGTCAGGGCCACGATCGGCGTGCTCTCCCGGCCGCCGTGAGAGGCGCGAATCGCCTGCGTGGCTGCGAAACCATCCATCTCCGGCATCTGGCAGTCCATCAAGATCAAATCATACCCGCCCCGCTCCACCGCCTGCACCGCCTCGGCGCCGTTGGCCGCAATATCCACCGCGCAGCCGAACCGCTCCAGCAGCAGCCGCCCCACTTTCTGGTTCGTCGGGTTATCCTCAGCCAGAAGCACGCGCCCCCGCCGGCCGCGCTCTCCGTTCGTTTTGGCCTCGCCCGTCCCGGCCGCCGTCTCCGCGCCGCCGCCGGAGCCGAGCGAAAGCGCCACCGCGTCCAGCAGGTTCTGCCGCCGCACCGGCTTTACCAGATAATGCGTCACACCCAACCGCTTGGCTTCCGCCAGTTGATCGGCGTCCCGATAGGACGATACCAACATGATCGGCACCGTCTCGCCCGCCGCCTGCGACCGCATAGCACGCGCCAGCATCAGCCCGTCCATCACGGGCATATGAAGGTCCAGAATCACCAGCGCGAACGGGTCCCGTCCCTGCGCCGCAGAAATCAGGTGGATCAGAGCCTCCGGTCCCGCCGCCGCCTCGGTCACCCGCAGTCCCGCCACTCCCAGATACCGGCTCAGCACCTGCCGGTTCGCCGCCCCGTCATCCACCACCAGAACCCGCTTGCCCGCCAGCGCCGCGGCCATCGGCCGTGCCGGCGCCACCCGTCTGCTTACCGGCAAGTCCACCGTGAACCAGAACGTGCTCCCTTCCCCCGGTTCGCTCTCCACGCCGATGGTTCCGCCCATCATCTCCACCAGGCGCCTGGCAATCGCCAATCCCAGCCCCGTTCCCCCGTATTTCCGCGTGGTCGAGCTGTCGGCTTGCGTGAAGCTCTGAAACAGCCGCTCCCGGTCCGTCCGCGTGATCCCGATTCCGGTGTCCACAACTGAAAACCGGATCACCGCGCTCTCCGAATTCACATTCTCCGCCGCCACTTGTACCGTCACGCTCCCCCGTTCGGTGAACTTCACGGCGTTGGAGAGCAGGTTGAGCAGAATCTGCCGCAGCCGCATGGGATCGCCCACCAACCCCTCCGGGATCCCTTCCCCCAGCAGCGTCTGCAGCTCCAGCCGCTTCCTCTGCGCTTGCGCCGAAACGATCTCCACCGACTCTTCCACCAGCTTCGCCAGATCGAAATCGGCAGCCTCCAACTCCAGCCTTCCTGCCTCTATTTTGGAAAAGTCCAGAATGTCGTTGATGACGCTCATCAGCGCGTCTCCCGAGCTCCGGATCACCTCGACATACTCACCTTGCTGCGCCGTCAGACCGGTCTCCAGCAACAGCGACGTCATCCCGATCACCCCGTTCATCGGCGTCCGGATTTCGTGGCTCATCATCGCCAGAAACTCGCTCTTGGCCCGATTGGCCCGTTCGGCCGCCTGTTTCAGCGTCTCCTCCTGCTCCAGCTTCCGCCGGATCACGTCGGTCTGCTCCGTCACCCGCCGCCGCAGCACAAACACCCAGGCGAAGGCCAGCAGCGCCGTCCCGGCCAGCGTCACTGCCAGATCCAGGCTTCGCTCGAGCGTCCACCACGGTGCCTCTCGCACCACTTTCACGTCTGCCGGCGATCTCAACTGGAGCGTCAACTCACGCGGAGACGTAACCGTTCCCGACGTCTCGGCTTCGATCGACGTCACGCCGGTCAACTCGAGCACATCCCCGTTCCGCAGGTCCGCCCGCAGCCCCGCCTCTTCCAGCGTCGCGTTGAATAACGTCTCCCGTCCCGCCAGCATCAATGTCTGCCCAAGCTGCGTCGCCGTGCTTCCCAGCAGCGTCGCCCGCAGCCGCACCAGTCGCGCGTCGTAGCCTTCCTCCATCACCTCTTCCGCGGTCGTCGCCAGCGGTTCTACCCCAACCCGCTTCCCGGTCAATGTCATCGTCGCGTCGTGAAGCACCGGACTGAAACTGCCGGCCCGCGGAAATCCGGTCACGTCCACCACATCCCCCGGCGCCAGCCGGATCGGATTGTGGTCCTCCACTTTCACCCCGCCCGAGCCGTCCTGCACGTAGGTCGGCCCGTCCGGGTGCGATGACACCACCGTCACTCTCAGCTTCACCCGCCCGCCCGGAAGTCCATCCGGGGAGTATTGAAGCAGCGAGGCAATCCGGGTGAAAGGCAGCGCCGCAGTTTCCACCGCCGGCCGCAGTACCTCGAGATACCGTACGTCCGGCGTCATCAGGCGGATACCCAGCAATTGGCGCCGCGCATTGAACCGCGTCGCGCACACGCCTTCCGCCCGGATCTCCGCATTCAGCATCCCCTCCACCGGCAGCACATCGCCCACCAACAGAACTTCGAAATCGTGCGTTCCGTCGTCCAGATGCAGCGTCGTATGGCCATCCAGGCGATCGATCGACTCCACTACTCCCCGCACGGACACCCAGTCGCTGTCCATGCTTCCGGAAAAAATCGCCTGGTCCCGCGCCACCGGAGGCCGCGGCATCGTCCCCCGGCCCATCACCCGAATCTCCGGTTCCATGACGCTCGGCGCGAACTCACCCGGCCCGCTCGTGCCCGTCACCTCCACCAGGTCGCCGGCCTTCAAATGCTTCCGGGCTAACGCGTGCCCGTCCACATACACTCCGCCCGTCGCGTCCTGAACGAACGCCGTCCCATAAAGAGCGTCGGCAAAGGTTACCACCGCCCTCAGGCGGATCGGAATCGCCATCTGCGCCTGGTCCGCCGACAGCCCGTGAACCTCGGCCACACTCGTCAGCACCCGGCTCTTGTGCCCGGGCTCCGCTGTTCCCCTCTCCAGCCGCGTCACCTCCACGTCGGCCAGCGTCACTCCTTCCGGACCGCGCACCGCATACCCCAGCGCATCCAGATCATTGCCCGACATCATCGCGCCCGATGCCGACGGGTGAAGCACAACCGTTCCCGTCCCGTCATTCAGCGTCATCCCCGAGCCGTTCTTCAACATGCTGACCGAGCCTCGCACCCGGACCCGGTGCTGCGGCCCATCCGGATTCTGAGCCGCCAGCCCCGCCACCTTCACCACCGGCAACGAAGCCGGCGCCACCGGAAGCTTGTCCACCCGGATGTCCCCCCCGCTCGCCACCCACAGCCGCGGCCGCTGCGCCCGTCCGTCCGGGGAAAACGCCATCTCGGCCACTCCCGTAATGCTGACCTCCGCGTCCAGCAGGCTCGGCAGATTCAGATCCGCGTCGTCCGACACATGGGCCATCACCAGCCCGCCGCGCGTCCACAGGCTGGTCGTCAGCGCCCCGTTGCGCTCAATCAGGTTGGATCGGATCACTCCGCGCAGCCGCACCCTCCGGTACTGCCAGCGCGCCTCGTCCAGACGGTTTACATCGGCCGGCGGCGGCTCCCGATACGGCCCACCAGGCAGCGCCCGGATCGACGGCCTCAGGATCAGCGGCGACCGCCCTCCTACGCCCACAATGCCGTCCACCTCCACCCGCGCCCCCGGCTCCGGAAACGACACCGGCCGGTCCAGCTTGATGCCCCCCGTCTCGTCCTGCACGATCACGACGTTCCAGCCGCCCTGCGACGCCGTCACGTAGCCTTGGATCCGCACCGGCACCTGCGTCCCCAACTCCCGGTCGTTCAGCTTCCGCGCCTGACCGACGCTGGTCACTTCGCGCCGCGGCGCAACCCCGCCGCAGCCAGCCAGCATCGCCGCCAGCGCCGCAACGCTCGATTTGGTCCAGGTTCCGGCCAATGTTCAACCCGACGCGCGGCACACCGCGCCGTCATGCTGAATATCGGCGAAGATACCGGGAAAGTGTAGCCCCCCTCGCGCTTCCCGGCGCCTCTATGCCGCCACGGAGCTCAGCAGGTCCCCGATCAGTACGTCCAGCTTCCGCTCCAGCTTCCCATTGGCCGAAAAGTGAATCCCGCATTCCTTCTCGGCGCCCTGCTCCCACCACCACCGCCCGGCTCGCTCGGATTCCTCCGTCTCCACCGGCCTCGTGCACGGCCCGCAGCCGATGCTCCGATACCCCTCGGCATACAGAGGATGCCGCGGAACCCCCCGCCGCCGCGTGTATTCGGCCACTTCCTCCCCCGTCCAGTCCGCCAGCGGGCTCAGTTTCAGCCGCCCTTCGGCCACGCTCACCCGGCTCAGGCCCTCCCGAGCCTCCGTCTGATCCCGCCGCAGCCCCGTCGCCCATCCCCGGAACTGCTCCAGCTTCCTCTCCAGCGGCCGCACTTTCCTCACCTGGCAGCACAGCATCCGCAGCGAAACGTCCCGATAGAAAAGGTTCGGCCCGTGCCGCTCCACCATCGCCTCCACTTCCCCCGGCTCCGGCGCCGCCACTTCCACCCGGATTCCGTACCGCTCGCGCACCGCCTCCATCATTTCAAACGTCGCCTCCGGCAGCCGCCCCGTGTCCACCGTTACCACTCGCACCCCCGGACACGCCTCCGCCGCCATGTCCAACAACACCATCCCCTCGGCTTGGAAGCTGGTTACGATCGCCAGCGAGCCCGACGTCTCCCGCCATGCCCAGCGAAGCAATTCCTCCGGCGCAATCGTATCAATGTCCATCGGGAACATCCAGAAGAAGTATAACTCATTTCCCCGGATATTCCAAGCGTCATCGTTTCTCCGAAGCGGCGCTTCCCGGCGCCTCCGTCTCGAAATCAAAATCGGCCCCCGCCGCGTGAATATGGAGTTTCCCCGCTCCCAGAGGCTTCCCGGCGTTCTCGAAAAACACCGCCCCATCGGTTGATTCGCCCGGGTTCAGCTTCGTCCGAACAAAGGCGATAGCCGATGCCGCGGCGGCAGCCTTGATCTTCGTCGACGAAACCTCGGCCAGCGCGTTCTGCCGCCGCACCTCGAATCCATTTGTCGTCGATTTGAAGTTCGGGCTTCCGTACAGTACGCCCTCGTACGTCGTCACCAGCTTGATCACGTCGCCGCGCCCGGCCTTCTCCACCAGCGAATCCACCACCGTGTCGGCGTCGAGCGCCCGCATCTCCTGGCCATCGGGGCGGATGAAAAGGAAGTCCTCCGGCTTCACCGTCCAGGACACCGGCGCCCCGTTGGCCACCGCCACCTGGATGATGGCGTAGCTGCGCACGTGCGCCGGCAGGTTGGCGAACATGATGGTCAACCCATTCTTTGTCAACGTCTTATAATGCAGTCCGTTGGACTCGAAATCGATCACCTGCGGGCGCGCCAGGGGCATCGCGGACAGGCAAAACAGACCCACCCAAAGGCTCCGGCGACAGCTTAGACCCATAAGTCCATGATAAACTGAGACCGTTTCGATGAACGGGCATAACTATGAAAAACGCAGACAATCGTCTTACCCGACACGTTCTGCGGGATCACGGGATTACCGATTGCCGTGAAGCCCACTGGAATGTAACCACCGCCGCCCTGATCGAGCAGGCCCTTGCCCGCGGTGAAGGATCGCTTGCCGCCAACGGAGCCCTCCTGGTGCGCACCGGCCAGTTCACCGGGCGCTCTCCCAAGGACAAATACCTCGTCCGCGAACCGCTCACCGAGCACGCCGTCGATTGGGGAGCGGTCAACCAGCCCATGAGCGAGGCCGCCTTCGAGCGCTTGCGCGCCCGCCTGCTCGACTTTTGGAACGACCGCGACGTTTTCGTTCAGGACTGCCTCGGCGGCGCCGACCCCGCCCACCGCATCTCCATCCGTGTCATCGCCCAGCGCGCCTGGCACGCCTTGTTTGCCCGCCAACTGTTCGTCCGCCCCACCCCGGGCTCCAATCCCGCCGCCGGACCCGACTTCACCGTCTACTTCGCTCCCGGCTTTCAGGCCGACCCGGCCCTCGATGGAACGCGCGGGGAGACTTGCATCGCCCTCAGCTTCAAGCACCGCGCCATCATCATCGCCGGCACCGAGTACGCCGGCGAGATGAAGAAGTCCATTTTCACCGTCCTCAACTTCCTGCTGCCCGAGCGCGGCGTCCTGCCCATGCACTGCTCGGCCAACATCGGCGCCGACGGCCGCGTGGCGTTGTTTTTTGGCCTTTCCGGCACCGGCAAAACCACTCTCTCCGCCGACCCCTCCCGCCGCCTCATCGGCGACGACGAACATGGCTGGAGCTCGGACGGTGTCTTCAATTTCGAGGGCGGCTGCTATGCCAAGTGCATTCGCCTCTCCCGCGAAGGCGAACCCCAGATCTGGAACGCCATCCGCTTTGGCGCCGTTCTCGAAAACGTGGTCATGGACCCGGAAACCCGTGAGCTCGATTTCGACTCCGAGGATCTCACGGAAAACACCCGCGCCGCCTACCCCATCGAGTTCATCGAAAACTCCGCCGAGCCCAGCCTCGGCGGCCATCCCTCCCACATTCTCTTTCTCAGCGCCGACGCCTTCGGAGTTCTTCCGCCCATCTCCCGCCTCACTCCCGAGCAGGCCATGTACTACTTCCTCAGCGGCTACACCGCCAAGGTCGCCGGCACCGAGCGCGGCCTCGGCAAGGAGCCTTCGGCCACCTTCAGCGCCTGTTTCGGCGCCCCCTTCCTGCCCCGCCATCCCCACGTCTACGCCCAGATGCTGGGCGAAAAGATGCTCCGCCACCACGCCGCCTGCTATCTGGTTAACACGGGCTGGACCGGCGGCCCTTACGGCACCGGCCGCCGCATGAGCCTCACCCACACCCGCGCCATGGTGCGCGCCGCCGTCGAAGGCCGCCTGGACAATGTCGAAACCCGTCCCGATCCCGTCTTCCGCCTCGCCGTGCCGGTGAGTTGCCCCGACGTCCCCGCCTCGGTGCTCGATCCCCGCGGCCAGTGGGCCGATCCGGCCGCCTACGACCAGGCCGCCGCCTCGCTCCTGGCCCGCTTCCGCGAAAACTTCCAGGCCTACAGCCGCGTCTGGGAAAGCCTTCGCCTGGAAACCCCGGCCCTGTAAGCCGCTAGTACAACGGAACGCCCGGATCGATCTCCCGGCTCCAGCGGTCGATCCCTCCGGCCAGGCTCAAACACTCCTCCAGCCCCTGCCTCCGCAGCCAGTTCACCACATGCAGGCTCCGCACTCCGTGGTGGCAGAACACCACCAGCATCTTCCCGCTCGCCCACTCCTCCAGCTTCCCCAACGCCATCGGCACGCTGCCCATCGGCACCAGCTCGGCTCCCGCAATCCGCGCCAGGGCGTGCTCGCCCGGCTCCCGCACGTCCACCAGCGCCACCTCGGTCCCGCTCTGCATCATCCGCCGCAGCTCGGCCGGCTCGATCTCCCAGCCTGCGATCATCGTCCCGCCTTCAGCGCCAGAAACCGCGCCTGGCAGTCAAACCCGCGCCGCTCCGGCTTCACCGTGTAGCTCCCGTCGCTGTTCATATGCCGCGCGTTCGCATCGTCTTTTAAATACGCGCTCAGAATTTCGTCCCGCAGCCGCCGCACCAACTGCTGCCCCTCCACCGGAAACAGCACCTCGACCCTCCGGTTCAGGTTCCGCGGCATCAGATCCGCGCTCCCCAGGTACACTTCCTCGCGCCCTCCGTTGCGGAAATAGAAGATCCGGCTGTGCTCGAGAAACCGTCCCACAATGCTCTTCACCCGGATGTGCTCGCTTACTCCCGGCACCCCCGGCCTCAGGCAGCAGATTCCCCGCATCAGCAGATCCACTCTCACCCCGGCCCGCGAGGCCTGGTAAAGCAACTGGATCATCGGGCCGTCCTCGAGCGCATTCGCCTTGAAGATCAGGTGCCCGCCGCCCTCGCGTTCGTGGATCTCGATCTCCCGCCGGATCATCTCCTCCAGCCTCTGCCTGAGGTTAATCGGCGCCACCAGCAGCTTGCGGTAGTGATTCTTTTTTGAATACCCCGTCAGGTAATTGAACAAGTCCGTCGCGTCGGCCCCGATCTGCTCGTCGCAGGTGAAATACCCCAGGTCGGTGTACAGCCGCGCCGTTGCCGGATTGTAGTTCCCCGTCGCCAGGTGGCAGTACCGCCGGATCGCGTCCCCCTCCCGCCTCACCACCAGGGCCACTTTCGAATGCACCTTCAGCCCCAGCAGCCCGTACACCACATGCACGCCCTGGCTTTCCAGCGCCCTCGCCCATTCGATGTTGCTCTCCTCGTCGAAACGCGCCTTCAGCTCCACCAGCACCGCCACCTGCTTGCCGTTCTCCACCGCCTCCAGCAGCGCTTCCACCACCGGCGAATTCCTCCCCAGCCGGTAAAGCGTCATCTTGATCGCCAGCACGTCCGGATCCCGCGCCGCCTTCTTCAGAAACTCGATCACCGGCTGGAACGAATCGTAGGGATGGTGCAGAAGCTGATCCTCCTGCCGGATGAGGCCGAACATATCGTCCTCCTTCGTCCCCAGCCCGGCCGGCATCTGCGGCAGAAACGGTTTGTCCTTCAGGTCCGGCCGGTCGAGCGCCACCAGGTGCCGCAGCCGGCTCAGATCGAGCGGCCCGTCTACCCGGTATATGCTCGACGGCTCCAGCTCGAGGTTGCTCGCCAGCGTCTCCACCATCGCCGCCGGCATCCCCGCCTCCACCTGCAGCCGCACCGCGTCCCGGAACCTCCGCTGCCATACCGCTTCCTCGATCGTCTCCAGCAGGTCGTCGGTCTCCAGCTCCTTGATCGCCACCTCCGCGTCCCTGGTCACGTGGAACGCGTGCGCCTGCAGGATCTCCAGACCCGGAAACAAATGGTGCAGATTCGCTACAATCAACTGCTCCACCCACACATACGCCCCCGCCCGCCGCTCCGCCTCCTCGCCCTCCGGCGCAACAGGAAGAAACTGCGGCAGCGTATCCGGCACCTTCACCCGCGCGAAGTGCTCAACGCCCTTGTTGTCCCTCACCACAACCGCCAGGTTCAGGCTCAGGTTCGAGATATGCGGAAACGGCCGCCCCGGGTCAAACGCCAGCGGCGTCAGCACCGGGTAGACCTTCTCCAGGAAGAACGCCTCCAGGTGCTCGCGCTGCGCCTCACTCAGCAGCGTGAAGTTCAGCAGCCGGATCCCGGCCGCATCGAGCGCCGGCTTCAGCACGGCGTGATACAGCCCGTAGGCTTCCCCCATCAGCCGGTTCGCCTCGCCCTGGATCGCCTCCAGCACCTGCGCCGGCGTGCGCCCGTCGATGCTCCGCTCCTGCACCCGGTTCTCGATCTGCTGCATCAGCCCCGCCACCCGAACCATGAAAAACTCGTCCAGGTTCGAGCCCAGGATCGCCAGAAATTTCACCCGCTCCAGCAGCGGATTGAACTCGTCCCGAGCCTCTTCGAGCACCCGGAACTGGAACTGCAGCAGGCTCAGCTCGCGGTTCAGATACAGCCGAGGGTCGTCCAGCTCAGCCGGCGCTTCCACCGCCGCCGGGCGCATCCCCGCCCCCGCCGCGGTCGTCGCGGCGCGCCTGCCAGTCTCGGCCGCCGCGCCCGCCTCCGCCGGCGCCGCCGGGACTATCGCTTTTCGCGGATTGGCCGCCATCCCCACCTCCAGTGTAGCCGCCCCGCCGCGCCCCCGCCAGCCTCGGCGGCCACGCATCGCCCGCGGCCAAAGCAGCCCTGGCGAAAAAATCATGCGCCGCACCCCGGGCGCGATGAAACGTCCGCGGCCGGTTAGCGCACTCAGACGCAAAAGGCTCCTGGCTGCTCGACGGCGCCATCGCTTGAGTGGACCTGCCGGCGGTCCTGGGGCGGAGAAGGCACTCATGCGGCTGTCATGGAAACTTGCGCTATCAGCTCTCGTGCTCAGCGCGCCGGTGCGGCCGGCTTCCGGTGAATGGATCCGGATCTCCACTTCGCATTTTGAGCTCTACACGACGGCGGGCGAGAAGAAAGGGCGCGAGGCGATCCGGTATTTCGAGCATGTGCGCCGTTTCTTTCTGGAAGCCAGTCCCGCCAGGCGCATCCCGCAAACTCCCGTTCGGATTGTCGCCTTCCACGACGACAAACAATTCAGGCCTTACACCATCAACGAGGCCGCATTTGCCTATTACACCGGCGCCCGCGGCCGCGACTGGATCGTAATGCAGGATATCGTCGCCGAACACTTCCCGGCAGCGCTCCACGAATACACGCATCTGATCCTTCGCCATTCCGGCCTCCGAATTCCGCTCTGGCTCGACGAGGGCATGGCGGAACTTTACTCGACGCTGCGGCCTATGAGCAATAAATTGATCATCGGCGACCTGATTCCCGGCCGCATGGTGGATCTCCAGCAGCAAAAATGGCTGGATGTTGCGGCGCTTGTGGCCGTTACTCACGATTCTCCCTACTATAACGAGCAGAAGAAGGCCGGCATTTTCTATGCCGAGAGCTGGGCACTAACCCACATGCTCGTCCTTTCCCCCGCCTACCGGCTCAACTTCGCGAAGTTCCTCGCGGAGCTGTCGAGCGGCACAGATTTCGAAACCGCGAGCCGCAAAGCGCTCGGAGCCGGCGCCGAAAAGCTCGATCACGATCTGCACTTCTACTTGACCGGCCATCCGTACGGTGTGGCGTTCGATCTTCACCTCAAGAACACCGATGAGGACCTCAGCGTCGACGAGGTTCCGGCGTTCGACGCGGACCTGATGCTCGCCGACCTGAGCGTGCTGATCAACAAAAGGGACGAAGCCTCAGCCGTCTACCGGCGGCTTCTCCAGCAAGAGCCCGATCGCCCCGAAATTGAGGCATCACTCGGCTACCTGGCGTTGCTCGATAAAGAACCGGCTGAAGCGCGGCGGCATTTTGCCAAGGCCTTCGCCGAAGGGTCGAAGGACGCGCAGATGTGCCTTGACCTGGCTTCGCTCGAGTTGAGTACCGATTCCACGTCGGAGGCGGCTGTGATCGCCCTGAAGCGCGCTCTCCTTTGGATCCCCGATAACACGCAGGCCCGCCTGCTGCTGGGCGAAACCCTGAACAACCGGCTCGATTACCGGGGCGCGGTCGAAGCATTGAAGCCTCCACGCCCCGTAAACCTCCAGGGGGATGAGGCGAACGAGTACCTTTTGAATCTGGCCTACGCATATCTCGCGCAGGGTGATGTCGCGAACGCGAGACAGTACGCCACAGAAGCGAAGAAATGGGCCGTGACTCCGGATCAGGTGAGCCTTACCGCATTGATGATGAGTTGCCTGAATCGGGCCTCAAACAAGGGATGTCTCGCTCGCTTCGGCCGCCAGGAATCGAACGATTCGGGCAAGGCGCATTCGGAGGCACCTCACCAGGCCCCACCGATCTAAACGCCCACCGTGCCGCGGCGCCGCGGGCGCGGAGCGGCGGGAGAGGCCGCGGCCACCACTCAACAAGCCGGCCGTTGCGGGCGAGCCGGCCAGCCGCGCAGATCGCAAATACCGGATCGCCGCCTGCCAGGTTCCATCCGCGGAGCCCGGAACCGCCGAATCCGCGAGGATGCTCGAACCCTCAGCGATCAAACGGTCGCCCCTACCGCCCCAGCGCCCCCCGCCGCGTTCCCTCGAGCGTCCGCTCCATCGAATCCCGCGGGAACCGCCGGATGAAATCCCGCAGCACCCAACCCAGCCCGAACGGAATGTCCCGCGACAGTGACACCGCCCGGCACTCCGCGATGACCCCTTTCGGCGTCTCCTGAAATTTCCAGTACGAGTTCAATCGCCACAGAAACCCGTAGCTGTCCCCGTCCATCGCCGGCCCGGAAAATGCCGGCGCCCCGCGCTTCACTTCCTGGATGCGCACCGAGCGCGAGCTCATCCGCATCTGCCCCGGGGCCGGATTCTCGGAATGCACCGCGTACTCGGTGTCCAGCACCACCGTCACCACCTGCTTCCGGTACAGGCGCAGATACACCCGCCGGTCCCCGCCCTTCTCCCACAACAGCTTCGCCTGCAACACGTCCGGCTTGTAGTATTCCGGATACTTTCCGTACTCGGCGAGCGAACGCTCCACCTGCCCCAGCGTCACTCCCGGTAGGAACACGTCCCCCTGCCAGTCCTCGATCGTCGCCTTCGGTGCCTCCACCGGCTCGCCGTGCTCCAGCACCTCCCGCGGCACAATCACGATCGCCCCGCCCAGCACCTGCCGCTTGTCCTCCGGGTCCTTCTCCAGCCGCAGAAACGGCTGGTCCCGCGCCAGCTCCGCCTCCACCATCGCCGCGTAATGATCGAAGGCCACCGAGGCGTCCGGCGTCATCTCCGCACGCGCCTCCTCGCCGCCCATCAGCACACACAGCATCAGCATGACCGCCCCGGCCCGCCGGAGCTCTTCTCGAAACCCCCGCATGTTACTTGGGCCACTCCCGCCGGAACGCCTCGTCTACCTCCACCTGGTAGCCGTTCACCATCCGGTTCGTTGCATTCGCCATTCCTACCACCGCCATTAGTTCGTGAAACATCCCGGCCGTCATTCCCGCCTTCCGCGCCGCCGCCGTGTGCGAGGCGATGCAATAGTTACACTGATTGCTCGCGCTCACCGCCAGGTAGATCATTTCTTTCGTCAACGGATCCAGCGCGCCCGGCGCCATGATCTGCTTCAGGCTCTCCCAGGTCCGCTTCAGCGCCGCCGGATCGTGAGCGATCGCCTTCCAGAAATTGTTGATCGTGTCGACCTTCCTGGTAGCCATGATGTCGTCGTAAACCGCCCGCACCTCCGGCGGCGCATCCTCGTACTCTACCAGTCCGAACAAAGCCATAAATTCTATTATCCCCCGGCCCTCCGGCCCGGCCGCCTGTTTTTCTCCGCCGTCCACCCGTCATGCGCCGCCAAGTCACAAACAGTAGTGGTTGAGATCGGAAGGATGGGTTGACGGTGGGACCGGGGTCACCATCCTGGGTGAACAATAAGCCTGCGAATCGGGCGCTGCCGGAAAACGGAACGGAGTGTCTTCTCCGGTACCACTCGGCGTGCCATCAGGCGGAAGGCCGGCCACACCCGCCCCATTCCGCCTTCGCCAAGTTTTGAAAGCAGCCGGCAGGGTCCGATCAGTCGTTCCCGCTCACCAGACGCCGGCGCGGCCGCAGCCGCTCTCTGCTCGCCGGGCGGCATCGCCTGGGTCTCACCCAGTGGTTCTGGGCTTTCCTGCCCGGCTTTGCCAATCGAGTCCAGCGCGCACCCTCTACGCCCCGCAAGTCTCCCCTGTGGGGTCGGGCGTCAGCCTCCCCAGCATCGCCGCCGCCTGCATCACAATCGTAACCGGCCGCCCGGGCGCACCGGCGTCACCGATGCTTTACGCCAACGCCGGCAACTCTCTTCTCGCCGCCCCGTCCGGGTCGTTTTTCGCCTCGCAGGTGTCGCTCAAAACCATCGTCTCCCCGCGCTCGCTCGTATACTTCGGCCATTTGGGCAGCCCGCCGCCGTTGGGATTGCCGGTCTTCATGAACTGCAATAACGCGCCGGCCATCTTCTTCGACAGCGCTCTCGGCCGCGGCCCGCCGCCCGTGTGACTCAGCATCACATCCGTGTTGTAAAACCAGAAGCAGATGTCGAGCGTGTGGAACGCGCGCATCCGGTTGTCGAACAAAGGAGGCTGCCAGGTGAACCAATCCACGTACACCGGCGCGGGCTGCTTCGATTTCGCATCCGCCAGCGCCACAACGCTCTGCCGGTTGCTGCTCACCAGCGACCAGATCTCCACCGGCTTCCTTCCCGGAAATGCCTTCGCATAAGCTTCCACCACGTCTCTCGCCTTATCCCCAAGTCCCTGCGCGGAAAAACCAATCCTTGTCTTTACCTTCTCGATCACCTCATCGAGCGTTATCGATTCGAGCGACGAGTCCGTCCAACTCGGCGACTGCTCGTTCTCCACCGAACTGATGATCATCGGCACGTTCGCCGCGCTCGGCGCCGCAACCGGATCGTAGGGATGCTGCGGCAGGTAGTTCCCATCGACCACCGGCACGAACGAGCGCATCATTCCGCCGACCAGTCCTTTTTTCTTCCGCAAGCTCTCCGGCGCGCGCATGGCGAGGGCGTAGAACTCTTTCCACGGCATCTCCTGCAGCTTTGAGACCTCCGCCGCGCTAAGCCCTGCCTCTTCCACCACCGCCGCGCCCAGGCTTTCCGAGTAATCCTTCTCGCCCGATTTCCGCAGCGCCCCGCTCAACACGACAGCCTTGTGGAACAGACCTTTGGCGCTAGGCATGGCCGTCAGGATGGAAACCTTCGCCCCGCCGCCCGATTGCCCGATGATAGTGACGTTGTCCGGATCGCCGCCGAAATTCGAGATATTGTCGCGCACCCATTCGAGAGCCGCCACCAGGTCCAGCATGCCTGCGTTTCCCGACGCCGCGAACTTCTCTCCGCCAACGCCGGCCAGATCGCAATACCCGAACGGCCCAAGCCGATGATTCATGGAACAGAACACCACATCGCCGAACCGCGCGAAGTTCTCGCCGTTGTACCCGTCGTGCTCGATGCCGTTGCCGTTGATAAAGCCGCCGCCGTGAATCCAAAACAGCACCGGCCGCTTCTTGCCGTCGCTAAATCCCGGCGTAAGGACGTTGATCCGCAGGCAATCCTCGTTGACATCGCCGTAGTTCCAGTGATCCCGGAACGAGCCGAACGGATTGTGATACCGGTTGTCCATGCTCTGCGCCGCCGAGTTCGCCCACCACAGCGCCGGGAACACATCCGTCCACGGCTTGGGCTTCTGTGGCGGCATGAAGCGGTTTGCTCCCGACGTGTCCGCGCCGTATGGCATGCCGAGGAAATAGTTAATCCCCCGGAGTTGATAGCCTCGCACCTTCCCGTACTCCGTCCGGGTCAGCGCGATGTTGTCGCCGACAAACAGAATCTGCTTGTCCGCCGGACTCACAACAGCCAGTTCCGGAGTTGCGGATACTCTCGATCCGGCGGCGATGCCGGCTGAAGTTACTCCGAGTGTCTGCACAAACCTGCGTCGGTTGGATGTCATGTTTTCACTCCCGCTGCCAGCGACAGTATATCGGAATCCACGGGACACGAATTCACAATCCGGGCGCCCGCAAAGGACGCGGTATCTTCTCCGGGAGCCTGTGCCCACATCGCGGTCATGACCGAAATCCGGCGCGGTGAAAACGGGAACGAGTTCAAGTTGCCCATGAGCCGCGAGCGCAACCCTCCGCGCTCGACGAACCGGATCGCGGCCGTTTTCCCCCTGCCACGCCCGACATGCGTTTCCAGGGGCTCTATCCGCCCCGTGCACCGGCCGGGTCCACTTTACTTCCCGGCTCACACTCCTCCTCGTGCCACAATGATGACCATGGTGATTCGCGATCAGGACGCCCTGGAATACCACTCGTCAAATCCGCCCGGAAAGATCGCCGTCACCCCCACCAAGCCCTGCCACACCCAGCGCGACCTCAGCCTCGCCTATACCCCCGGCGTCGCCGTCCCCTGCCTCGCCATCGAGCGCGATCCCTCGCTCGCCTACCGCTACACCGGCAAAGGCAATCTCGTCGCCGTCATCACCAACGGCACCGCCGTCCTCGGCCTCGGAAACATCGGCCCCGCCGCCGGCAAGCCCGTCATGGAAGGCAAGGCCGTCCTGTTTAAGCGCTTCGCCGATATCGACGTCTTCGACCTCGAGCTCAACACCGAGGACCCCAAGGAAATCATCCGCGCCTGCCAGCTTCTCGAGCCCACCTTCGGCGGCATCAACCTCGAAGACATCAAGGCCCCCGACTGCTTCGTCATCGAGGAAGAACTGCGCCGCACCATGCGCATCCCCGTCTTCCACGACGACCAGCACGGCACCGCCATCATCTCCGGCGCGGCGCTCATCAACGCTCTCCGCCTGGTCGGCAAGGACATCGCGGAAGCGAAAATGGTCTTCAACGGCGCCGGCGCCAGCTCCATCTCCTGCGCCGAGCACGCCATCCGTCTCGGCGCCCGCCGCGAAAACATTGTCATGTGCGATTCTCACGGCCCCATCTACCACGGCCGCGCCGAGGGCATGAACCGCTACAAGGAGCGCTTCGCCTCCGCCACCACCACCCGCTCCCTCGCCGAGGCCCTCCGCGGCGCCGACGTCTTCTTCGGCCTCTCCGTCGGCGGCTGCGTCACCCCCGACATGATCCTCCCCATGGCGCCCCACCCCATCATCTTCGCTCTCGCCAACCCCGACCCCGAAATCCCCTACGATGTCGCCCTCGCCGCCCGCCCCGACGCCATCGTCGCCACCGGCCGCTCCGACTACCCCAACCAGGTCAACAACGTCCTCGGCTTCCCCTTCATCTTCCGCGGCGCGCTCGACGTCCGCGCCACCGCCATCAATGACGAGATGAAGCTCGCCGCCACCCACGCCCTCGCCGCCCTCGCCCGCGAGGACGTCCCCGATTCCGTCATCCGCACCTACGGCCTCGAAAAGCTCGAATTCAGCCCCGAATACATCATCCCCAAGCCCTTCGACCCCCGCGTGCTCGTCCGCGAAGCCTGGGCCGTCGCCAAGGCCGCCATCGACAGCGGCGTCGCCGGCGAGATCATCGACCTCGACGAGTACCGCGATCAGCTCGAACGCCGCCTCGGCCGCGCCCAGGGCGTCATGCGCATCATGATCCACAAGGCCCAGCGCGGTCCCAAGCGCATCGTCTTCTCCGAGGGCGAAGAGCCCAAGATCCTTCGCGCCGCCCAGATCCTGCTCGATGAAAAGATCGCCACCCCCATCCTGCTCGGCGGCGAAGCCCTCATCCGCGGCCGCATCGCCGACCTCCATCTCAACCTCGACTCGGCCGAAATTGTGGACCCCCTCTCATCCCCCAACACCTCCGCCTACGCCGCCGAGTTCTACCGCCTCCGCCAGCGCAAAGGCGTCACCCTCAACGAAGCCTCCGAGCTCATCCGCAACCGCAACAGCTTCGGCGCCCTCATGGTCCACCTCGGCCACGCCGACGCCCTCATCGGCGGCCTCACCCAGCACTACCCCGAAACCATCCGCCCCGCCCTCGAGGTCATCCCCGTCCGCGACGGCTTCCGCCGCGTCTCCGGCCTCTATCTCCTGCTCACCCTCCGCGGCGACCTCTATTTCCTCGCCGACGCCACCGTCAACATCGACCCCTCCTCCGACGACCTCGCTGAAATCGCCCTCTCCGCCGCCGAGACTGCCCGCCGCTTCAACGTCCAGCCACGCGTCGCCATGCTCTCCTTCTCCAACTTCGGCAGCTCCCGCCATCCCCTCTCGGAAAAGGTGCGCCGCGCCGTCGCCCTCGTCAAGCAACGCGACCCCGATCTCGTCATCGACGGCGAAATGCAGGCCGACACCGCCGTCGCCCCCGATATCATCGCCAACACCTACCCCTTCAGCTCACTCAAAGGCGGCGCCAACGTCCTGGTCTTCCCGAATCTGGAGTCCTGCAACATCGCCTATAAGCTCCTGTCCCGCCTCGGCGGCGCCGAAGCCATCGGCCCCATCCTCATGGGCCTCTCCCGCCCCGTCCACGTCCTCCAGCGCGGCGCCGAGGTCAACGATATCGTCAACCTCGCCGCCATCGCCGTCGTCGACGCCCAGGAGGCCGAAGCCCGCACCCGCGCCTGACCCGCGCCCCGCTCTCGGGCTATCCTGCAGTTTATGTCCCAGTTTGATGTCTGCGGCATCGGCCTCAACGCCACCGATACCCTGATCCTGCTCCCCAAGTTCCCCGCTTACGCCGGCAAGGTCCCTTTCGAGGCCGAAATCATCAGCCCCGGCGGCCAGGTCGCCAGCGCCATGGTCACCTGCGCCCGCCTCGGCCTCCGCGTCAAATACATCGGCACCGTCGGCGACGATGAGCGCGGCCGCATCCAGCTCGACAGCCTTTCCGGCACCGGCATCAACCTCGACGACGTCGAAGTCCGCCCCAACTGCCCCAACCAGACCGCCTACATCCTCATCGATCGCAGCACCGGCGAGCGCACCGTCCTCTGGCAGCGCCACGACTGCCTCCGCCTCTCGCCCGGCTCCATCACCGAGGAAAAAATCGCCGGCTCCCGCCTCCTCCACATCGACGCCCACGACACTCCCGCCGTCGCCCGCGCCGCCGCCATCGCCCGCCGCCACGGCATCCCCGTCACCGTCGACGTCGACACCATCTACCACGGCTTCGACGCCGTCCTGCCCAATATCGACTACCTCATCGCCAGCTCCGAATTCCCTTCCCAGTGGACCACCGAGCGCGATCCCCTCAAAGCCCTCGAGCTCATCCAGGAAGAGTACGGCATGCGCGTCGCCGCCATGACCCTCGGCGCCCACGGCGCCCTCGCCCGCATGGGCGGCCGCTTCTTCTATTCCCCCGCCTTCGTCGTCGATTGCGTCGACACCACCGGTGCCGGAGACGTCTTCCATGGAGCGTTCTGTTATTCTGTGTTGCAGAAGATGCCGCTGGCGCAAACACTCGATTTTTCCAACGCCATGGCCGCTCTCAACTGTACCCGCCTCGGCGCCCGCGGCGGCATCGCCGACCGCTCCGACGCCGAGCTCCTCATGAGCACCGCCGCCCGCCGCTCCCTCAAGGATTTCGAGCAGCGCTTCGGTTCCCGGGCCGGCGCATGATCCCCCTCCGCTCCTCCGAGCGCACTTACTCGACGGCCTCAATGACCTTGTCCCTCATCGTCGTCAACGTCGTCGTCTTCCTGCTCGAAATCAGCATGCCCCCCTGGACCCGCGACGCCTTCATCGCCCACTACGCCATCATCCCCGACCGCTTCCACTACTCCGCCCTCGTCACCTCCATGTTCCTCCACGGCGG
This sequence comes from Bryobacterales bacterium, assembly GCA_027452065.1. GTDB lineage: Bacteria > Acidobacteriota > Terriglobia > Bryobacterales > Bryobacteraceae > JAJYKC01. The sequence continues at coordinate 26,192 of DAIDHC010000069.1, forward strand.
CTGGCTCCACATCCTCGGCAATATGTGGTTCCTCTGGGTCTTCGGCAAAGGCGTCGAAGACCTCCTCGGCCACGGCCGCTTTCTGCTGTTCTACTTCGCCTCCGGCATCGCCGCCGGCCTCGTCCACGTCCTCACCAACTTCTACTCCCCCATCCCCACCATCGGCGCCAGCGGCGCCATCGCCGGCATCATGGGCGCCTACCTCATCAAGTTCCCCCGCGCCCGCATCGTTACCCTCGTCCCCATCTTCATCTTCCTCACCACCGTCGATCTCCCCGCCGCCTTCCTCCTGCTCTACTGGTTCGCCATCCAGTTCATCAGCGGCTATATGGGCTCCATCGCCGGCAACGTCTACGGCGGCGGCAGCACCGCCTGGTTTGCCCACGTCGGCGGCTTCCTCGCCGGCATGGGCCTTATCCTTCTCATGCCCACTCAACGCCGCTGGCGCCGCTGGGGCGAGTAGCATGTGGTCCTCCGAGCTCGCCTCAGCCGGCGTAATACAGCCCGTTGAATTCCTCGCCATCGCCGCCCACCCCGACGACGTCGAGCAGACCTGCGGCGGCGCCCTGCTCCGCATGGCCGCTCTCGGCCACCGCACCGGCGTCCTCGATCTCACCGCCGGCGACATGGGCTCCCGCGGCACTCCCGAGCTCCGCCTCCGCGAGGCCGACGCCGCCGCCCGCGCCCTCCGCCTGGCCTGGCGCGGCAATCTGCGCTGGCCCGATGCGCGGCTGGAAAACACCATCACCGCCCGCATGACGCTGGCCGCCGAAATCCGCAATCTCCGCCCCCGCGTCGTCATCCTCCCCTACTGGGAAGGCCGCCACCCCGATCACTACCGCGCCTCCGAAATCGCCTACGAGTCCTGCTTCCTGTCCGGTCTCCGCCGGCTCGACGAGGAGACCCCGCCCCACCGTCCCTCCCAGGTCCTCTACGCCTCCCTCTACGCCAACGTCAAACCCTCCTTCGTCGTCGATATCTCCGCCCAGTTCGAGCGCCGCATGGAGGCCCTGTTCTGCTACGAATCCCAGTACGGCGACCAGCCCGATGCCTCATCCCTGTTCCCCGGCCGCGGCGAAATCCGCGAGCGCCTCGCCGCCCTCGCCCGCTTCTACGGCAACCTGATCGGCGTCCGCTACGGCGAGCCCTACGTCGTCAAAGAAACCCTCCGCATCGACGACATCGGCGCCCTCGGCGTCCGCAGCTTCTGAATTCCCCCGCTTTCCGGAACTCCTATCCGCGCCGCGCGTAGTATCTGTCGGAGACTCCCGCATGAACCGCTTCCTTCCGGACCTCCGCCAGGCCCTCCGCGCCCTCCGCCTCCGGCCCGTTTTCAGCGCCATCGCCGTCGCCACGCTCGCTCTCGGCATCGGCGCAACCACCGCCGTGTTCAGCATCGTCGACGCCGTTCTCCTTCGCCCCTTCGGCTACCCGGAGGAATCCCGACTCGTCGCCATCCACGAAATCGTCCCCAAGTTCAGCGCCATCGCGCCCGTCATCCCCGTCAACGCCCTCCATTTCCGCCAGTGGCGCGACCACGCCCGCTCTTTCTCGCAGTTCGCCCTGCTCAATAGCGGCTCGTTTCATCTCACCGGCTCCGGCGCTCCCACCCGCCTCGCCGCCGCTCTCGTGTCGCCTTCGCTCTTCCCCATGCTCGGCATCCAGCCTCTGGCCGGCCGCCTCTTCCGCCCCGAGGAAGACGTCCCCGGCCGCGACCGCGTCGTCCTCATCAGCGAGGCCCTGTGGCGCGTCCGCTTTCATTCCGACCCCTCCGCCGTCGGCCGCAAAATTCTCCTCGACGGCAATCCCTACCAGATCGTCGGCGTCGTGCCCTCCCATCCCTGGCTGCCCCGGATCGATCAGTTGATCGGCATGCCCATCGCTCCCGAACAGGACGCCCAGCTCTGGAAGCCCATCGCCATCCGCGACGACCAGCTCGACGCCCTCGGCGATTTCGACTACGCCTGCATCGCCCGCCTGAAACCCGGCGTCCCGCCCGGCCGCGCGCAGGCCGAGCTCAACTCGCTGGTGGCCGCCGTCATCCGCCAGGCCCCCGCGGAGGAGAACATCGAGGTCCGCACTTCCGTCGTCCCGCTCGCCGCTCAAATCGGCGGCAAAGCCCGCGGCGGCCTGCTGATGGTTCTCTCCGCCGTCGCCGCCGTGCTGTTCATCGCCTGCATCAATATCGCCGGCCTCCTGCTGGCACGCTCCGCCGGCGCCGCCCGCGACCGCGCCGTCCGCTCCGCCCTCGGCGCCTCCGCCGGCCGCCTCATCGGCCAGGCGCTTACCGAAAGTGTTCTGCTCGCCCTGCTCGGCGGACTCGCCGGCGCCCTCCTCGCCCAGGCTTCGCTCCGCCTCCTCCTCGCCTTCGCTCCCGCCGGCATCCCCCGCATCGATCAGGTCCGGCTCGACCCCCGCGCGCTCCTGTTCACCCTCGCCGTCAGCGCCGCCGCCGGCCTCCTGTTCGGCCTCCTGCCTGCGTTCCGCTCCTCCCGCGCCGACCCCCGCGACGCCCTCCAGTCCGGCTCGCGCGCCTTCACCGATTCCCGTTCTCCCCGCCTTCTGTCCGGCCTCGTCGCCGCCGAAACCGCTCTCAGCTCAGTCTGCTTGATCGCCGCCGGCCTTCTCCTCCACAGCTTCTTCAATCTCATTCACGTCGACAAAGGCTTTCAAACCACCCGCGTCCTCACCGCCTCCCTCGAGCTACCCGATCTCCGCTATTCCGCCGGAACGCGCACCGTCGACTTCCAGCGCTCCGCCCTCGCCGCCCTCGCCGCCCTTCCCGGAGTCGCCGCCGCCGGCCTCACCAATAAGCTCCCCCTCACCGGCGAAGGCAACAACAATCTCGTCGCCCTCGAAGGCCAGAACATTCCTCTCGCCGAGCGCCCCCTCGCCGACATCCGCTATGTCAATCCCGATCTGTTCCGCGTGCTCGGCATCCCCCTTCTCGCCGGCCGCCTTTTCTCCGAGGCCGACCGCGCCCGCCCCCTCGCCGTCGTCTCGGCCCGCGCCGCCGCCCGCCTCTGGCCCGGCCAATCCCCTCTCGGCAAGCGCTTCCACATCGGCGGCGACAACCGTCCTCTGGTCGAAGTCTGCGGCGTCGCCGGCGACGTCCGCGGCGCTTCCCTCAACAAAGCCCCCAACCTGACCATCTACTTCCCCTTCTGGTCAGGCAAACAATCTTCCCTGTCCTTCCTAGTCCAGACCACCGCCAACCCGCTCCCCGTCGCCTCCGCAATGCGCTCCACCCTCGCCCGCCTCGACCCCGAGCTCCCCGTCCCTCCCATCCGCTCCCTGGACGCCATTCTCGACGACTCGCTCGGCCAACGCCGCTTCCAGTTGAACCTCGTCCTGTTCTTCGCCGCCGCCGCCCTCCTGCTCGCCGGCCTCGGCATCTACGGCGTCGTCTCCTACTCCGTCGCCCTCCGCACCCGCGAGGTCGGCATCCGCATGGCGCTCGGCGCGCGGAATTCCCTCATCCGCCGCATGATCCTGCTCCAGGCGCTGCTGCCTTCCTCGCTCGGCCTCGCCCTCGGCCTGCTTGCCTCCCTCGCCCTCGGCCGCCTTCTTTCAAGCCTTCTGTTCGGCCTCTCCCCGCTCGACCCCCTCACCTACGCCGCCGTCATCGCCGCCCTCATCTTCGTCAGCGCCCTCGCCGGCCTCATCCCCGCCCTCCGCGCCGCCCGCATGGACCCCGTCTCCGTCCTCCGCTATGAGTAACCGTCCACGCCGTCCGCCCGCCGCTCTCAGACCCGCGCCGCCGCCTCCGCCCGCGGCCGCGTCTCGTTAAAGCTGTACCCGAAGCCCCGCACCGATCGTATGAACTGAGGACGTCCCGCGTCCTCCTCCAGCTTCTGCCTCAGCCGCAGGATGTAAACGTCCACCGTCCGGTCCGTCACCGCCCGGTCGTTGCCCCACACCGCATCCAGCAACTGCTCCCGGCTGAACACGACGCCGCTCCGCCCCATCAGAAACTCGAGCAGCCGCAGCTCCGTCGCCGTCAACTGGATCTCCCGCCCCCGCAGCCACACCTGGCACCGGCTCCGGTCCAGCTCCAGCTCGCCCGACTTCAGCACCGGCGCCGCCTCCCGCGGTCTGCGAAGCTGCACCTTGATCCGCGCAATCACTTCCCGGATGAAGAACGGCTTCACGATGTAGTCGTTCGCCCCCAGCTCCAGCCCCACAATCCGGTCGGTCTCCGAGGCCCGCGCCGTCAGAAAAATCACCGGCGTGTTCTGCAGCTCCGGATGCTTCCGCAGCCGCTTGCAGATGTCCAGGCCGTCCGAATCCGGCAGCATGATGTCCAGAACCACAAGATCCGGCCGCTCTCTCAGGCACAGGTCCACCGCCCCCTTGCCCGTGTTGGCCCCGCTCACCCCGAAGCCCTCTTTTTCCAGGTTGTATTTCAGCAGCGAATACAGATCGACGTCGTCTTCGATCAACACGATTTTTTTCATGGGTCTGTTCCTGATAGAACATAGCCCCGAATCCGTGACAGCCCGATTACGAAGCCGTGACGCGATGAAAAAAACCCGCGCTCCCCCTCAGCTCTGCGCCGGCTCCGCCTCTTCCAGGTGCACTTCCCGCCGGTGGCGCACGTCCACGCCGCTGCGCAGGAAGATGATGTCCTCGGCCACGTTCGTCGCGTGGTCGGCGATCCGCTCCAGGTTTCGTGCAATGAACATCGTCGCCAGGGCCCGCCTCACAACCGACGGATCTTTTTCCATCGCCGCCGTCAGCGTGTCGTAGATCTCGTTCCGCGTCTTGTCCACCTCGTCGTCAGCCAGCAGCACGCTCCGCGCCAGCGCCGCGTCCTCCTTCACGAAGGAGTCCAGACACCGCAGCACCATGTTCTCCACCTGCGCCCCCATCCCCTCGATGTTCACCGTCACCCCGATGTCCGGCTGGTGGATCAGCGTCAGCGCCCGCGCCACGATGTTCACCGACAGGTCGCCCATCCGCTCCAGGTCCGTGCTGATCTTCAGCGCCGCCACCAGCATCCGCAGGTCCCGCGCCACCGGCTGGTGCAGCGTCAGCAGCGTTGTCGTCATGTCGTCGATCTGGATCTCCATCTGGTTCACCATCGACTCGTTCCGCAGCACCTGCTGTCCCAGGTCCTCGTTATGCTGCGTCAGGCACAAAACGCTCTTGTGGATCGACGACGCCACCAGCGCGCCCATGTCCCTCAGCCTCTGGTGCAGGTCCTGAAGCTCCAGCTCGAAATGAACCATCCTCCGGTCTCCTCTTCTTCTCAGCCAAACCGGCCCGTGATGTAATCTTCGGTCTCTTTTTTGGCCGGCGTCCGGAAGATCACCCCCGTCTTGTTGTACTCGATCAGTTTTCCCAGCAGAAAGAATCCCGTGTAGTCGGCCACCCTCGCCGCCTGCTGCATGTTGTGCGTCACAATCACCTGCGTACACTGGTCCTTCAACGTGAACAGCAGGTCTTCGATCTTGCCCGTCGCGATCGGGTCCAGCGCCGAGCACGGCTCGTCCAGCAACAGCACCTCCGGGTCCACCGCCAGCGCCCGCCCGATGCACAGCCGCTGCTGCTGCCCGCCCGACAGCGCGTACGCCGATTTGTGCAGCTTGTCCTTCACTTCATCCCACAACGCCGCCCGCCTCAGGCTCTTCTCCACCAGTTCGTCCAACTGCTTCTTGCCCTTCGCCAGCCCGTTGATCCTCACCCCGTAGGCGATGTTGTCGTAAATCGATTTCGGAAACGGGTTCGGCCGCTGGAACACCATCCCCACCCGCCTCCGCAGCGCCGTCACATCCACCCGCCGCGTCTCCTCGCCGTCCAGCAGGATCTCTCCCTCGTAGCGCGCCCCGCGAATCGTGTCGTTAATCCGGTTCAGACTCCTCAGAAACGTCGATTTCCCGCACCCCGACGGCCCGATCAGCGCCGTGATCTTGTTCTCGTAAAACTCGATCGTTATGTCGTGCAGCGCCTGGTATGCCCCATAGAAAAAATTCAGGTGCGTTGCCTTCAGCTTTACGTCCTTCGCCTCGGCCATCATCGTTCCCGGCTCGCCGCCGGCTATCGGGGCCGCCGCTCCGTAACGGATTCTCGATTCGGGTGTCGCGCTCATATTCAATTTTGCTTACCCTCTCTGCGCCGACGCGCCTCGCGAAAGTATCAGGCGCGCCGCTATGTTCGCCACCAGCACCATGGCCAGCAGCACCAGGCCCGCCGCCCATGCCTGGCGGTGCCAGTCCTCATACGGGCTGATCGCGTGCGTATAAATCATCACCGGCAGCGATGCGATCGGCTCCCTCCAACCCTTGGCCCAGAACTGATTGTTCAACGCCGTAAACAGCAGCGGCGCCGTCTCCCCCGCAATCCGCGCCACGCCCAGGATCAATCCCGTCAGCACTCCCGCCGCCCCCGCCGGCAATACCACCGTCGCCACCATCTTCCACTTGCTCGCCCCCAGCGCCAGCGCCGCCTCCCGCATCGAGTTCGGCACTTCCTGCAAAAACTGCTCCGTCGTCCGCACCGCGATCGGAATCAGCATCATCGCCAGCGCCAGCCCTCCCGACAGCGCCGAAAAGCTCTTCATCGGAACCACAACTACGCTCCAGGCGAAAATGCCCACCACGATCGACGGTACACCGTTCAGCAGGTCCGCCATGTACCGCACCAGGAACGGAAACGTCCCCCGCCCGAACTCCGATAGGTAAATCCCCGCCACCACTCCCACCGGCACCCCGATCAAAACCGCCAGCAGCAGGATCTGAAAACTCCCCACGATCGCGTTCGCCATCCCCCCGCCCGTCTCGCCCGGGCTCAGCGGCACCTTGGTGAAAAAGTTCCAGTCAAGCGAGCTCGCCCCGTTCCACACCAGGTAGCCCAGAATCAGAAACAGCACCGAAATCGTCAACAGCGTGCACAGCCCCGTCAGCGTCAGCATCACGCCGTTCACCGCCTTGCGCCACACCAGACGCGCCGTCATTTCGCCGCCCCCGGCCGCGTCGTCGCCACGATCAGCAGCCGCGCCGCCGCGTTCAAAATCATCGTGATCAGAAACAGCACCAGCCCCAGCAGGATCAGCGCCGACAGATGCAGCTTGCCCGTCGCTTCCGTGAATTCATTGGCGATCACCGAGGCGATCGTATACCCCGGCGCCAACAGCGACGCGGCAATCTTCGGATCGTTCCCGATCACCATCGTCACCGCCATCGTCTCGCCCAGCGCCCGCGCCAGGCTCAGAAACACCGATCCCAATATCCCCAGCCGCGCAAACGGCACCACCGCGTCCCAGGTCGACTCCCACTTGGTCGCCCCCACTGCCAGCGCCGCTTCCCTCTGCTCCCGCGGCACCGACAACAAAGCCTCCCGCGAGATCGAAATGATGTAGGGAAATGTCATCACCGCCAGAATCAACGCCGCCGTCATCACCCCGACCCCGTAAATCGGTCCCTTGAACCAGGGCAGAAACCCCAGCGTGTCCTCCAGCGCCGGCCCCAGCCAGTCCCGCACCATCGGCACCAGGGTGAAAATCGCCAGCAGCCCGTAAATCACGCTCGGCACCGCCGCCAGCAACTCCACCAGAAACGTCAACACGCTCGACCACCGCGGCGGCGCCAGCTCCGCCAGAAAGATCGCCGCCCCAACACCCAGCGGCACCGAAATCAACAGCGCCAGCGCCGAGGTCACCAGCGTCCCGTACACAAACGGCAGCGCCCCGAACTTCCCCGCGTTCGGGTCCCAATCCATCGACCACAAAAACCCGAACCCGAACGCATGCCGCGCATCGGCCGACTGGATCCACAACTGGTATACCAGCAGCACCGTCAACAGCAGCACCGTCCCCGCCACCAGCATCGTCAACAGATGCGCCACCGGGTCTCCGCCCCGGAGCCTCTGCCGGATGGTGCGCGTCTCTCCTTGCGGGGACGCGGCGATGCTGGCTGGCGCTGCCATGTGCTTTTATTGGATCCGCTCGATCTGCTTCATTTCCTTCGCCACCACCTGATGCGGAAGCGGCGCGTACGACAGCCCGGCGCAATACCCCTGCCCGTCGCTCAGCATCCACTTCAAAAATGCCTTCAGATCCTCCCGCTTGGCGGCGTCGGAAATCCGGTCCGGAATCAGCAGCCACGTGAACGTCGAGATCGGATACGACGTCTTGCCCGGCGCGTCCGTGATCGACACCCGGAAGTCGGCCGGCATGCTCTTGGCAGCACCCGCCGCCGCTGCCGTCACGCCCGCCAGGTCGGCCTTCACGAAGATCCCTTCCGCGTTCTTCACCAATCCATAACCCATTTTATTCTGAACCGCGTAGATCAGTTCCACATACCCAATCGAATTCGGCGTCTGCTTCACCAGCCCCGCCACTCCCTCGTTCCCCTTCGCTCCCAATCCAACCGGCCAGTTCAAGGAAGTGTTCGCCCCCACCTTGCTCTTCCATTCCGGGCTCACCTTCGACAAATAGTCGCTCCACACGAACGTCGTCCCGCTCCCGTCGGACCGATGCGTCACAATAATCCCCGCCCCCGGCAGCTTCACCCCAGGGTTCTCCTTCGCAATGCTCCCGTCGTTCCACCGCGTGATCTTTCCCAGATAAATCCCAGCCAGTGTCTCGCCGCTAAACTTCAACTCCTGGCTCACTCCCGGAATGTTGTACGTCGGCACCACCGCTCCCATCACCGTCGGGAAATGCAGCACCTGGAAACCCTTGATCTCGGCCATTTGGCTATCTGTCATCGGAGCATCTGAAGCGCCAAAGTCCACCGTCCCCGCCGTCAACTGCCGGATTCCCCCGCCCGACCCGATCGACTGGTAGTTCACCTGTACGCTGGCGTGCTGCCGCTTATACTCCTGAAACCACTTCTGATAAATCGGCGCCGGAAACGTCGCCCCCGCGGCATGCAGATCCGCCGCCCATGCCCCCGCGCCGGCCAGCGTTGCCAGCGCCACAGTCCACACCCCAAGTCTTTTCAAGTTCGTCTCCTCGTCTTGCCTACGCCGGGAATTGATTTTCCCTCCGTTGGCGGAGCAGTCGCGCTCTCCGCTGTGGCGGGCCTCCCCCAGAGCATAGCCGTGCACGAGTGAGTCTATGATGACGAAAATGTTAACAAACGATGACTTCCGGTTAACCTGCTTATTATCTTCAGATTAACTCGTACCGTGCTGGTCCCGGCGGTATACCGTCCGCCCTCCCAGCACCGTCATGTCCACCTTCACGTCTTCCACCTTCTCCGGAGCGATGGCCAGGATATCCTCCGACAGCACCACCATGTCCGCCCACTTCCCCACCGCGATCGTCCCCTTCATCGAGTCCTCAAAACTCGCATACGCCGACCCGTACGTGTATGCCCGCAGCGCCTCGGCAACTCCAATCTTTTGTTCCGGATACCATCCGCCCGGATTCTTCCCGTCCAGCGTCCTCCTGGTCGCCGCCGCGTACATCCCCTTGAGCGGTTCCATCGGCGCCACCGGCCAGTCCGACCCGAACGCCAGCACCACCCCCGCATCCAGCAGCGACCGGAATGCATATGTGCCCCGCAGCACCTCCGGACCGACGCGTTTCGCCGCCCACCTCCCGTCATCGATTGCGTGATATGGCTGCATCGACGCAATTACACCCAGCGCCGCAAACCGCGGAATGTCCTCCTGCCTCAGATGCTGCGCATGCTCGATCCGGAACCGCCTGTCCCGCGGGCCGTTTTCCTTCTCCGCCGCCTCGAACATGTCCAGAATCAGTTTGTTAGCCTTGTCCCCGATGGCATGCACCATCACCTGCAGCCCCGCCCGGTCCGCCGCCAGAATGTGCCCCCGCATTTTGCTTTCCGGGATCATCTCCTCGTTCGCCAGCCCGCTCGTCGTCGGCGCGTCCAGGTACGGATGGAAAAACAACGCCGTCGTTGAGCCCAGCGACCCGTCCGCAAACCCCTTCAATCCCCCGATATGCAGCATCGGCCCCCCAAAATCCGCCGTAATCCCCACATCCGCCAGCCGCTTCCACGTCGCCAGCGGCTGCTGCGCCGCGATCCGCACCGTCAGCTCCCCGGCCCGCAGCAGCTTCTGGTACACCCTCAGTACCTCCGGCGCCGCCGACATGTCCTGAACGCTCGTCACCCCGTGTTCATTGGCATACCGCATCGCCGCCTTCACCCCCTCGGCGATCTCGTCCCCGTCCGGCGCCGGCATCGCCTTCTCCACCAGCCCCTGCGCCGCGTCCTTCAGCACCCCCGTCGGCTCCCCGTTCGCGTCCCGGACAATCGTCCCTCCCGGCGGATCGTCCGTGTGCCGGTCCACTCCGGCCAGCTTCAGCGCCAGCGAGTTCGCCAGCCCCATGTGCCCGTCCAGCCGCTCCACGAACATCGGATGGTCCCCCGTCACCGGGTCCACCAGTTGCCGGGTCGGCAGCCGCGCCGGGCTCCAGTTCTCGTGATCCCATTCCCCCCGCGTGATCCACCGCCCCTTCGGCAGCTTCGCCGCGTACGCCCCGATCCGCTCCCGGAACTCCGCCTCGCTCCGCGCATCCCGCAACTGCACGCCCGACAATGCCTGCCCGCCCTGCAGGAAATGCACGTGCGAGTCGTTGAAGCCCGGCGTCACCCTCCGCCCCTTCAAATCGATGACTTCCGTCCCCGCCCCCGCCCGCTTTCCCACTTCCTCGTCCGTCCCCACGGCGATAATCCGCCCGTTCAGACACGCCACAGCCTGCGCCTCCGGCCTCGCCGCATCCCCCGTCCAGATCTTCCCGTGCAACAAAACAAGCGTCGCCGCCGGCTGCGCCGCCACCATGGTGGCCAGCCCGAACACCACAAGGCTCTTCATGACTCTCTAGCTTACCGCCCCGCCGCCAGCCGCTTCCCCGGCCCCGTCCGCCCCCTACCGCTTGCCCAGCCGCAGTTCCAGCTCCATGTTCCGCGGATAGCGCACTTCCTTGCCGCGCGCCAGCCATTGCGTGAACAGGGAGCGGCTGAAATTGTATCCGCCCAGCGCCATCGCCACCGGATTCCCATGCCCCATCGCCGCCACCGTCACCATTCCCAGCATCCCGATTCCCCCGGGCGTATCCCCCGGCGCCGCCGACCAGAAGAACGAACTCGCGTCGGAGTCCAGCGCGCTCTGCAGCGCCGTCAGCGTCGACAGTGCCCGGCTTTTATCCGCCTGCGCCGTCGCCCCGCCCTCGTCGTCCACCTTCAGCCTCTGCGAGGGGTCCGCCGCCACACCCTCCACGATCCCCGCCATGCTTTCCCGCGTCCCATCCGGCCGCACCACTTCCTTGAACCGGAACCTCAGCTTCCCGCCCCGTCCAAACCGCCGCGCCGGCTCGGCCTGGCTCACTTCGCCCTCCAGCTTCGTCCCCTCCGGCAGCATCACCCCGCCGTCGGCCGCTATCAGCGGCCGCGTGAACTCCGCTTCCACCTGCTGGCCAAATTTCGACGTTCGCGAATCGAGCGGCGTCAACAGCCGCGCATACACCAGCGCCCCGTCCGCCGGCAGCGGTTCGCCCTTGGCCGCATCCACCACCGGCGCCCCCGCCGCTTCCACCTCCAGCGGCGCCGCCAGATCCGCCTCCAGCCTCGTCCCCGCCGGCATCCACTGCTGATGCAGCGGCAGCCGCACCTGGATGAAATCGGTCACGCTCCGCACCTTGCCCGGGCTCTCTTTCCACTGCTTGGCTTGGGTCACCACTTCCCCCACCCGCTCCTTGAACATCCCCTTCAGCCCCTTGTTCGCGCCCTGCCCCGCAAACCGCACCATCCGCCCGTCTTCCAGCTTCACCCGTGTCCGGATCGCCTCCACCGGGTGCCCGGCCACCTCCAGTTGCGTGAACACGATCTCCGGCTCCCGCAGCGGCGTAAAGTCGGCCTTCTGCAGTGCCTCCCACCGCCGCTTCCCCGTCACGCTCTCCACCGCCTCCACTCGCCCGATGAGCTCCGCTCCCTCGGGAATCACTAGCCGGTTCCCCTGGTATACCGGCTCAACCAGCCGGGCCTTCACCGTCCTGCCCGGCTTCCGGTCCACCGGCAGCCGGCCCTCGATCGCCACTTTCAGCGGCAACCCCTGGGGCAACGTCACCGTTTCGCCCCATCCCACCCCCAGCCCCAATACCACACCCAATAGCCACAGAGCCCCCGACTTCAACATCAAAATTCCTCCCGCCGCGTTTCCACTGCGGCGTGTCTTATTTTGACGCATTTTACGTTCGCTGTGTTACTCCTTTTTTCCGCCGCCGCCTCGCCAGCCACTTCTCGATCTCATAAAGTCCCAGCACCAGCGCCGGCGCCGCGAATCCTGCCGCCGCGTAACTCCACGCCTCCGTCATACTCCCTTCCTCGCTTTCAGCTCCGCCAGCACTTTCTCCACCTCATCCGCTTTTTCAAGCGCCGCCAGCCGCTCCTCTACGTTGTCCTCCAGCAGCGACGCCCTCGCCTGGCTCACCGCCTCGGCCCGCTGCACCTTCCCCTTCAGCCGCTCAAACGATCCGTCCCTGGCTCCCTCGCCCATCTTCATTCCCGCCTCTCCGGCCCGGTCCAGAGCCTTCGCCCTCCGGTGTTGCGCCACCAACATGTCGCTCCGCCCCCGCGCCTCCGCCAGCTTCTGCTCCAGCTTCCGCAGCGCGGTCTTCAAATTCTCCGCCTGCACCGCCTGGTCGGCCACCTGCTGCGCGTAGTTGCTCTCCAGTTGCTTGTAGCTCCGCGCCCGCTCGATCGCCGCCCGCGCCAGCTCGTCGTCTTTCTTGTCCACCGCCAGTTCCGCTTTCCGCATCCACTCCGCTTCCTTCTCCGCGTTCTCCTTCTGCTTCTTGGCCAGCAGATGCTGATCGGCGATCGCGATCGCCACCTGCGTCTTCACCTGCATCAGTTGATTCTCCATGTCCAGAATCACCTGCTTGATCATCTTTTCCGGATCCTCCGCCTTGTCGAGCAGATCGTTCAGATTCGCCCGTACCAGCGTCGCCACCCGTTCCATCAACGCCATCTTTCTACCTCCTTGCTGAATTCCTTCACTCGCCTTCCGTCTCCACCTTGGTCCCCTTGCCGTCCGGCCTGGCTCCTTTATCGCCGATGTTCCTCACCCTCCCCAGCAGCTCCGACATCTGCATCCCCGACAGCGTCTCAAACAACGCCGGAATCTGTGCCGCCATCTTCGTCAGGTCCCCGGTCACCTTGTTCAGCCCCGCCGAGTCCCCTCCGGTCGAAACCACCGTGATCCTGTCCACGTTGGCCAGCGGCGCCGCCAGCGCCTTCACGATCTCCGGCAACCCGGTAATCAGCTTGTCCACCACCGCCGCCTGGTTCCACTCCTGGTAGGCCTCCGCCTTCACCGTCATCGCCTTGGCCTCGGCCTCGCCCTTCTTCAAAATGATCTCCGCCTCCGCCTCGCCCTGCGCCCGGATCGCCGACGCCCTGCCTTCCGCCTCCGCCGTCACCCTCTGTTTCTCCGCCGCCGCGATCGTCTCAATCCTCTGCCGCTCGATCTGCGCCTGCTTCAGCACCGTCGCGATCAGCTCTTTCTCGTGCCGCAGAATCTCGGCCTCCTGCACTTTAATCTGCTGCTCCTTCTCCACCTGCTCCACCTTCACCTGCTCCACCACCACCTGCTGCTGCATCGTGTTCGCCTGGATGTCGTAGGCCTTGTCCGCCTGCGCCTGCTGCCTCTTCACGCTCTCCTGGTACTGCGCCTTCTTCACCTCCAGGTCCCTCTGCGCCTCGGCCTGCTTGGCCTGCGACAGCGTCTCGGCCAGCACCCTCTCCTGGTCCGCCTGCGCCCGCGCCACCGCCGCCGCCCTCTGCGCCTCCGCCCGCTTGATCGCCGTGTCGCGCTCGGCTTCCGCCGCCGCCACGTCCGCGTCCCTCTTGATCCGCGCCACGTCCGGCCGCCCCATGTTGCTGATGTATTCGTTCTTGTCCCGCACTTCCTTGATCGTGAACGAAATCACCTCCAGCCCCATCTTGCTCATGTCCTCGGCGCAGGTCGACCGCATCCGGTCCCCCACCATCTCCGGCTCTTTCACAATCTGCTCCACCGAAAGCTGCCCGATGATGCCGCGCAAATGCCCCTCCATCACCAGCCGGATCAGCCCCTCCCGCTCCTGCGCCGACTTGGTCAGAAACTGCTCCGCCGCCGTCTGGATCGACTCCGGATCGCTCTTCACCTTGATCTGCGCCACCGCCTCCACCGTCACCGCTACGCCCTGCTTGGTGTACAAATCCTGCTGCGGCGCCACGTCGAACGACATCAACTGCAGGCTCAGCTCCCGGTAGGTCTCCAGCATCGGCCAGATCACCGTCCCCCGGCCTTTCACAATCCTCGTCCCCTTCGCCCCGTACACCACCAGCGCCTCGTGCGGCCCCGCCTTCCGGTACAGCCGCGCCACCGCCGACAGCAGGAAGATCACCGCCAGCAAACTCAGTCCCACAATCACCACGATCGTCGCCATACGCTCCTCAGTTCCTTTCCTTTAACTCGTCAACTCGTCCCAGCGCCGCACATACGCCACGCCGCGCTCATATCTCGTCACCACAACCTCGACGCCCCGCCCGATCTCCTCGCCGTCCTCGCTCCGTATCGGCGCCGACCGCCGCGCCCCGTCTCTTTGGTAAATCATCTCCCCCGTCCCCCCGCGCCGCACCGTGCTGCTCACCCTCCCCAGCACGCCCGTCATCTCATAATCGGCCGGGTCCATCCCGTCCTCCCCCTCCGGCGCCAGCCTCGCCAGAAACCAGAACACAACGCCGCCGCCCGCCACCCCTGCCGCCCCCGCCAGCCCCAGCGCCGCCAGCGCCCAGATGCTCGAAAACCGCGTCAGCAGATACCCCGCCCCGCCAAACCACGCCAGAAACGCCGCCATCGTCGGCGGATTCAACACCGCCCCCGCGCCCCCGCGTCCCGCCGCTCCCTTCGCGCCCCCGTGCCCGCCATGCCCGGCTCCCGAAGGCGCCCCGTGCCCATGCGGCAGATGCAGCCTCCCCGAGCCCAGCACAAACGTGAACAGGCTGAACAGGAACCCAACCAGAAAACAAATCAGGTAAAAATTTTCCCAGCTCACCGCTTCCCCCCTCCCGCGCCGTTCTCCGGCTTCAGCACCCCCATCAGCCGCTCCGCCAGCTCCGGCGTCTCCAGAATCTCGCCCAGCAAAAGCAAACATCCCCGCGAGTCTTCGTGCTTGGCCACCCGCAACAGCGCCTTCCCCAACTCCCTGTCCCCGCGGAACCTCTCCGACCCCTCCACCAGCCACAAATCCAGCGCATCCTCGCTCCCCCGCACGTCCGACATCAACTCCGTGTGATACCCCTCCGGATCGTCCACCAGGTACCCCGGATGGACTTTGAAAAACCGCGACAGCAACAGCCTCGTCTGGTTCGTCAAATGCGGCCTCGACCCGCCTTCGATCTGTGAAAGATAACTCTGGCTGATCGACTGCCCCAGCTCCTTCTTCACCGCCCGCACCACCTCCTGCTGCGTCATCTCCCGCCCCATCCCCCGCAGCGTCCCCTCCACCTCCCTCAAGTACCGCAGCTTCTCCCCCAATCTCATGCCGTCCTCCCGCTCCCCATCCCCAGTCCCTCCGTTCCGCCCCGCCGCTGCGCCATCCGTTTCCATCTCCTATCGCAATATGCAATCATGTTATTGCGATTTGCGATTCGAGTCAAGAAAAAAAAGGGGCGCCAGCCCACAACTCGTTGAAAGAAGAGTAACAATGCAGTAACAAGATGCTTCAAAAAGCCACGCCGACGCCGCATAAAGAGACTCTTGAGGGAGGAGACCGAAACGGAAACCCACCGCCTCCTCGGCCTTGCGCCGCACTCGCGGCGCGTCTGCCCCAAGTGCGAGACGCGCAGCAACTCCATCATCGCCCTGCCAAGGCCCATGAAAGCGCCCGCGTGCTTCGGCAGGCTCAGTGCGGCCCTTGCGGCTTAACCATCGCAGGCCGGTTCCCAGATGGGTGCCGTTTATTCCCCCTCGGAGAGTCTCGACGCCAAGGTCCCAAGAAACCGTGAGACGTGCCCCCAGAGCGCGACCGCCTCGGACTCATCCATCCCGGGACTGGGGCGCACGTGCGCGAGATGCCTCCTCCACCCGTCATTGAAGGTCCTTATTTCGGCAAGGGCCTTATTGTAAAACTCGTGCGCCTGCTCCTTCTCGGGTGAACTGCGCCAGCCTTGGACCTCCCCAGCCACCTTCTCTAACTGGCCGATGATTCGACCCCAGTTTGAGAACTCAATCCTCCCCTCCCCCGCCAACGGGATCTGTCTATCCGCCGCAAGCGCCCAGAGGCCGACCTCCACTGCCCGCATCAAGTGGAATGCCGAAGCGAAATTATTCCCGCAAGCGAGGCAGTTACCGGCCTGCGTGATGTCGAAGCGCGCGCTTTTGAACGCCCGATATATCGCCTCGCCCATCGGTCTCTCTTGGTCGTAGAATTTGGCGATGTTCACCGGAAGCGCAAGTACCTTTCTCTTCTTCAACTCGCTCTCTGCTAGTTCGACCATCGCCTTCAAGTGATGGACAAGGACTCGGGCAGTCACGGGGAAGTCGCTCGCGCGGGAGAGTGCCTGTGAAAATCGAAACGCCGCATCTGCGGTCTCCCGAAGGTCCAGCGAGCTAGCGAAGGCGCAAAGTCCGTCGGTGATTGCTCCCTTTGCCACCTTCAACTCGCCTTCGGAGACGAGCTCGTCTGGGTCGCGCCGATCCCACCGCCGAAGCATATGGATCGCGCCGCCCCACGAGCTACAAAATATTTCAGCCTCGAATACCTGCATCACTCCTCAGAAGCCAAGTACGCCCCCGTGTAACGTTTCGGGAGCAAACTCAACTCGGTTGAGTCGCGCGCCTAGAGGCAGCACGCTAATGCTTCCGAGGACCGAACGCATGACGGCACCAAATGAGGTAGACCACGCTTAGCTGTCCAAGCACTCCGGCGGTTTTTGCTGCCGCCGAAGTCCGAGTATACCGTCGATTTAACCACATCCGCTGCGTTCCCGCCGGCGGCAATCAGCTCTGGCTACTGCTCGATCCAACGCTCCAGCCTGCCATGCTCGTCAAAGATTCCAGCAAACATGTGGCTGGCCGTGAACCTGAAGGGCCAGACAAGCGGCCGGTAGCTTATGCTCACCAGCAGCTGGGCCTGGCTGAACCCTGCGTGCAACGCGTACAGGTCACAGCGTATCGTCGCCTTTCGCCTCCCACCCAAAGAACCAATGGTCTGGATGACATGGTCATCGGACACCTTCAAATTTGACGGGGGCCCTCCAGCGCTGAGGGCGCAATCGGCCCTAACTGAGAACATTGGCAGATAGCCCTCGTTGGTGACCTCAATAGGGACGGAAAACGGCGACGAGGGATCGTAAGACGTCGGAGTCTGAATCGACGGGGGAGCGATTAATGCGAGGAGCGCCGAAACCAGAACCAACATAGAAGCCAAAGTCCCTAGCGACGTTCGCAGGCGCGGGAGTCGTCCTCTTAGGCCCCATAAGGAGGACGGCGGTGTGGTGGCGCTCGGGGACCTAGCAGCTCCTCCGCGCTCCTGCCTACCTCCCCGTCGCTTGGTACGTCGCCGTTTACCTCCCGACAAGCCAATAAGTCTACATCACGACGAACGCTTCATGCGTGTAAGGATTCGTCACGCGTACTCCTACCGAACTCCCCCCGCCCCGCCCCTACTCCGCTACTTCCTGCAGCTCCGGCGCCCCGCTTAGCTTGCTATGGCTCCGGCTATAGCCAAAGTAAATCACAAACCCCGCCAGCATCCAGCCCAGCGCCGTCATCTGCGTCCTCCGGTCCAGCGAAATAATCATCCCGCTGCAAATCACGATCCCCAGAATCGGCACCAGCGGCACCAGCGGCGCCCGGAACGGCCGCGGCTGGTGCGGCCGGCTTCGCCGCATCATCCATACCCCGATGCACACCAGCACAAACGCGAACAGCGTCCCGATCGAAGTCAGATCCCCGGCCATCGACTCCGGTATGAAGGCCGCAAACGCCCCCACCATCAGGAACAGCACCATGTTGCACTTGTACGGCGTCCGGAACTTCGGATGCAAGTCGGAGAACAGCTTCGGCAGCAGCCCGTCGTTGGCCATCGAGAAAAACACCCGGCTCTGCCCCAGCAGCATCACCAGAATCACCGACGAGAAGCCCAGCAGGATCGCCACCGTCACCAGCGTCGCCAGCCACCCGTACCCCGCCATGTGGTGCTGGATCGCATACGACACGGAGGCTTCCTTGCCCGCCGTCAGGAACTCCTGCCACGGCGCCACGCCCGTCAGCACGTAGCCGAACAATATGTACAGCACCGTGCAAACCGCCAGCGACCCGAGAATCCCGATCGGCATGTCGCGGCTCGGATTTTTCGCCTCCTGCGCCGCCGTCGACACCGCGTCAAACCCGATAAAGGCGAAAAACACGATGCCCGCCCCGCCCAGCACCCCTCCCCATCCGTGCCGGAACAGCCCCTCGTGCCCGGGCGTTCCCGCCGGAATCAGGTAAGGAGTGTGATTGGCCGGGCTCACGAACTGCCAGCCGATGGCGATAAACGCGATCACGATCGCCACCTTCAGCGCCACAATGATCCCGTTCACCATCGCCGACTCCTGCGTTCCCTTGATCAGCAGCAGCGTCAGCATCAGCAAAATGAACAGCGCCGGCAGGTTCAAGATCCCGTGCGCCCCCGCCGCCGACACCTCGAACGGCGAATGGCACCACTCGTACGGTATCCGCCCTCCCATCAGGTAATTCAGATACTCGCTCCAGGAAATCGCCACCGTCGCCGCTCCCAGCGCATACTCCAGCACCAGCGCCCACCCGATCGTCCAGGCCACAAACTCGCCCATCGTCACGTACGAATAGGTGTAAGCGCTGCCGGCAATCGGAATCATCGCCGCAAACTCCGCGTAGCACAACCCCGCAAACGCGCACCCGATCGCCGCCACCAGAAACGACGCCGTCACGCCCGGCCCCGCCGCCTCGCCCGCCGCCGCCGCCGTGCGCACAAACAACCCCGCGCCGATAATCGCTCCCACCCCCAGCGCCACCAGCCCCGGCGCCCCCAGCGTGCGCTTCAACCCATGCCCGGTGTCGGCCGCCTGCTCCAGCAGTTTCGATAAGGATTTCGTGCGAAAAAGGCTCATCGGAGGCTTAAAGTGTACCAGACAACGCCCCCCGCGCCAATGCCCCATTCGAGCCCCATTCGAGCCCCTCCGCGTGATCCTTCCCCCCGCCTCGGGCGGGCGCGCCTTCCCACGCCTATCCGGGCCGCGATTTCGAAGGGAGGCCTCCTTCTTACCGCGCCGACCGAACCGAACGTTTTGTAAAATCTAAGGGAAAGAAGCTCGAAGTCCCGCGATGCGTTCCCGGGACGCAGCCGGCTTAGAGTAACGATGTGAAAAAAGTTATAGTCTCGGGAGTTTTCGTCGTCTTAGCGGCCCTCATTACCGGTTACCTCGCGTACCTTGGTCCCCGCAAGGCCGACCCCACGCCCCGTGAAAAGCCCGCGCTGCTCTCCGGCAGGATCGTCGCCAGCGCTACACGTGCTCCAATCCCGGGCGCTTCCGTCATCCTTGAAACGAGCGCCGTCCCAAAGTCGGCATATACCGACGATCAAGGCGTCTTCTCGATACAGCTTGACGGGCCTCATGAAGGCGAATCGGCCAAGCTCGCGATCCAAGCGAAGGGGTATCAGCCGAGGGAGAAGTACATCGATATCTCCTCGAAGAACCCAATCGAGGACATACGGCTCGACACCGCGCCCCAGCGCGTCCCGTCCGAGGACACTGGGACCGTCATCGCCGGGCTCGTGGTCGACGAGAACACAAATGAGGGAATTCCGCGCGCCGAGGTGTCGATCGCGGGCCAGCCAGGGGAGGCGCTGACGGATGACTCCGGCTACTTCACGGTCAAGCTAACCACCAGCGGTTCCCCACCACGGCTCCTCAACCTCCGCGTGCGGAAGCCGGGATACAAGACCTCCGAGAGGACACTCAGCCCCCAAAGAGGCCTGAAAGTTCTACTAAGCCCGAATTGAACACATGGCAAGATGGTACGCCCTGCTTCCGCTCATGGCGCTGTGTAGCCCGCGCCTGCTCGCCCCTCAGGCGTCGCAAGCCCTGACAGGGGCCGTCCTCGACACGTCGAACAATAACCTGCTCGATAATGTGCGCGTCAGCCTGATCGATCCTAGGGTCGAGGCAGTGACCGGATCGGACGGAATCTTCGTCCTGTCCGTCGGAAAAAAACCCGGGGCCCTTGTCAGGCTTCGGGCCACTAAAGAGGGATACAAGGCCTATGAAATAGACGAGCCGGTATCCACGAAGCCCATAATCATTCACCTCCAGCGCAAGGCACCACCGAGTCCGGACGACGGGGCGCGCGACCAGGAAGAAAGATCGAAAGCACGGCCAGATCCGAGGGCCCAACTCGCGATCTCGGAGCTTGTCAATCGCAGCCGGAGATCCGGACCCGACGATCCTGTCCGGGCCCTCATCTACGCGGTGGAGGCAGCCAGGCAGGCGGAAATCGTTGGCACGGACAACTACGAGGTGGAGGACGCGCTTAGGGGTGCGATGCACGGTGTAATTCCGGAACGAGTTATAGAAGAAGCCGCCAATATAGTCAGATTCAGCCCGAACGGCACGAGGATTGTCATGGTCGGAAACAGCGTGCAGGTGCTGGACCTGCACGCTAATTCCATTATCTTCTCGTCCGGCGCGCACGACGGCCCGGTGACGAACGCCTCCTTCAGCCCGGACGGCGACTCGCTGCTGACCTGCGGCGTGGATGGCACAGCCCGACTCCAGTCCCTAGAAGCGCTCCCAACCCCTCCCCGAGTGATGGATTCCCACAGCGGCGCCATCGACGCCTGCTCGTTTGACCACACCGGAACCCGCGTCCTGACGGCTGGACGAGACAAGACGGCGCGCGTTTGGGACACCAGGACAGGAAAGATGATCCACGAGTTACGCGGACACTCGCGAGCCCTTACCCTCGCAGTCTTCAGCAACAACGGCGCGCGCATACTTACCGGCGACCTGAGCGGAAACGTCGGGATGTGGGATGCGAGCACGGGCGGCCAGTTGTGGATGAAAGGTGAAGGGTTCACCCCCGGCCGCGGGGGCTTCAGCGACAACGACGAGAAGTTCTATCTCGCCGACCTGCGCGGCGGCTCTGTAGCTGTCTGCGACACCGGGACGGGCGAACCGCTAACACCCATCCTCAACGTGAAACTTCCGCCCGTCGCGACCTCCTTCGACTCCTCCGGAGAGCAGTTGTTCGTGGTCCCAGGGGGCGGAAGCGCACAACTTTGGAAGATCGATGCTCAGCCCCGGATACTAGCGGAGCTTCGCCCGGAGCCGGGCGGGGCCGGATCCGGCGAACTGGCTAAGTCAGCGGGTATCATCGGCACTGGGTACAACGATGGAATCATCACGCTGTTCCGCATGTCAGCACCGTCGGAAGTTATCCTCTTTCCGGGCCACCGCGGCGCAATTACGCAAACGAGATTCACCCGGGACGGGATGCACTTCATGACCGCGGGGGCAGACGGGACGGTCAAGGTATGGCCGTCCAGGCCAGCCCGCGGATCCCTCAAGATCCGGTCGATTACGCCCACGTGCGAATATGCCGTCGCCGACATCGAAGAAGGCCTCGTAGCCGTCGCCGACGGTTCGCACATGATATCGATACTCGACGACATAACCGCGAAGAGAATCCTAGACCTCCCTCCAGCTACGAGTCGAATAGTAGGCCTAGCCGTGAGCCGTCGTCGCGACATACTCGTGAGCGCCGAATCACAGTATGTCCGAGCCTGGAGTCTGAGCACCCGTCGGGCTCGATGGAGCAAGTACGCGCCCGGGGGAATAAACACCGGAGTCGTTCTCAGCCCCAACGCCGACAGGATCGCGAGCTACACAGCAGACCGGCTCGCCGTCTGGGGAAGCGAAACCGGCGCCGAGCTTTTTCGGCTCACGTCCGATCAGATCAGCTCCACCCAAGCGCCAATCCAGGACGTGGCCTTTAGTCCCGATGGCGGGCGAATCGCGATCGCAGTCGGCAGTGACAGCCTCGTACTAGACGGCAGGACCGGAGCGATCAACCTACGATTACCCGGTCGCGCGGGTTCGATTGTTCAACGCGTGCGCTTCAGCCACTCAGGCAAAAAACTTGGGGCCAGCTCGCCCCTGGGCGACACAACCGAAATCTGGGACACCGCCTCTGGCGCACGTGTGCAAGTGCTGCCTCATGGCGGACTCGATCTCTCGTTCAGCCCCAACGACAGCTTGGTGATAACCACAAGTGCCGACGGAACTGCCGCCCTCTGGAACGCCGACACGGGGGAACGGGTTTCCCGCTTCGAGGGGAACCGCGGCCCCATTGTGAGCGGCTCGTTTTCGCCAGATGGCGCACGCGTCATTACCGCTGCCCTTGACGGAACTTCACGCATTTGGCACCCGGACACGGGCCAGCAGATCTCGACGCTGGAATTCCGCCGCGACGGGATGCGGCTGGCATACTATACAGCCGACGGACACCGGATTGTGACGGTGGGCGCCGACCGAATGGCCATTTACCCGGCCCGGCTCAGAGATCTGCGCGAAGCAGCCGAGACGCTTCTTTCCGCAGCCGCGTCAGGCGGACAACACAAGCTCGCCACAGCGAGGTGAGCGTGTTCGAGAGGCTCACCTTCGGCGCACGGGAGCACCGCTCACGCGAGGCCAGCCGGGAGATCCCATAGGCCCTTGGGCAGCGCCATCGAAGGCCCGAGGAATACCGAACGCGCGTCGGCGCGAACCACGCAATTCGCGATCGAGAAAGCCCGCCAGGTGATCAAGGCGAGCTTTACCTCCCAGCACTGCCCGAACGCCCCCAAACGCCCCCTCACCAACGCCGTTTCCGTGCCTGTTGCCACCCACGCCTCCCTCGCTGCCATCGAGACCCCACCCCCCCGAACGTGCTCGATGCGCCACACGTCCTTTGTTGTACAGTCGAACAGATCGCCAAAAAAAACGTTCGGGGAGTGGAACAGAGTGTCTCGATTACGCTTGCTTCCAGGCCTGTTGCTGGTCGTTTCCGCCGCCGCCCAAACCGCTCCCTGGACCGGCGCCGTTCGCGGCTCCTGGGTCCGGACCGGAGCCGCCGCCCCGGGCGACCTGACGCTCGCCGGCAAAGGCACAGCCGCCCGCATCGTCGTCTCCGATGACGAGAATTCCGCCGTCCATCAGGCCGCGGCTTTTCTTGCCGCCGACATCGAAAAGATCAACGGCTACAAGCCCGCCGTCGCCAACTCGCCCGCCGAAGGCCAGGTCAACATCCACATCGGCACCGCCGGCCGCCTCGCCGCCCCGGCCAACGTCGATGCCGCATCGCTGCAGGGCAAATGGGAAAGCTACCGCATCGTCACCGCCGCGGGCGATCTCTGGCTGGTCGGCTCGAACCCTCGCGGAGCCGCCTTCGCCGCCTACACGCTCTCCGAGCGCTTGGGCATCGATCCGCTCTACCTCTTTACCGGCTACCGCCCGGCCCACCGCGATCCTTTGATCCTCAAGCGCACCGACTTCACCCAGCCCCCGCCCGTCTTCCGCTACCGCGGTTTCTTCCACGACGACGAGGACCTGCTCCCGCGCCCGTTCGACTCGAACGGCTATCCTCTGCAGACCGGCGACGTGCCCCTCGACTGGTACCGCCGCTTCTTCGAAACCGCCCTCCGCCTGCGCATGAACATGGTCGCCCCTTACACCCGCGTGCACCGCCGCTTCGAAGTGCAGAAGCTCGCCGGCGACTGGGGGCTTTACTACACCTCCCATCACTACGACATCCTCCTCTCCAATCCCTGGGGCTTCACCCGCTTCAACCTCGCCGCCGAGCGCGGCGTCTCCGGCGATTACGACTGGTTCAGCAATCGCGAAGGCATGCTCAAATTCTGGCTGGGCGGCCTGACCGAGAACAAGGACCTCGATTGCATCTGGCCCGTCGGCATGCGCGGCACCGCCGACCGCCCCTTCCAGTTCCCCTCCGGAACCACCGGCGACCAGAAGGCCGCCACCTTCCGCGAAGTCATCGCCGAACAGGTCAACATGGCCCGCCGGCTCGTGCCCGATCCGCTGTTTCATTTCACGATGTATTCCGAAATGCTGCCGGAATACCAGCGCAATCCCGCGGCCTTCGATCTGCCTGAGGACGTCATCATCGTCTGGCCCGACGACAACGACGGCCATATGCGCGGCCTTCCCTCCTCGCTCGGCAAATGGAAGCACGGCGTCTATTACCACCTCGCTTATCTCGGCGGCAATCTGAGCAAGCAGACCGCCAACACCGTGGCGCCCGGCGTCGTAGCCGGCGAGTTCCAGAACATCGTCCGCTCCGGCGCCACCGAGTACATGCTGGTGAACGTCAGCGAGCTGCGCGATTACGTCATGGGCGCGCGCATGATCGCCGCCATCTGCTGGGACGCTCCCGCCATCTACTCCAAGCCCAACGCCGCCGCCCGTTTCACCTCCTGGTGGACCCGAGAATATTTCCCCGCCCCCGCCGCCCGCGCCGCCGAAGCGGTCTACACCCAATACTTCGCCCTGCTGAATACGCCCGAAACGTTGTGGACGGCCCTGGACGCCATCCAAACCCTGATCGGCAGCCTCTACCAGAAAGCCGCCGGCAAACCCGCCCCCGCCCTCGATCCGGAACCCTCCGCTCAACTTCGCTCGCGCGCCCGCCTCCTGGATGCCGCGCTGGCCGCCGAACAGCGCGCCGAACAAGCCATGCCGCTCCCCGAACGCCAGTTCTTTTCCATCAGCGCCGGCATCGGCCTTCAAATCGCCGCGCGCCAGACCAACGCCGCCCTCAAGCTCGAGGAAGCTTTACGCGCGCCCTCCGCCGCCGCGATGTGGCAGTCCGTTTTCGAAGCCCGCGCGCTGCTCGAGCGCCTGGAAACCGAGCTCGCCCGCGGCGAATATCCGCCCTTCGACCGCTGGTATCACGAGTCCTGGATCCGTTCCGCCAATAGCCGGAACAATCCGCACCGCGCCTATAACCAGCTTCGCGCCTTCATCGGAACCGCCGGAGACGGCCGCGCACCGTAGCGCTGCTACCCTCCCAGCAGCGTCTTCCACGTCGCCACAACCAGGGCGTGCGTCACCATCGGCGCCCTCACGCTCCCCGCCCTCCAGTACGCAATCCCGCAGCTCAACCCCAGCAGCGTCGCCAGCACCACCCACTTCCAGTTCGGAAACCCCCGGAACGGCAGGTGCGCCAACCCGAACAATACCGAGGCCGCAATCAGCGCCCCCACCCGGCTGTTCCACGCCTTCTCCAGCATCTGCTGCAAAAATCCGCGGAAGAAAAACTCCTCCGCCAGCGCAACCCCCCACAGAAACGCGAAGAAAATCCCCACTGCTACGAGCGGCGCCCTCCACAACGGCTCGGCCACGTGAAACTTCACCGCCCGCATCGCGTACGCCGCCGCCCCGCCCGCCGGCAAAAAGAATAAGTAATGTTCCAGCCCGATCCGCCAGTCCCGCCCCGCCGGCCAGAACCCCAGCCCCGCCTCCCATCCCCGCACCCCGACAACAGCCCCGATCCCCACATGCACCCACATCAGCCGCCCCAGCGCCTCGAGCTGCATGTGCGCCGCCGGGCTCGGAAAGATCTCATGAAACACCCGGCTCAGATAAACCGCCGCCGCAACCCCCAGAAACACGCAGTCCGCCAGCGCCCCCTTCTTCGCCGCCACGTACCAGAACGACAGCACGCCCACCAGGCCCGCCAGCAGCAGAAACTCCGGCATCCGGAAATTCCCCAGACGCGCGCTCAACAGCAGATACGGCGCCAGCCCGCTCCCGGCCAGCAGCAGCGCCCGCAGCCCCGCCGGCTGTATCTTCTCAAAGCTCCGCCTCACCCCCGCAAACCCCACCGCCAGGTAAAACGCCAGCTCCAGCAGCAACGCCGGCGCCGCCGCCCACACCATCGCCGGCGCAATCCCCTCCCGCCGCCCTCCTTTTTCATCCGGCTTCATCGTAGCATCCAAGCCCGCCGGAACCAGCCTTCCCATCGCGCCGTATGCCATAATGAGCCCAACCGCGGGCGCGCCATGCAATCCCATATCAAGCTGCTCGGCATCCTTCACATCGTCTCCAGTCTCCTCGCCCTGTTCGGCGGCCTCATCGCCCTGCTCGTGCTCGGAGGCATCGGCGGCATCGCAGCGCTCGCCGGCGACTCGGGCGGCGAAGACGGCCTCGCCGCCGCCGGCGTCCTCTCCATCATCGGCGTCGGCGTCTTCCTCATCCTCCTCGTCCTCAGCCTCCCCGGCGCCATCGTCGGCTGGGGCATCTACCGCTTCCGCCCCTGGGCCAAATCCATGGGCATCGTCATCTCCGCCTTCGACCTCATCGGCTTCCCCTTCGGCACCGCCCTCGGCATCTACGGCATCTGGGTCCTCACCCACTCCCAAACCGAACCCTTCTTCCGCCGCCTCCCCGCCCCGGCCCGCTGACCCTGCCTCAATGCCGTGCCATCGAGCCATGGCATCCCTCATGGCATCATAGAAGGAGCAGCCCGCGATGAAAAACTTCCATCTGCCGCTTCCCGAGGAAACTTACTCCCACCTCCGTGCCGAGGCCGAGCGCCTGCGCGTGCCCGCCACCACCCTGGCCCGGGAAGCCGTCGATCATTGGCTGCGGCAACAGGTCCGAAAATCCCGGCACGACGCCATCTCCGCCTTCGCCGCCGAGATGGCCGGATCGTCTCTTGATCTTGACCCCGGCCTCGAGTCGGCCGCCATCGAGCACCTTGCGAAGCCCGGCCGGACCAAAAAATGAGGCGAGGCGATGTCTACTGGGCCGATCTCGTTCCTCGCTCCGGCTCGGAGCAGGCGGGCCGGCGCCCTGTAATCGTGCTCTCTCACGACGGCTTCAACCAAACTCCCGGGTGGCGATCCGTGATTGTGGTCCCGATTTCCACCTCTTCCGCTCAAGGCAAGCGCGGGCCCACCGTGATCGAGCTTCCCGGCGGAACCGCCGGTCTGCCGAAAACCAGCTTCGCCGTGTGCCATCAGGTCACGACCCTCGACCGCGCCAAACTCACCAGGAAAACCGGTAGCCTCCCTCTCGCGCCCCTCCGCGAAGTCGAGCAGGGACTGAAGGCCGCTCTCGATCTCGACTGACCCCCGCTCCCACCTCTCACTCCTCCGGGCCCACCTCCACGTAATCCACCACCGCCTTCTCCCCTCCCTCCGGCTCGCCTTCCACCACCACCTCGTCCCCGGGCCGCAGCGCGATCCCCCGCACCGTCTTCCTCGACGCCGTGTTCGCGTCCGGCTCCCGCGACGGCAGCACACGGTCCGCTTTCCACTCCCCCACCTCCTGCCCGTTCACCAGCAGCCGGAACCGCGACACCCCGTCGTTCTCATCGAAATACTGAACCCCGATCCTCTTCCAACCCCCCTCGCCCCGGTACACAAACCCCGCCCGGCACGCCCCCGCCCCGCAGGCCACCGCCTTCCCGCCCGATGCCGCCTCCACCGGATGGATCTCCACCACCTCATACCCGCTCAGCTTCATCCCCTCCGCCTCCACTCGTCCCGGCTCGTGCCCGATCCGCCCCCGCTCGTCCGCAATCCCCGACATCCGCAAAAACCACGCGTTCAAATCGTCCCTCCACTCCGCCGCGTGCCCGGCCTGGTATTCCAGCCTGTCCAGCACCGCGCGGTATCGTTCCTCATCCACCATCCCCTCGATTGTCCGCCACCGCTCAGGAAACTCCGCCGCCTCCGCCGCCCCGCGGTAATGCACATCGTAAATATGCTGGATCACCGTCTTGCCCGAATGCAGGCGATAGGTCCACGGCACGTGATGAAAAAACAGCAGCAGCTCGTCCGGACACGTCGCGAGCGATTCGTAAACCTTCCCCACGCCCGGCGCATACTGCCTCGTGTACCCCGTCCCCGTCTCAACCGTCCTGTCCATTCCCATCCCCTCCCGGTCCGCCCTGTGCCACTGCCCCCATCCGTTCCGCTCGCTCGAATCGGCGTCCGGCCCGTAATGCGTGTGCAGAATGTCGGTCAACGTCCCCGCCCCCAGCGGCCCCGTGTACTCTTCAAACACCCTCCAGGAGTCCATCAGCAGCCCGGCCACCGTCCCCGCCACGCGCTCCCTCGTGCCGAACGTCATCCCCGCCCACTCCCTCGCCATCCCCTCCGCCGTCAGGTCCGCATCCCAGGCCAGCCGCCCGAATGCGTACAGGTTCGCCATGGCCAGGTCATACCCCATCCAGTTGCTGTCCCTGCCCACGTTGGCCACGCCCACATACCCTCCCAGCTTCCGCCCGAACGCCTTGCCCGAAACAATTTCCTTCACCGTTGTTCCCGGTCCGTTACTCTCTAAATCGAAATCCAGCACGCCCTTCCACATCGGCGCCAGGTAGCACAAATGCCTCTGCTGGCCCGTGTACTCCTGCGTGATCTGGAGCTCGATCGCCTCGTTGGTCTTCCTTAGCCCTCCCAGCAGCGGCGATACCGGCTCCCTCGCCTGAAAATCGATCGGCCCGTGCTTGATCTGCAGCACCACGTTGTCATCGAAGCTCCCGTCGAGCGGATGAAAATTGTCGTAGGCCGCCCGCGCGCGGTCGTTCTTCAAGTTCCTCCAGTCGGCGTGATGGTCGTACACAAACGCCCGGTACACCAGCACTCCTCCATGCGGCGCCAGCGCCCGCGCAATCACGTTCGCTGCATCGGCCTGGGTGCGCCCGTAAGCCGACGGCCCCGCCCGCCCCTCCGAGTCCGCCTTCACCACCAGCCCCGCCAGGTCCGGAACCGCCCGGTACAATTCATCCACTTTCTGTTTCCACCACTCCGCCACCCGCGCGTCCTTCGGATCGAACGTCTCCAGCCCGCCCAGCGTTCGCGGGCTCCCGAAATCCACCGACACCGCCATCCGCACCCCCCACGGCCGCATCGCCTCCGCCACCCGCGCCGCCTCCGGCAGCATCTCAGCCGTGATCAGCTTCGGGTTCGCGTTCACATTATTAATGGCGCACCCATTCACGCCCACCGACGCCAGCAGACGCGCGTAGTCCCTCACCCTCCCCAGATCCG
Organism: Bryobacterales bacterium; assembly: GCA_027452065.1. Lineage (GTDB taxonomy): Bacteria > Acidobacteriota > Terriglobia > Bryobacterales > Bryobacteraceae > JAJYKC01. The sequence goes on from DAIDHC010000069.1 coordinate 55,233, forward strand.
CCGCCACGTGCCCGCCCTCGAAGAAAATCGACCGCCCCGCGTAGCCCCGCTCAATCGTCCCGTCCAGGTTGTCCCACTGGTTCACCCACCGCAGCCCGGCGCGCGGGCTGCTCATCACATCCAGCCCCTCGACGGTCTCTCCGAGCGCCATCCGCCGCAGCAGCGCGAACGCTCCGTACAGCACCCCCGCCTCGCTCGCACCCGCCACCAGCAGCACCCTATGCCCGCCCACGCTCGTGCTCTTCAGCCAGTACCCATCCCCGCTCCACCCCTCCGGCAGGGCGAGCCACGGCGCCATCCTCCGCGCCTCCTCCCTCGTCGCCAGCACAATCGCCGCCTCCCCGGCGAGCCCCGTCTCCTCGCGCAGCGTCCGCCCCAGCATCCCCCGCACTCCCCGCACAATTTCCCCCCGCGCCGTCCGCTCGATCTCGCCCCCGCCCATCACCGTCGCCACCGCCGGCAGCCGAGCATCCCGCGCCCGCGCCTCCTCCCCCAGCCGCGCATACCGCAGCCACCCGCCGTACCCGCTCTCCCCCCGCGCCGCCGCCCCCGCCCACACCATCAACAACGCCGCCGCAAGCACTCCTCTGCGATCCATGGGTCACATCATACGCGCCCCCCGCCTCTACCCGCCATCGCCCCTCATCGCGGCCGGATCGAAATCATCATCTTCGCGTCCGTCTCCCCCGGCTCGCCTCGGACCGTTTCCAGTTCCGCAGTTCCCGTGCGCCGAACGGTTCCGCTCCGATCACCGCGCCGCGGAGCCGGTGCCCCAGTCCCGAACCCCCACGAACTTGCCTCACCCCTCCTCGCGGAGCGTCTCCACCGGGTCGAGCCTCGCCGCGCGAAGCGCCGGGACAAACCCCGCCACAAGCCCGATCACCACCATCGACGCGCACGCCGCGGCCAGCACGGACGGGTCAAGCGGCGACACTTCGAACAGCAGGTTCTTCATCACTCTCGTCAGCGCAAACGCGCCCGCCAATCCCGGCACCAACCCCACCGCCACCATGCTCAGACCGTTCCGCAGCACGCTCAGCAGCACATCGGAGGCCCGCGCGCCTAGCGCCATCCGGATGCCGATCTCCCGCCGCTCGAGCGTCACCGTGTGCGACAGCACTCCGTAGAGCCCGATCACCGCAAGCAGCACGGCCACGCCGGCGAAGGCGCCAATCAGCCCGGCCGGCCTCCGCGAGCCGGCCAGCGTCGCGTCCCGCACCTGCTCCATCGTCGCCACGTCTCCCAACGGCAGCGCGGGGTCGACGTCGCGAATCGCCTCCCGAATCGCCGGCATCACGGAAGCAGCGCCGGCGCCCGTGCGAACCAGAAGTTTCAACTCCGGCGACGGCGCCTGCGCCAGCGGCACGTAAACCACCGGCGGCTCCGGCTGGCCCGGCGACGCAACCCTCTCGCTGCGGATCAGGCCCACAATCTCCACCTCCGGCAAGAAAACTCTCTTCTCCCGATAGCCCGGCGTCGACACCCGCACTACTTTCCCCAGCGGATCCTTCATGTGCCCAACATCGGCCAGCCGCGCCGCCAGCGCCTGGTTAATCACCATCACCCGCCCCGCTCCGTCCCGATCGCGCGGCGTGATTCCGCGCCCGGCAAGCACCGCGATCCCCAGTGTCCCGAAATAGCCCGGATCCACGCGCTTGAACCTCACCATAATCTGCTGCCGAATCCCCGGAATCAGGATCCCCTCGCCGTTGGAAATCCACCGCAGCGGCAATTGCGTCGACAAGCCGGCATGCGAAACACCCGGCGCCGTGCTGAGCCGCCGCGCCACGGCGTCATAAAAAATCGCGGCTCGCTCCGGCGTCGGATACGCGCCCTCGGGCAGGTCCACCGACATCGTCATGACGTTCTCCACGCGCACTCCGGTCTCGAGCTCCTCGATCTTGAGCAGACTCCGGAGCAACAGCAGGGCCCCGCACACCAGCACCAGCGACACGGCCACTTCGCCCGTCACGATGGCTCGCCGCAATCCGGCGTGCGCCCCCGACAATCCCCGGCCCGCCCGGTTCAACGTTCCGGCCACATCGCCCAGCGAGGCCCGCAGCGCCGGAAACACGCCCGCCGCCAGGGCTGTTCCCAACGCGATCGCTCCGGCGAACGACAACACCCGCAGGTCGAGATTCACCTCCGCCGTGAAGGGAAGCGACGTCGCCAGCATCGGCCTCGCGGCGCCGATCAACAACCGGGCAACCGCGATCCCCGCCGCGCCGCCCAACAGGCACAGGACCATGCTCTCGGTCAGCAACTGCGCCACCAGCCGCCCGCGGCTTGCTCCCAGCGCCGCCCGGACCGCCAGCTCGCGCCCCCGCGACGCCGCCTTGGCCAGCAGCAGGTTCACCGTGTTCGCGCAGGCGATCAGCAGTACCAGCGCCACCGCGCCCAATGCCACGGCGATAGACCGCTCCAGGCCCGCGCCCACCAGCAAACGCGCCAGCGGCACAATGGCGATCTTCCAATTCCGCGTGTCCGCCGGCCGGGTCTCCGCCAGCGCGTCGTAAATCGCCTGCATCCGCTCGCCGGCCTGCGCCACGCTCAACCCGCCCTGGAGCCTTCCAAACACGGTCAGCCAGTGGATGTCCCGCACCTGTTGATCGGGAGTGAACACCAGCGGCTTCCAGAACTTCGTCTCGCCGCGGTCAAACGCGCCCGGGGCCAGAACGCCGAGCACCTCGTGCGCCACGCCGTCCAGGATCGGATGGCGATGCAGAATGGAGGGGTCGCCGCCAAACTCGCTTTGCCACGCCGCGTGGCTCAGCACGATCACCGGCGCCGCTCCGGGCGAGTCGTCCTCCGGCCGGAACGTGCGGCCCAACTGCGTTTTCGCCACGAACACCCGGAAATAATCCGCCGTCACCGCCTTACCCGCCAGCCGCGTCGCGCCGTCTTTACCGGTGAGTGCCGCCGCAATCGGCTGCTCGGCCGACAGGGCATCGAACACCGTCCCTCCCAGCCGCCTCCAGTCGAGAAAATCCGGAGTGCTGGTGGCGTTCTCCACCCCGGGCCGGGGCGCTTCCCACACGCGCACAATCCGGTCCGCCCGCTCAAACGGAATCGGCTTCAGCAGCACCGCGTCCGCCACACTGAACATCGCCACGTTCGCGCCCGTCCCCAGCGCCAGAACGCCGGCCACAACCGCGGTGAATCCCGGCGTGCGCAGCATCGACGCGATGCCGTATCTCAAATCGCTCAGCAGCGCCTCGATCCACCGAAAACTGCGCCGGTCGCGATGCGCTTCCTTGATCTGCTCAATCCCTCCAAAGCTCAGGCGAGCCGCCCGCCGCGCCTCCTCCGGCGACAGCCCGCGCGCCATCGCGTCGCGCTCGGCCAGCTCCAGGTGCGCCAGGATCTCGTTCTCCAGTTCCCGGTCCAGCCGCCGCCTCCGCGCCAGCGCCGCAAACCGCTCCAGCGCGCGCCGCACCGTCATCGCAGCGCCTCCAGAAACCGTGCCACCAGCGCCGTCGCCTTCTCCCAGTTCGCCACTTCCACCGCCAGTTGCTTCTTGCCCGCCTTCGTCAGCGAGTAGAACTTCACTTTGCGGTTGGTCTCGGAAACGCCCCAGTCCGTCCGGATCCAGCCCTCCTGCTCCAGCCGGATCAGCGCCGGGTGCACCGAGCCCTGGCTCAACTGCAGCGCGTCACCCGACACCTGTTCGATCCGCCGCGCTACGGCATAGCCGTGCAGAGGCCCCATAGCCTCCAGCACTCTCAAAATGAGCAGGTCCAGCGTTCCGTAGGGCACTTCTGATTGTTGTTTCGACATGTCGGATCTCGACACGTCAATTCTGGACCGGTTTCCCCCGCCTTGTCAACGGTCTTTTTTCGCCCTCACGCCTCCGCACTGCTCAGATAATCCGCCAGCAAGGTCTGCAGCAGCGGCTCGTGGGGATAGGGATGAACCTTGTACTGCCGGAAGCCTTCGCCGAACTCGACGCCGGCGCGCTCGCCGCGGGCGCGCGTCCACGCTTCCATCTGCTTGAGGTAGTCGTCCATCCCGTGCTTCTGCCGAAGCCACTCGCGCTGGCTGCGGTGGCAGGCGAGCATGGCGGACTTGGTCTCAAACGTCGATGCGACGTTGACGGTGAAATCCGGCGCCACCGGGTTGCCGCTCCGGTCCCGCAGATCGATTGGGTCCATGAAATAGAGATGCGGGATGGCGGTGAGAGCCGGGCTTCGGGAGGGTGTCGCGTAGTTGGGAACGGCGGCGGCGAAACAGGCGTCGCGCGCAAGCTGGCTGGAGGCTTCGTGATCGGAGTGATAGTCGCTGGGCGACGCCGTCAGAACGATGCCGGGGCGAATGTCCCGCAGCAGTCCGGCCACCGCGCGCCTGCTGGGGTCGTCGCTGAAGATCGCCATGTCGCGAAGGCCGCCCCAGCGGTACGTTGCGCCGATCAGCGCCGCCGACCCGGCCGCCTCTGCCATGCGGATGGCGGCGATCTCCTCGGGTCCGCGATCGGTGGAGCCGCAATCGCCCGCGCTCAACGTAACGATGGTGACGTCGTGGCCCAGCGCGGCCAGCAGCGCCAGCGTTCCCGTCGCCAGAATCTCGGCGTCGTCCGGATGGGCGTGAATGCTGGCGATCCGCATCACTCGCTCCGCACCCAGCGCTGGCCGTCAAAGCGGTCGGCCGGCTTGCCCCACGTTCCGAACTTCGATGCTAACTGCCCGCCATCCACCACCAGCGTGGTCCCGGTGATGTAGGAGGCGAGATCGGAGGCCAGAAACATCGCCGCCTGCGCCACCTCTTCCGGCTCGCCGCCTCGTCCCAGTGCGATGTGCTTGAAGTAATCCGAAATCACGCCGGGGTCCGCGAAGCTGGCCTTTGTGAGCCGCGTCCGGATGAGGCCCGGACAAATCGCGTTGATGCGAATTCCATAGGGCCCCAGTTCGTTCGCCGCCGTGTGCAGAATGCCCAGCAGGCCCGCTTTACTCGCGTTGTAGGCAATCAGGTCCGCTTCCCCGTCGAAAGAATTCGTCGATGCCGTCAAGACAATCGCACCGCGGCGCGCGGGCTTCATTCGCTCCGCCGCGATCTGAACGGTGTGAAACGCTCCGGTCAGGTTCACGGCCAGTGTCCGGCTCCAATGCTCGCTCGTCGTATCCTCGAGCGGCGCCGTGCCGCCGATTCCGGCGTTGACGAAGACGGCGTCGGGAACACCGGCCTCGTTGAACGCGCTCTCGAGTGAGGCCCGATCGGTGACGTCGGCGGCGCAGGCCCGCGCCCCGATGGATCGAGCCGCTTCGGCCGGGTTCTCCGATGCCCGATCAAAAATCCATACCGCGCCGCCGGCGGCGGCAACGCCTTTCGAAATCGCCAGGCCAATCCCGTTGGCGCCGCCCGTGACCACCGCGTTTTTGCCGTGAAAATTCATCGTGCCGATTGTATCGGGTGGAGCGAAGCCGCGGCCCTGGCCTTTTGCTGCGAGATCCATCTGTCGGTGCGGGCGTCCAGCATGTCGAGCGGCAGCGCGCCGCCGTTGAGCATCTCGTCGTGAAACGCGCGGATGTCGAACCGGGCGCCCAAGGCCTTGCGGGCGCGTTCGCGCAGCTCGCGGAACTTGAGCTGGCCGAGCTTGTAGCTCAACGCCTGCGCCGGCCAGGCGATATAGCGGTCGGTCTCGGACTGTATGGTCGGCTCATCCACAGCGCCCGACTTGCGGAAGAATTCCACCACCTGGTCGCGCGTCCAACCCTGGGAGTGGATACCGGTGTCGACCACCAGGCGCACGGCGCGGAACAACTCCGACGACAGGCGGCCGTAGTCGGAGACCGGATCCTGGTAGAAACCCACCTCTTTGCCAAGCTGCTCGGCGTACAAACCCCAGCCTTCGACATACGCGTTGAAGCCGAGATTGTGCAGACGGAAGCGAGGAAGCCCGGTGAGTTGCTGGGCGACGGAGAGCTGCATATGGTGGCCGGGCACGCCTTCGTGATAGGCAATGGCTTCGTCGTTGATGAGAGAACGCTCGGCGAAATGGGAGGTCGCCACCACCACGCGGCCCGGCCGCTTCCCGTCGGGAGTGCCGGTGACGTAATGCGTGGCCGCGGCGGCCTGGAAGGCGGGAATCGCCTCTACGGTGACCGGCGTCTTCGGAAGCAGCGTGAACAGCGTGGGCAGCTTCGGCTCCATTTGCGCGATGTAGCGGCGAAAATCGTCGAGGATCTGACCGGCCGAAGTGGGGATGTATTTGGGATTGGTTTTGAGCGACGCGCGAAACGATGCGAGGTCGGAGAAGCCCTGTTGTTTCGCGATGGCCGCCATCTCGCCCTCGATGCGGTCCATTTCGCGGAGACCAAGCTCGTGAATTTCCGCGGGCGTCATGCGAGTGGTGGTGCGGGCGTAGATGTCGTTGCGGTAGCGCTTCTCGCCATCGGGCAGCGCAGTGACGGCGAGCGTGGTGCGGCCGAAGGGAGCGTAGCCGGTCCGAAGGAATGCGGCAAAGGTCTTGTACGCCGGAATGACTTCGGTGTTGATGGCCTCGGTGATCTGTTGGGTGAGACGCTGCCGGTCTTCGGCCGAAATGCCAGGCGGGAATTTTCGCGTCGGGATGAGAAACGGGTCCGCCGCGACGATGCCTTCACACTGCACGGGCAGCTTTTCGAGCAGGAAGCGCACGGGCATCAGATTGTCCCGCTTGCCGGCGCGGAGGACCTCGGTGGTCTCGCTGAGGACGCGGGGAATCTGGCGCAGGCGGGCGATGTAGTCCTCGTAGTGCTTGACCGAATCGAGCGGCACCGACAACGGCATGTCCGCCAGGTGCGTGTGGATGCCGTTCTGCTGATTGACCGGCATCTCGAACTCCTTGAGGTCGTAGTCGTCGATGCGCTGCCGCAGCACGCGGACCATGAGGTCGTGCGAGAGCTGGTCCTGCTCGGCGAAACCGGCGGTGGGGATGGCTTCGAGGCGGGCGAGAAACGAGCGGTCCGTCTTATCGTGCCGGGCGATGGCGTCGAGTGAATATTCACCGAGCTTGTCGTTGTAACGATAGTCGCCGAAAGCGGTGGCGCGCTCGGGGAAGGCGGCGAGGTCGGACTCGTACTGCTCCTCGAACAGAGCGTTCTGCGCGGCCAGCCGTTCGGCCACCGGGGACGGGCTTTGAGCGCAGACGGAGCCGGCGGCGGCCAGGAGAAAGATGCCAAGGATCAGGCGCATCGTGAGTGCAGGATAACAGACCCATGCCATAGCGAGCGTCCGGCCGCGGGCCAGCGGCGCGGGGCCTTCCGGGTCCGAAGGCATTGGCGGACGCGGGGTGCATCGGGGCCGATCCGCGTGAGGTTCGTCGTGAGGAGACGCCGGGCGGGCCGCGCCGGAATTCTCAGGGCGGCGGGACGCGGTTGTGGCGGCGGCGGAAACGGCGCAACTTTGCCCGGTTGCCGCAGACCCGCATCTCGCACCATTGGCGGGAGTGGTTCCGGCTGGCGTCGAGAAAGAGCCAGCCGCAGTCATCGCCGGGGCACCGGCGGAGAGCCGCAACGGCGGGCGAGGCGAGAAAGGAGGCAGCCGATTGGGCCAGCGTCCAGAGGATGCGGTCCGGGGCATCCGGCTTGTCCCAGGTCCAGACGTAGCCGGCGGGCGAGCCGCCCAGAAGCCTGTGCGAGTGCGCCTCGGCCAGGGCGCGGTTCAGCAGCGCAAGGTCGGCCGGAGGCGGAGTCCAAGCCCGGATGCGGGCAAGGCAGAGGCGGTAAAGCGCTTCGCGCAGGGCGAGGGCCCGCCGCAACAGGGCTTGGGCCGCCGGCGCTCGGCAGCCGGCGGCGCGCGCGGCTTCGGGGCCCGTGAGGATGCCGGCGGCCACGGACCAGCGCAGCAGATCGGAAAAGGCGCCGAGTTTCTCGTCGATCACCTCGTAGGCGAAGCGCCGCCGGGGATGCGTCTCCGGACGCCCGCCCGCGGTATTGATGAAGTCGAGGCAAAGGGCGCCGCCGATAAATTGGAAGCCAGGCACGGTAACCTCTATTCTGCCATTGACAGGTTATCCGGCGGCGACTATGATTGAAACCACTATGAGAAGATTTACCGGTTACCTCATCGTATTCCTCGCCGCGGCACTGGCCCGGAGCCAGGCGCCCCCGGCGACCGCAGCCGCGGTCCTGCAGGAGAACTTCGACTCGGTGAACCGCAAGGTTCTCGCCATGGCCGAGGACTTTCCGGCCGACAAATACGGCTACCAGCTCAAGCCCGAGATGCGATCGTTCGGGGCGGTCATCGTTCACATCGCCTCGGGGAACGTCTTCGCGGGCAAGGCGGGCCGCGGCGAGAAGGCGAACTGGGACGAGCTCGATCCGGGCCGTTACAAAACCAAGGCGGAGTGCGTTGCCCTGCTGAAGAAATCGATCGCCGAAGCCGGCGCGGCAATGCGCGCCAACCCGATGGGACCGGGCAAAAACCTCGATCCTTTCCTGTCCGTGCTCCAGCACAGCTCCGAGCATTACGGACTGCTGGTGGCCTACTACCGCGCCAACGGACTGGTGCCGCCCGAGTCCCGGCCGAAGAAGTAGCCGCGGCTCGAGGCCGGGAGGCGTTGCGGAGAAGCGGCGTTCCCTCATGCTCCCGGTTTACCGCGGAGGGGGAAGGCAGCGAGGGAGGGGCGGCGCAAGCGATTGAGGCGAGGCGAGATCGAGGCGGCCGGGCAGTGTGGACCGCTCCGGGGATGCGAGTCAACGCCAGTCGTCGATGACGTAGGTGCCGGGGTGGTTGAAGCCGGCCGCATGGGGGCGATGCATGGCGACGCCCTGCATGGCGGTGCGGTAGCCGCGGGCGCGCATGCGGCGGTAGGCGTCTTCGCGGGCGAGGTTGACGCCGGCTTCGATGGCGGCGCCGCGCGAGGAGGCGAACGCGTCGCAGGCGTCGAGGAGCCGGTCGAAGCGATCGCCGGCGCCGGCGCCGCCGCGGGCGGCGCCGAACTTGACGTAGCAGGTCTTCTCTCCGCCCTCGGAGCCGGGGCCGGTCAGGCAGACGGCGAAGGCGTCGAGCGACCCGCGGGTGTGAGTGAGGACGACGTCGCCGGTGCGCTGCGAAAGGGCGGCGCGGATTTCACCAGCGAGGTCGAGGCCGTTGTCGATTTTGTGGGTGAGTTTCGCGCAGGCCTCCATGGCTTGGCGGCGGCGCGGGCCGGTGAGGGAGGAAAGAAGCGCGGGGGGCGCCGGCTGGGGCTGAGGCGCGCGAGTCATGATGGCGGTGAGATAGCGCGGCCAGTAGCCGAACTTCTGGTAGAGGCCGACGTGCTTGGCGCTGTGCGCGAAAGTGAAGAGGCCGGTGTGGCGGACGCCCCATCGATCGAAAATCGTCATGGTGGCTTCGAGGAGCCGCTGGGCGACGCCGCGGTCCCAGTATTCCGGAAGCACGGTGAGCGGTCCAAAGAAGCCGAACGAGCCCCAGCGGGTGGCGACGTTCGAGCCGATGAGGCGACCGTCGAGGCGGGCGGCCACGACTTTGACGTGGGGCGAGCGCCAGCGCGGCGCCATGAAATGGCGGTCGCCCATGAAGGCGAGCGGATCGGGAACTCCGAGAAACGTTCCGAAGGCGAGACGGACAATGCGGTCGGCCTCTTGAATCTCATTCTGTTTGAGCGGGCCAATTTTGACGGACGGTGTCGCCGGCATGGCGTGATGGCTCCTGCCTTTCGCGCCGCCTTCGGGTTCGAAGCGCCCAACCCGGAGCGGCGATTTTGATCAGTGTAGCCGATCCGGGAGGATGCCGGGCAGCGCGAAGCGGGATGGAGGGGGTCATGATTTTTCCGAGACCAGGAGGAGGCGGGGGGAGCCGAGCTGGTAGGGGTCGGCGTTGGTGGAAGCCAGCAGGTCGAGAGGGCGCAGGCCGGCTGAGGCGTGCATGCGGCAGAGCTCGCCGGCGGTGAAGACGTAGCTGGAGGTGGGGCGGGTATCGACCTCGGCGCCGCGGATGAAAGTGTAGTCGATATCGAGGCGGCTTTCGGAGGGGTGGTAGCGGGCGTGGCTGAGCATGAAGATGTCGCCGAGGCGGTGCCAGCGGTTGGCGAGAGTTGTGAGGATGGACTCGGCGGCCATGCCGGTGTCGAGGACGAAGCGGGCGCCGGGCGGGAGGGCGCGGGCGACGGAGGCGAGGAAAGAGGCGGCCTCGGCGGGGGAGAGAAAACCGAAGCTGTTGCCGAAGCAGTAAGCGCCGTCGAACTCCGCCGGGAAGTGGAGGGAGCGCATGTCGGCTTGAAGCCAGCGGGCGGCGGGGCAGGAGGCGCGAGCCTCGGCGATGAACTCGGCGCTGAGGTCGACACCGGTGAGGGCGTAGCCGCGGCGGGCGAGCTCGATGGCGTGGCGTCCGTTGCCGCAGGGGACATCGAGAAGGCGGGCGGCGGGAGGCAGACGGAGGACGCGTTCGAGGAAATCGGCCTCGGCGCGGGTGACTTCAGTGGGGATGGCGCGGCGCCAGGCTTCGAGGGCGACGCCGCGGAAAAACTTCTCGGGCCAGTAAGCTTGCATGGGGAGCCTTTCGGGAGACACACCAACAGCGAGTGCGATGGGCCGCGAGGACGAATTAGCGGACGGCGTGGAGAATCAAAGGCGCAGAAGAAGAATATCAAAGCCGGGCGGGGACTGGGAGCGGGGAAAAAAGAGGCGGCGCCCACTGGGCCACCGCCTTGAGGGACTGAAATACAAAGAACGCGATCAGTTGCCGTAGGTGAGGCAGAGCTGATTTCCTTCGACGCTCCAGATGGTGATGTTGGACTGGTTGTCATCGACGGCAGCGAAGCTGAGTACGCCGTTGATGGCGCCGAGGCGGAGTCCGAAGGCTCCGCCGGGACTGGGATCGACGGGCATCTGGGCGACAAACTTTCCGCCGGGGGTGAACTCGAGCAACTCAGACGAGTGGAGCGGATCGGGATTGATGGCATCGCCGTTGGTTGCGAGGAGATCGCCGTTCGGGGCGAGCGTGAGTCCGAGGGGGCCGTGAAGATGGACCGGATCGGAATAAACGAGAACGCCTTTGCCGGCCGAGGTGGTGAGTTGGCCGGCGCGGGGGATGGCGTAAATGGCGTTTTCCAGGGTGGCGGCGACATAGAGGACGTCACGGAAGGGATCGTAGGCCAGGCCGGTGGGGCCGACCTCGAGGGCGGCGGGGTCGCCACGATGCCCAAAGCCGGAGCCGATGACGACTGCGTGGTTGAGGGTGATGCTCTCGCTGGTGACACTGACGTCGAGGCGAGTGACAGTGCCGCTGAGGACATTGGAGATGAAAATTTGGGCGGTAGAACCCATGTCGCTGACCGTCATGTTCCACGGGCCGTTGATGAGTTGGGTTTCAACGAAATTGCGGACGAGCCGGCCGGAGGCGTCGATGACCAGAAGCGATCCCGGCCGGGCGGTAGCCGAGGTGCCGTCGGTGGTGGGGAGGTTGCCGACGAGGACCAAGCCGGACTTCAGCACCCGCAAGGCAGTGGTGAGACCAAGGCCGGGCCGGCCTTGAAAGAACAGGGACGGCTGGCCATTGCGGATATCGACAATCGTGGTGCCGGTACCCTGGAGGTTCTGGCTGTTGTTGAAGTTGGAGACCAGGATATCGCCAGGCTGGAGGAGGCCCGCGGGGGCGAAGCCGGCGGGGACGAAAGCGACGCCGTAGGGGTTGACGTCGCCGTTGGAAGGAACGGTGGAAACGGCAGTGGGGTTGGCGAGATGGCCCAAGACGTTCTGGAAGCCGGGCATCTGGGCCATGAGGCGCGGGACGAGGGAAAGGCAGGCGGCCACGACGGCCGCCGCTGTTGAGTGGCGCATAACGCAATTACTCCAGCGGCTTGGAATACGAACTTACAGATCGAGTGTAAGTGGGATATGAAGGGTTAGTTGTAATGGAATTGTGAGGAATTCGTGAAAACTTACTACGGAAAAACGGTGGCGTCTGGTCAGACGCCACCGGAGGGGGACTGAAGGATCGGAAACAGAATCAGTTGCCGAAGCTGAGGCAGAGCTGATTTCCGTCGATGGTCCAGATGGTGATGTTGGACTGGTTGTCGTCGACGGCGGCGAAAGTGAGGACACCGGCGACCCCGCCGATCTTGAGGCCGAAGGAGCCGCCCTGGATGGGGTCGACCGGCATTTCGGCGACGAACTTCCCGGCGGGGGTAAATTCGACGAGTTCGCTCGGCTGGTTGGGATCGGGGTTGATAACGTCGCTGTTGGCCACGATCAGATCGCCGTTGGGGGCGAGGATAAGGCCGAGGGGTCCATGGAGGTGCGCCTGATCGTGATAGGCGACGAAGCCTTTTCCGATGGAGGCGGTGACTTTGCCGGCGTGGGGGATGGCATAGATAGAGTTCTCGAAGCTGGCGGAGACGTAGAGGGTATCGCGGAAAGCGTCGTAGGCGAGGCCGGTGGGGCCGACTTCGAGGGCGGCGGGGTCGCCGCGATGGCCGTAGCCGCTGGCGATGAGGACGACATCATTGAGAGTGACGTTCTCGCTGGTTACGGAGACGTCGAGGCGGGAGATGGTGCCGCTGAGGACGTTGGCGACGAAGATCTGGGCGGTAGCGCCCATGTCGTTGACGGTGAGGTCCCAGGGGCCGTTGACGAACTGGGTTTCGACGAGGGTCCAGACGACTTTACCGGAGGCGTCGATGGCGAACAGCGAACCGGGCTGAACGGTGGCGGAGGTGCCGTCGGTGGTGGGCATGTTGCCGACGATGACGAGGCCGGCTTTGAGGACCTGCAAACCGGTGGTGAGGCCGATGCCAGGCTGGCCCTGGTAGAAGAGGGTCTGCTGGCCGTTGCGGATATCGACGATGGTGGTGCCGGTGCCCTGGAGGTTCTGGTTGTTGTTGTAGTTGGAGACGAGAATGTCGCCCTGTTTGAGCAAGCCGGTTCCCTGGAAGCCGACGGGCACGAAGGCGACGCCGTAAGGGTTGACGTCGCCGTTGGAGGGGACGGTGGAGACGGTGGTGGGGTTGGCCAGATGCTGGAGGACATTCTGATATCCGGGCATCTGGGCGAAAGCGTTCGGGGTGAAGGCGGCGAGGGCCGCGCCGAACAAAGCAGTGACGGTTTTACGGCGGAGCGAGCTTCGCCGCGTGGAATCGGTAGCCAGTAAGTGTCGCATGGTGGTTCTCCTGTTTCTCGTGTTTGTCTCGCGCGCCGCTTCCGGTCCGTTTCTGGCGGCCTTGTTCGTGTACTGCGCGCCGTCTGACAAAACGAGAATAACCGGGAAAGGAGAACTAAGTCGTAAAAGTGCAGTTATAAGACGGTTAAACATTTTCTGTAAGTGGGATGGAACTGTGAGCGAACGAGATACGGCATGGCAGGCTGGGGGCAAGAGACGGAGGCGCCGGGAGGGACTAACGGGGATCGGGGTGGCGGGACTGGGGCTGGGAGGGGCCGGGGAGGAGGCGGGCAAGGAGGGCGAGGACCTCTTCCATGCTGGAGAAGTGGGCGGAGCGGCCGGAGTCGACGTGTTCGAGGCGGCCCGCGAAGAGGCCGCGGGAGGGGTCCGCTTCGGGGCGGAGTTGGATGACAAAATCCCGCTGCATACAGTAACGAGCGTAACGTGGGGGCGGAGGGGAAGTCGTAAAAGAGAGGTTAGAGAGAAGTTAAATCGGGCGGGGAGGCAGAGGGGCGTGACGGATGAGGGGGAAAAACCGCGATTTTTTTTGTGCGTGGGACTGGGAGGGGCTGCACGGAAAGTCAACAACTTGGCGGGGGGTGCTGTGTTCGGGCGGTGGTTTGCGGCGGAAAGTGGGGCGAAATGTGCGTCACAAAATGAGGGTGGAACGGGGAGAGCGGCGCTGGGGGAGGGGGTGAGGGTGGGCGCGTGGGCGCGGGACGTGGGCAGCGGGGCGAGGGCGGATTGGCGCTGGCATGTCATCTGCGACCAGAGTAGCGGGCGGGGCGCGGGCAGCGCGGGTGACGGGACTGCATCATGTTGATAACGGGTGCGTTAAGTTTTTTCTGGCTGGCGTGAACGGATTTCTGCGGGAGCGTGGACTGGGAAGCGCCGGGGAGCCGATCGGCGTTTTATCGATGGTTGGCGGAAATGCCGCCCGGCGGAGGGCTGGCGTCCGGCAAGCCGCCCAAACAGGCCTGTGGGATGCGCGGATCGTTTTCCTGAACAGGGTCTTCCACTCTCGGTACGAGCAATATCAGCGCCCCGCCTTTGAGAACGCAGAGCGGTCTGTATCGGGACTCGATCGCCATCTTGATATCGCGGCTCAAATAAGGATAACCGCGATACGTCACGTCACTTTTGCCGCTTGCATAATGAAGAATAACGAGGTCGAACCAGCCTTGTTTCAGTTGATTTTGAATGGGCAGAGACGACCATCGTCCATGCAGTTCCAGTTGCGTGGTGGTGTAGCAATCGAGAAGCTCCGGATCCGCGCTTTGCGCCGCCACATACGGCACGTCGGAGAATACGCGGCGGCCGTGCACCAAGGCCAACACATCATGATCCACGGCCTCCAGATCCAGATGCATGCAACTTACGGCTTGCCAGGGCACCGTAAGAAAGAGGAACAAGACAAGGGCAACTCGAACTGATTCCGGGATTGTTTCCCAGCTCCGGCGGCACTCGTCCAACGTGAACGCCGACAGCAGCGACAAAGCGGCCCATCCCTCGAGCAAATAGTTGTCGGCCCCTCCCACATTCTGTATGGTGAAGAGTCCGAACAGCCAGGCAAAGCCGCAATACAACGCGAGCACGCGAAAGCGAGGGACATTTCTTCGCCACAACAGAATGGCTCCGGGGGTTCCCAGAGCGATCAGCGCCAGGTAGAACGGATTGTTTCTCAGGATGGAGCTCAGCAAGTGCGCCGCCGAGAGTCGATCCTGCGCAAAGGAACTCATGATGAGAAGCTCGTCGAGCAACGGTTCGCGGCGATACAGAAGAAACCCGAACAGTCCGAGCGGGACAACGGCGGCAGAAAGGCAAAAAGCGAGCAGAGGCTTCCAGCGGCGATGCAACAGTAAGGCGAGGCCGATGGCAACGGCCGAGGCGGCCATGGATTGCTTGAAGACAACAGCCGCGCCGGCGATAAATCCCGCGGCGACGATGTTTTCGATCCTGGTTTCGGAGGGCCAGCAGAAGCAGAGAATGGCCGCGACGTTGAGGAACAGCGCAAGCATGTCGGGGCGGGCGGTGGCACTCCAGGGATAGAAAGCAGGAATTGTACAAACGATGACCGCCGGGACCAAGCAGACGAGCCGCGAGACGCCGAGCCGGCGGGCGACGAGAGACAACGCCAAGCAGACGAGCAGGAACAGGACGAACGAGAGTAGGCGGGCTTTGTATGCCAGGGCCTGAAAGTCATGAGGAGCAGGAGCGGAAAGGACGCGCAACAACTCGTAATAGGCAGGTCCATGAGGAGCAGGGGTAAATGGCTTTTCCGCGAGAGAAGGATAGAGGCGCCCCGATTGCGCGGCCCAAAGTCCGATCTGGACGAGAGAGGACTCCGGGCTTGTCGTCTGGTTGTTCAGAGGGAAGGCTAAACGATTTGCGCGAACGACAAACGGAATTGCGAGGAGCAAGAGCGCGAAGGGAAGTAGAAGCAGACGCCAACCGAATCTCCCCTTTAGAATTGCCGCGAGCAAGGTGGTCTATTCTCCCGTTCAGGCCGCGTTGGGCAGGCGTTCACCGGTCCCGGTGAGCGCGCCCCGCGCTGTGCGGTCTTTTTGCAACATCGCGCACAACGCAGCGGGGCGCGGGCGTTGATTGGTGACGTTGAGCGCGCCCCGCGCTGTGCGGTCTTCTTGCAACATCGCGCACAACGCAGCGGGGCGCGGGCGTTGATTGGTGAAGTTGAGCGCGCCCCGCGCTGTGCGGTCGCCAAATAACATCGCGCACAACGCAGCGCGGCGCGGGCTTTGATTGGCGATCTTGAGCGCGCCCCGCGCTGTGCGCTCAGAAGGTAATGTACTTCGCAAGGGATTCCCCGACGAGTCGAGTGAGATTGCCGAACTTTGCGACGACGATCGACGTCAGGGCGATCGCGGCCAAAAGATAGCATATACGGTCCTTAAAGACAAAAATGATGGGGTCGTCATGCATCTTACCGCGAAGAGTAAGAACCCAAATGCGGCTGAACCAATACAGGAACACGGGGCAGATCACCCACAGCGCTTTGGGGTCGGCATACAACAGTTGCACTTCCCGGCTGTTGAGATAAAGGGCAAATACGGCCGTTGCCACAAAGGCGCTGCTGACGCCCAGGTCCGTCAAGACTTGGATGTCGCCTCTTTGATAGCCGCGGCCGGGCAGCAGCGGGCCGGCCGAGGAAGCCACAAGCTCGGCCACACGCTTCACAAGGGCGAGGCTGAAAAAGACAAAAATCGAGAACGCCAACAGCCAGAAGGAGACGGGAATTCCCGCGGCCACTCCGCCGATCAGGACTCGAATCGTGTAAAGGCCCGCGAGCATGATGGTGTCCACAAGCAACCGCCGCTTGAAGAACAGGGAGTAACTCACGGAACAGAAGAAGTAGAGCAGACACAAGGCGAGCGTCGCCGGCGAATCGTTCCAAGCGGCGGCGACACCGGCGATAAAAAGGAAGGAACCGAGCGCCAGAGCCGTTCTGAGCGATATCTGGCCGGAGGGAATCGGGCGGGACCGCTTGGTGAGGTGTCTTCGATCGGAGTCGATATCGAGAAGGTCGTTGACGATGTAGCTGGATGAGGCCAGGCAACAGAGTGCAAACAGGGCCACCAGGGACTTGGCCAGGGAACTGCTGTTGAGAAGCGAATGAGAAGTGAGGAGGGGAACCAGGACGAGGAGATTCTTCACCCACTGGTGGACTCGAACGGTTTTCGCGTAGACGGCGACGGAGTTGCTTTGGAGATGCGTTTCGGGCAGAAGTTCGATGGGCCGGCCGGTGGCTCTGGCCGCGGGGGCATTTACCGTAATGGCAGTGCGCGCGTGCCGCCAAACGGGAATGTCGGCGAGGCTATCCCCGATGTAATCAAATCCACCGTGGCCAAAGCGGCGACTTAGAAATTCAGCCTTGACCTTACCCTTCAGGTTGGAGGCGGCTGTGGTGCCGTGAGCTTCATCGAAGCATTCCAGGTGCGCTGCGACTGTGTCGGCCAACTCTTGCGTGCTGGCGGTAACCAGTACGGTCCGGCGGCCCCGGGAGTGTTCCCGGGTTACGACTTCGAGAACATCTTGATTATAGGGAAGGAGTTCGACGTTTACCGGCTGCAGCGAGTGAAGGCGGCGCTTGGCATAGGGCAGGCCCCGGGAGAGCCAGACCGGGATCAGGAAGAGGTGCCACAGACGGTGGCGCACGGCGGCGAGTACGGACTCGATCAGCGTATCGGTTCGCACGAGTGTGCCGTCCAGGTCGACACAAAGCGGAATGTCCACGTCGGGCCGAGGAGACATTAGTGCGCGTTGTCCTCAATAGGCGGCCTGCCGCATCGCGTACAACCGACACCGGCGACATCCTTTTCCGCTAGGCGAGTTCTTTGAATGAGTTGCAGACAAAGGACGGAAAGGTGTTTGACGCCCGAGCTGCCTGAGTTGTCTGAGACTTCACGCTCCCAGCTTGCGACCACTTCTCTCTTATCGACCGCCCGTTTCGCTACTGGAACGATTGTAGACCGCATCGATGAACTTTGCACGGGGGATTGATCCGGGGGAGTGCCAACCGGCGGTACCAAATCAGCAAACCTGCCCGCCGGATGCGGCCTCGCGTTCGGGGTGCTCCGGGCGAGCCTTTCGCCGCCGGCGGGTTCTGGGGAGCGGGGCGCGGCGGGTGTGGCCAATGGCGTTCGCGTGGGCGGCTCCGGTCCGGCTGTACCTGCTTCGGCGACGGTGGAGGGGTGGGCTTCGGGTAAGATCGCCTGGGGAGAGAGTAAGTGGGGCAATGGCGGAGGGCGGCGCCGCCTTCATGAGAGGTACTAGAAGTAACAAAATTCTGATTGACTTACTTTGGGTGTTCGTTCATTTATCAACTATTTAACTGGTGGACAAGAGAAGAAACGGGCCTGCGGACCGGGGAGGACAGGGACAGGGGGCTTGAAAAGACAAGATTTTTCCGTATACTGCGGGGAAGTTGACTGGGGCGGGATTGGGCTCCGGATCAACGGGAGGAGGTTTGCGGGCTATGCGGAATCGGACTTTGTGGTTAGTAGCTCTTCTGGCCGCTCTGATCGGCGGTTGGCGCGGGGAGGCGCAGACGCAAGGCGGGAGGGCGGGAGCGGCGGCGGGTGTTACGCAAAGGCCGGAGACGGGGACGGCGCAGGCAGCGGTGCCGCGGCTGATCCGGTTTAGCGGGACGTTGAGTCCGGCCGAGATGAGGGACGGCGGGCTGGTGGGGGTGGAGTTCGCGATTTATAAGGACGAGAGCGGCGGGGCCGCGCTGTGGTCGGAGATGCAGAACGTGCAGCCGGATGCGAACGGGCACTTCACGGTGGTGCTGGGGGCGACAAAGAACGAGGGGCTGCCGCCGGATGTGCTGGGGACGGGCGAACAGCGGTGGCTGATTGTCACTCCGACGGGTGGGCAGGCGCAGCCGGCGGTGCAGTTGGTGAGCGTGCCGTATGCGCTGCGGGCGGAGGAGGCGGTGCGGGTGGCGGGCGTGGCGGCGGAGGACCTGGTGAGGAAGGGGGATTTGACGGAGTCGGTGCGGCAGGCGATGGACACGATTCAGACAGGAGGGGGAAAAGCGGGGACTGCGTCGCCGGCGGCGGCATCGTCCACGGCTCCCCTGGGGCCGACGACGTTTGCGGGCACGACGACGAATCAGATTGTGCTGGTGCAGCAGTCCGGGACCGGGAAGGCGATCATCGCGAGCGCGCCGACGGCGATTGGCACGATGTCGACGGGCGGGACGGCGGGAGTGTATGGAGCGGCAACGGCGGCCAAGGGGATTGGAGTGGAGGGAGTGGCGACGGCGACGGCGACGGGGACGGCGGTTGGAGTACTGGGGACGGCGGCGAGTCCGCTGGGAACGGGGGTTTCCGGAGTTGGGGCGAAGAGCGGGGTGAGCGGGACGACGGCGAGCGGAAGCGGGTTCGGTGTATTGGGCAGCAACACGGCAACGAGCGGCGCTGGGGTTGGGGTGCGCGGAACATCGGCCAGCACAGCCGGGGCGGGTGTGCAGGGGACGGCGAACGCGCCGACGGGAGCCGGTGTCTCCGGCCTGAACAGCGCGACGACGGGAAACGCGTATGGCGTTTCGGGATTGAGCACGAGCACGGGCACGAACGCGGCGGGAGTGAACGGAATCGAGAATGGCGCCACCGGCCAGGTGTTTGGCGTTTTCGGAAGCACAGCGAGCACGGGGCCGTATGCGGCGGGCGTGGGGGCATTCGAAGGCGCTACGACGGGGACGGTATTTGGTTTTAACGGCGGTACAGGGAGCACGGGGAACGGATCGGCGGGTGTGCAGGGGTTTGAGACGGCGACGAGCGGC
>DAIDHC010000070.1 GCA_027452065.1 Bryobacterales bacterium
ATCGAAAAGCACGCCTGCAAGGGCCTGAACTCGTGCAAGGGCCAGGGCGGCGGCGACAAGAAGCATTGGGGCAAAAACGAGTGCAAGGGCCAGGGCGCTTGCGCCACCGACGGCTCTGCCAAGAAGAAGATGTAGTTCTCCTCACTTCGCGGGGAGCGGGCGTAAGGCCTGTTCCCCGCTTCTTTGAGAATCAGCCATGTCCTTCAACCGTTTCAACGCCTTTTCCGGGTACGGCATCGGTGTCGGCCTCCGCGTCCCCCATCTCAGCCACATTCTCGAAAACAAGCCCGTCGTGAATTGGTTTGAAATCATCTCGGAAAACTACATGGTCGGCGGCGGGCGTCCGCTCGCCGTGCTCGACCGTATTCTGGAACAGTACCAGGTGGTTCAGCACGGCGTGTCGCTGTACTTCGGCTCCGCCGAGCCGCTGAACCGGGAGCATTTGAAGCGCCTGAAAGCGCTCGTTCGGCGAACGGGAACGCCCTGGTTGACCGATCATCTGTGCTGGGGCAGCGTCGACGGCCGCTACACCCACGATCTTCTCCCCATGCCTTACACCATGGAGGCCGCCCGGCTCACGGCGCGGAAGGTGCGCCAGGCCCAGGATTTTCTCGAGGTCCCCATCGCCGTCGAGAACGTGAGCAGCTACGCCGGGTTTCACGTCTCCGAAATGACCGAATGGGAGTTCCTCAACGAAGTCGTGGAACGGGCCGATTGCGGCATTCTTCTCGACGTCAACAATATCTACGTCTCCTCGCGGAATCACGACTTCGATCCGTTCGACTATCTCAACGCGGTTCCGGCCGCCCGCGTGGCGCAGATTCACATCGCCGGGCATTCCAGGTTCGAAAAGTACATTCTGGACACTCACGATCATCCGGTCGTCCCGCCGGTGTGGAAGCTTTACGAGCACGCGATTCGCCGCTTCGGCGCCACGCCGACGCTGCTCGAGTGGGACGACCGGATTCCTTCCTTTCGCGAAGTCCATGCCGAAGCTCTGAAAGCGGAAAAATATATGCCCGCTCCCGTGGCGGTGCCCGCATGAAACTTCGCGAAACCCAGCGGCGAATGGCGAAGGCTCTGATGCTTCCTCTGGCGCCGTCGGGACGCATGCGCAAGCGGGCGGCTGACGGGAGCCTCATGTCGCGCGAAGCGGCGGCCATCATCAAGCCCAATCATCGCCTTTCTTCCGTGGAGCGCCTGGAGATCTACAGCCGCAGTTACTGGTTCCGGCTCCTGGGCTCGCTGGCCGGCGATTTCCCGGGCCTCCGCGCCGTCATCGGCGATCGCGCTTTCGAGCGTCTCGCCGTGGCCTATCTCAGCGATTGTCCCAGCCGCTCCTTCACCCTGCGCGACCTCGGCTCGCGGCTGGAAGAGTGGCTTCGAAAGAATCCGGCCTTTGGCGGCCGGCGGCTCACGCTGGCGCTCGACATGGTGAGGCTCGAGTGGGCCCACATCGCCGCCTTCGACGGCCCCGAGGAGAAGGTGCTCGGTCCGGCAGACCTGGTCGGGTTGAAGCCTTCGCTCCGTGTGGGAGTGCAGCCGTACATCACTCTCCTCGAGCTGAGCTATCCGGTGGACGAGATGCGAATTCAGGTGAACGCCGATTCCTCCGGTGCGCAGGCCGCCAGCAACGTCGCTACGAAAAAGCGCTACCGCAAATTTCCAGGACTGAGCCGCACCCGGCCGGACAGCGTGTTTCTCGCCGTGCACCGCCTCGATCTGAGCGTCTACTACCGGCGGCTGACGCGGGAGGAGTTCCGATTGTTGTCCGCTCTCCGAGCGCGCCGCTCGCTGGCCGCATCGATCCGCTTCGCTTTCGAAGGCAGTGACGTCAATGCCGAGGATCGTCCTCCCATGCTGCAGGCCTGGTTCGCGGCGTGGGCAAGCTTCGGATGGCTCACCTGCCGGCCCCGAAAAAGAAAAGGAGCACATTCATCATGAAAACAATCGTCGGCAACGCCCTGCGCCTGCTCGAAAACGGCGCCCGAAGTCTGCAATCGCCGTTTCTGCTCTTTGTCCGCCTCTACTGGGGTTGGCAGTTCCTCCAAACCGGATGGGGCAAAGTCAACAATCTCGGGAAGGTGACTCAGTTTTTCACCAACCTCGGTATCCCGTTCCCGGCCTTGAACGCGCCTTTCATCGCCGGCCTCGAGCTGTTCGGCGGAATCTTCCTTATCCTGGGCGCGGTTTCGCGGCCGATGAGCCTTCTGCTGGCCATCGATATGCTCGTTGCCTATGTCGTCGCCGACCGCGACGCTCTGCTGTCGCTCATCAGCGATCCGGACAAATTCACCGGCGCGACGCCCTACACGTTCCTCATGGCCTCCCTCATCGTGCTGATCTTCGGTCCGGGAAAGTTCTCCCTCGATGCCTGGATCGAATCCTGGCGTCGTGCTCCGGCCGAATCGCCAGCCCGGGCGCGGGCGCAAGCCGCGGCCCTTTAGCGTGGCACCCGGCTCCGGTGACCCACGCAGCCGGCCGCGGATCATTCCCCTGACCATGCCGGGCCGAGCCAAAGGCGGTTGCGTGCTCATCGACTCGGAGGTGGATCGAATATTTTCGGCGGCGCCCGGCCATCGCGGGAGCCGGGAATTGCCGCCGCGGGCGCGGGAGCATCTGCGCCGGTGCGAGCGCTGCCGCCGGTTGTACGCGTGGGCGCGCGCGAGCTCGCCGCCGCTCGAACCCGCTCGCGAGCTCCTGGAAAGGCTTCACCGGCAAATGAACGCGCCGATGCGCCCGGTTTTAAGACAGCCGGCGCCGCCCGCCTTGGCCGCCCGTTTCTTCGCCGCCCTTGCCCTGATCGCCGTTGCCGCCATCGGCATGATGGGCGCCGCGGGTTTTCGGGAGCTGACCGCGGCGCAAAAAATCGCCATGCTGGCGCTTTTTGTTTCCGGCGCGGCGCTCCTTTCATGGTCACTGGCCTGGCAAATGACCCCCGGAAGCCTCCATCGCGTCGCTCCCAAGGCGGCAATTTTTGGCGTTTTAGGAGCGATTTTGGTGGGTTTTGCCGCCTTTTTTCCTCGTTTTTTGCCGCTTCCGGGCCTCTCGTTGGGCTGGCCGTGCCTGTCCGCCGGCCTCCTGGTGGCCCTGCCGGCCTTCGCCGCCCTCTGGTATCCGTCACGCCGCGCGGGGGAGTTTTCGGGCCGAACCCTCGGGGCGACGTTGGGCGCCGCTGCCGGACTGCTGGGCGCCGCCGTGCTCCAGTTCAACTGCCGCCGCCCCGACGCCTCCCACCTGATTGTCTGGCACGGCGGCGTGCTGGTGGCCTCGACGGCCCTCGGCTCAGGACTCGCCTGGATCTTGAGCTTTGTCAGGAGGTACTGACCCCGACCGCGGGGGTATTCCCGTTGGCGCCAGAATAGACAAGCCGTGTATTATCAGTAACATAAAGTAATTCTTGGATCTCCCGGCGAGGCCTTCCGGCGGGCCCGGCCGGATTTTGCAAAACGAAGCCAAATGCGCCCTGACAGGGATGGGCCGGCCCCAGCCCAGGGGTTCCCCTGAAGCGCCGTCTCAGGGTGCAGTCGGCACCCAAAGGAACCGTATCCCATTGAAATTACACAACTCTTACAATGGCATACAAAAACTCCTGGTACTTTGAAATTGCAGGATCTTTTCAGGAGACTACGTGAGCACTGACGTTATCAACCTTCCCGACCGCCAGAGACTGAACTGGACCACCACCATCGTCCTGGTGTTGCTCCACATCGGGGCTATTGGCGCCTTTTTTTGTTTCAGTTGGCCGCGGTTGGCCTCGGCGATCTTTCTTTATTGGATGGCGACGGGGCTGGGCATCAGCCTCGGCTACCACCGGCTGCACACGCACCGGTCGTTCAAAGTGCCGCTCTGGATGGAATATTTTTTCGCGGTCTGCGGGGCATTGACGCTCGAAGGCGGGCCGATCTTCTGGGTGGCGACGCATCGGATTCACCACCAGAAATCCGATCAGCTCGGCGATCCGCACTCCCCGCGTGACGGGGCCTGGTGGGCGCATGTGGGCTGGATCCTGCTGGGCGAGGCCAAGCACAACAATACAAGGCTGATGGCGAAGTACGCTCCGGACCTGGCCAAACACCGGTTTTACGTCTGGTTGAACAACTACCATTGGCTGCCGATGGTGGTGTTGAGCGGAATTCTGCTGGCGGCCGGCGGGTGGCAGATGTTGCTCTGGGGCGTCTGCCTGCGCGTTGTGGCGGGTCTGCACGCGACGTGGCTGGTGAATTCGGCGACCCACATGTGGGGCAAGCGGCGGTTCTCCACGCGGGACGACTCGAGGAACAACTGGTGGGTGGCTCTGCTGACTTTCGGCGAGGGCTGGCATAACAACCACCACGCGCATCCGACCTCAGCCCGCCACGGTCTGGCCTGGTACGAGTTCGACATTTCCTGGATCACGCTGAAGCTGATGAAGGCGTTCGGGATCGCCAAAGGCATCAAGGTGGCGAAGGTGGACTCGGCTTTGGCCGAACGCGAAGCGGCCTGACAGGCGCCAGGGCCGGTGACCGGCTAAGCTGGAAACATGGTGGTTGCGGGACGGCGGCGGTCGATCGCATTTTTCATCGCGCTCGGCGCCGGGCTCATCGCGGTCAGCATTCTTCTCTACGTCGGGTGGGTGCTGCTCAACTGGCGCACCGGGATTCTGCTCTTTTTCGGGGTCCTGCTGCTGGCGGTCATCATCGGGGGAGTGGTGCTGAACACGATATTTCTCGTGCGCGAGATCCGGCGCAACGAGCAACACGACGCGTTCATCAACGCCGTAACCCACGAGCTCAAGACACCCGTAGCTTCCATCCGGCTGTACCTGGAGACTTTGCAGACGCGCGCCGTGGACGAGGCGAAGCGGCAGGAGTTTTACAGCGTGATGCTGGCCGACATCGACCGGCTTCTGGGGACGATCGAGCAAGTCCTGCGGACGGGGAGAATGGGCGCGGCGGGGCGCAGGCTGAACGTCACGCGGGTGGATCTCGGCGCGATTGTCGAAGAGTGCCTGGCGCGGGCGCGGACGCTGCACAACATTCCGCCCTCCGGTTTGCGCTACGAGCCCGGGCCGCCGCTGGAGATTCTCGGGGACGCCGACGAAGTGCGGGCCGCGGTTTCGAACCTCATCGACAACGCGGTGAAGTACTCGGGCGACGGAGTTCAGGTGAGTGTGGAGACGGCGATCGTGGACGGGCGCTACGCCACGCTGCGCGTCGCCGACCGCGGGCCGGGCATACCGAAGCCGGAGCTGAAGCGGATATTCAAGCGCTTTTACCGGGTGCCGGGGAGCGTGGCGGGACGCGTGAAGGGCACGGGGCTGGGGCTGTACATCGTGCGGTCGGTGGCCAAGCGGCACGGTGGGCGGGCGTGGGCGGAAAGCGAGGGGCCGGGGCGCGGGAGCACGTTCGTGCTGCAGCTTCCGATGGCGCCATGAGCCGGATCCTGGTGGTGGAGGACGAGCAGCACCTGGCGGAGGGCCTGCGGTACAACCTCGAGTCGGAGGGCTACGAGGTGGCGGTGGCCGAGAGCGGCGAAGTTGCGCTCGAGATGCTTGCCAAGGAGCCGCCGGCTTTCGATATCGTGGTGCTGGACGTGATGCTGCCGGGCAAGGACGGATTCACCGTGATGGCGGAGATGCGCCGCGCCGGGCAGTTCGTGCCCACACTGATGCTGACGGCGCGCGGGCATGCCGATGACATCCTGCGGGGCTTCGATGCCGGAGCCGACGATTATCTGGCCAAGCCGTTCGAGCTGAAGATTCTGATTGCGCGCATCCAGGGCCTGCTGAGGCGGCGCGAATGGCTGCGCAGCGCGCCGCCGTCGCCGCCGGGAAACAACGGGCTGAAGAACGTGTATGAGTTCGCCGGCAAAAGAGTGAACTTCGATCTGCTCGAATTGCAGTCGGCCGGGCAGGCGGTTCCGCTGACGCTGATGGAAGCCAACGTTCTGCGCTATCTCATCGAACACGAAGGCACGCCGGTATCGCGGAAGTCGATGCTCGAAAACGTGTGGGGCCTGCACGAGGACACCGACACGCGGGCGATTGACAATTTCATTGTGCGGCTCAGGAAGCTCATCGAAGACGATCCGGCGCATCCGAAGCATCTGGTGACGGTTCGGGGGGTGGGCTACAAGTTTCTGTCATCGACGGCGCCGGCCGGCTGAGGGCGCAGGGGCTGCGGACCCGGGAAATTCCGGGGCCTCGAAATTGTACAATGACAACGCGTGAGCCGCGAGCAACCACGTTCCCGGTTTCCGGCCGACCCGCTCTGGTATAAGGACGCCGTCTTCTACGAGGTCCCGGTGAAGGCCTTTTACGACGGCGCGCATGACGGGATCGGAGACTTTTCGGGGCTCACACAAAAGCTGCCGTATCTTCAGGATCTCGGGATTACAGCGATCTGGCTGCTTCCCTTCTTTCCGTCTCCGTGGCGCGACGACGGCTACGACATTGCCGATTACACCAACGTGCACCCGGCTTACGGAACGCTGAAGGACTTTCAGTTGTTTCTCCGCGAGGCGCACGCGCGCGGACTGAGGGTGGTGACGGAGCTGGTGGTGAACCATACCTCGGACCAGCACGCGTGGTTCCAGCGTTCCCGCCGGTCGCCGGCCGGCTCGCGGTGGCGCGATTTCTATGTGTGGAGCGCCGACCCGGAACGATACCGGCAAGCCCGGATCATCTTCAAAGACTTTGAGCCTTCCAACTGGACCTGGGACCCGGTGGCGGGCGCTTACTACTGGCACCGGTTCTATTCGCACCAGCCGGACCTGAACTACGACAGCCCGCACGTGCGCAAGGCGATGCTGGATGCGGTGGATTTCTGGCTCGACCTCGGCGTGGACGGACTGCGGCTGGACGCGGTTCCGTATCTGTTTGAACGGGACGGGACGAGCTGTGAAAACCTTCCGGAGACGCACGCGTTTTTACGGGAGCTGCGGGCGCACATCGACTCCAAGTACGACGACCGGATGTTGCTGGCCGAGGCCAACCAGTGGCCGGAGGACGCCATCGCCTATTTCGGCGGCGGAGCCGAGTGCCACATGGCGTTTCATTTTCCCCTGATGCCGCGGCTCTTCATGTCGGTGAGGATGGAAGACCGGTATCCGATCACCGACATCCTGCGCCTGACGCCGCCGATTCCGGAAAACTGCCAGTGGGCGCTGTTCCTGCGGAATCACGATGAGTTGACGCTCGAAATGGTGACCGACGAGGAGCGGGACTACATGTACCGGGTGTACGCTCACGACGCCGGTGCGCGGATCAATCTGGGGATCCGGCGGCGGCTGGCCCCGCTGCTGGAAAACGACCGAAGGCGAACGGAATTGATGTTCGCGCTGATTCTGTCGCTGCCGGGGACTCCGGTGATCTACTACGGCGATGAGATCGGGATGGGCGACAACTATTACCTGGGGGACCGAAACGGCGTGCGGACGCCGATGCAATGGAGCGGTGACCGCAATGCGGGGTTTTCCACGGCGAACCCGCAGAAGCTGTACCTGCCGGTGGTGATCGATCCGGAGTATCACTACAGCGCGGTGAATGTGGAGAATCAGCAGAACAACCAGCATTCCCTGCTGCGCTGGATGAAGCGGCTGATCGGGCTGAGGCGGCAATACCGGGCGTTCGGACGGGGGACGATTACGGTGCTCAATCCGGAGAACCGGCGTGTGCTGGCTTTCGTTCGCGAGTACGAAGGAGAGCGGATTCTGGTGGTTGCCAACCTGTCGCGCTTCACCCAGCCGGTGGAGCTGCCCTTGAGCGCCTATCGGGGCCTGGCGCCGGAGGAGATTTTCGGCCGGAACATGTTTCCGGCGATCGGCGAAGGGGGGTATTTCCTTTCGCTGGGCCCGCACGCCTTCTCATGGTTCGTGCTGCGGCAGCCGGAGACGGAGAAGGAAGTGCTGAAGGGCGCGGAGGGGCTGTTTATGGCGCCGGCGCTGCCGTGGCCGGGGGATGAGAAGGGGGTGCTCGACGCCGGCACGGTGGAGAGGCTGGAGGGCGTCCTGGGCCCCTACTTGAATTCCCGGCGATGGTTCCAGCGGAAATCGCGGCCGATGAACCGGACGAGAATCGTGGACGTGCTGCCATTTCCGGCATCGATGTCCTACGTGCTGATAGTGACGGTGGAGTTTTCCGACGACGATCCGCAAACGTATTTTTTACCCGTATCGGTGGCCTTCGGCGAGGGCGAACGGGAGCGGATCGAGCGGGAATCGCCGGAGGCGATTCTGGCTCAACTGGAAGGGCCGGGCGGAGCGCTGGGAGTGATGTACAGCGCCACGCGGAACCCGGAATTTTCGACCGCGCTGCTCGGGCTGATGTCGCGGCGGAAGCGAGTTGAGGGGCGCAACGGAGAGCTGGCGGGCGGCCACACCCGGCAGTTCCGGACGCTTCTGGGGCCCGGCCGGCCGGAACTGGCGCCGGCGCTTGTGCAGGTTGAGCAGAGCAACAGTTCGATTGCGTTCGGGAGCCGCTTTGTTCTGAAGCTGATTCGCAGGATCGAGAGCGGGGCGCATCCGGAGCTGGAGGCGGGGCTGGCCCTGGAGGGGGCGCGAGAGAAGGCCGCCCTAACGGCGCCGTTGGCCGGATGGATCGAATACCGGCCGCGGGGCGGGGAAGCGGCGGTTGCCGGGATTCTGCATGGCTATGTGGAGAACGAAACCGACGCCTGGCGCTACACGCTGGAGAATCTGTCGCTGTTTTTCGAGCACGCGCTTTCGCCGGATGCGGGCGAGGCCGGGCAGGGGATGAGCGGGCTTTCGGTGTCGGGCCTGCCCGGCGGTGAGGCGCCGGAGGCGGCGCACCGGTTGACGGGAGGTTATCTGACAGCGGTCCGGCTGCTCGGTACGCGGACGGCGGAGCTGCACCTGCAGTTGAGCCGGATCGACCGGCCGGAGTTTCGCCCGGAGCCGTTCAACGATCTTTACCGGCTGAGCCTCTATCACGGCCTGCTGGCGCTGAACGCGCGGGTATTCGACCTGCTGCGGAACCGGCTGGCGCGTTTGCCGGAGCAGGTTCGGGCGGCCTGCGAAGCGCTGGCCACCCATGAGCAGGAGTGCCTAAAGAAGATCGAGTATCTTCGCGATCACCAGTTGTACTCGTCGCGCATCCGGGTTCACGGCAGCTTCGATCTGGAGAGCGTTTTGTACACCGGCAAGGACTTCGTGATCATCGATCTGGAGGGGGAGCCGGACCGGCCGCTGGGCGAGCGCCGGATCAAGCGTTCGCCGCTGCGCGACGCGGCGGAGATGATCCTGTCATTTTTTGAAGCATCGCGAACGGCGCTCGCCGCGCACGCGGCCGGGACGAGCGGTCCGGGGCCGGCGCAGGGGCCGGTTGAGCGTTGGGCGGAGGCGTGGCAGCGATGGGTGAGCTCCGAGTTCGTGCGCGGGTACGTGGAAACGCCGGGCATCGCGGCGCTGCTGCCGCCGACGCGGGAGGAGATGCGGGCCCTGCTTCAGGTTTACGTATTGGAGAAGGCGCTGCGGGATCTGGAGGGGTGCCTGGCGTGGCGTCCGATGGCGGCGCTGATTCCGGCGCAGGCCATACTGCGCCTGCTGGAGGCGACGCGATGAAAGAGCCTCGCGCGACGTACCGGATTCAGCTTCACGCGGGCTTCGGCTTCGATCAGGCCGCGGAGGCGGCCGAGTATCTGGCGGCTCTGGGCGTGTCGCACATGTATTGTTCCCCGTACCTGCAGGCGGCGCCGGGAAGCATGCACGGCTACGACGTGGTGGACTACCACCGGGTGAACGGGGAGCTTGGGGGCGAGGCAGGGCACGAGAGATTCTGCCGGAGACTGGGAGAACTTGGGCTGGGGCAGGTTCTGGACATGGTTCCGAACCACATGGCGGCTGCCGGGCGGGCCAACGCCTGGTGGTGGGACATTCTGGAAAACGGACCAGCGAGCCGGTATGCGCCCTATTTCGACATCGAGTGGAACCCGCCCGAGGAGAGGCTGCGAAACAGGGTGATGCTGCCGATTCTGGGCGAGCGGTACGGGAAGGTGCTGGCGGCGGGAGAGGTGAGGCTGCGGCGGGAAGGCGGAGCGTTCTCGTTCCAGTATCACGAGCATGAATTCCCGGCCTCTCCGCGTTCGATGGCAGCGCTGCTGGCAAACGCGGCGGCGCGCAGCGGAAGCCAGTATCTGGCGTTTCTCGCCGATCTGCTGGCGCATCTTCCTTCATCGCATTCCCTCGACTGGCCGAGTATCATGACCCGGCACCGGGACAAGGAAATGCTGAAGGAGCTGCTGGCGGGGCTGTGCCGGGACCAGCCGGCGGTGGCCGCCAAGATCGAGGAGTGCGTCAAGGAGATCGAGGGCGACGCGGCTGAAATGGATGCTCTGCTCAGCCGGCAGAACTACCGGCTGGCATACTGGCGCTCGGCCGAGCGCGAACTGGGCTACCGGCGTTTCTTCGACGTGAACAACCTGGTCGGCCTTCGCATGGAAAACGACGGAGTGTTCGACGACACGCACGAGCTGGCGATCGACTGGCTGCGGCGCGGCGTGATCGACGGCGTACGGGTGGACCACCCGGACGGGTTGAGCGATCCCCGAAAGTACCTGGAGAGGCTTCGGGAAGCGGCACCGGAGGCCTGGATCGTTGTGGAGAAGATCCTGATGCCGGGCGAGAGCCTGCCCACCGATTGGCCGGTGGCGGGGACGACGGGCTACGACTTTCTGGACCGGGCCGGAAGGCTGTTCGTGGATGCCCGGGGGGAAGCCTCGATCAACGAGATCTACCGGGAGTTCACCGGCGCGGCGCTGGACTGGCCGGCCATGATGCGGGAGAAGAAGAACCTGGTGCTGGCGGATATTCTGGGCAGCGACGTCAACCGGCTGACGGCTCTGTTCCTGCAGATCTGCGAGCAGGACTGGACGCACAGGGACTATACGCGGCACGAGATCCATGAAGCGATTCGGGAAGCGGTGGCCGCGTTTCCGGTGTACCGCACCTACGTGCAACCCGAGACCGGGCAGGTTGCGGCCGCCGACGCCGGCTCCATCCGCGCGGCGATCGAGGCGGCAATCGCCGGGCGGCCGGATCTGGATCGGGCGCTGTTTGAGTATCTCCAACGCGTGCTGATGATCGAGGCCGGGGGAGCGCTGGGGGCAGAGTTCGTGATTCTGTTCCAGCAGGTGACCGGACCGGCGATGGCGAAGGGCGTCGAGGACACGGCGTTTTACTGCTATTTGCGGCTGGCGCCGCTCAATGAGGTGGGCGGGAGTCCGGAGCGGTTCGGCGAGTCGCTGGAGGAGTTTCATCAGTTCTGCGGGCGGCTCCAGGAGCAGTGGCCGTTGACGATGGTAACGACAGGAACGCACGACACCAAGCGGGGCGAGGATGTCCGCCTGCGGATCGCGCAGTTGTCGGGCCGGGCGGCGGCGTGGGCCGATGCCGTGAGACGGTGGTCGGAGCAGAATGCGCGCTATAAGAGCAACCGGATGCCGGATCGGAAAACCGAGTATCTGCTGTACCAGACCCTGGTAGGCGCATGGCCGATCTCGCGCGAGCGGCTCCAGGCCTACATGCTGAAGGCGGAGCGGGAGGCCAAGGAGCAGACGTCGTGGAGACGGCCGGATGGCGCATTTGAGGAGGCGCTGGCCGGGTTCATCGACGGGGTTATGACCGATCCGGTGTTTGTGACGGACCTCGAAGAGTTCCTTCGGCCGATCGTGGAGAGCGCGCGGCAGGCATCGGTGGCGCAGACGCTGCTGAAGATGACGGCTCCGGGAGTGCCGGACATCTACCAGGGAAGCGAACTGTGGGATCTGAGGCTGGTGGATCCCGACAACCGGTCGCCGGTGGACTTCGAGCGGAGGAGCGAACTGCTGAAGGAGATGAAAGGCCTGAGGCCGGAGGAAATTGCGCTCCGGACCGATGACGGATTGCCGAAGCTGTGGACGATTCACCAGTCGCTGCGGGTGAGGGCAGAACGGCCGCGGAGCTTTGGGGGGGAAGGGACATACCGGCCGCTTTGGGCGTCGGGCCCGAGATCGGGGGACGTGGTGGCGTTTGAGCGGGGCGGGGACGTGGCGGTGATCGCGCGGCGCGGGTATGCGGAGGATGTCAACGGGGACGGCTGGAGCACGACGACGGTCGAACTGGGGCCCGGGAGGTGGTGCAACCGGCTGGCGGGTGAGTCGCTGGGCGGGGGAAGAGTGGACATCGGCCGGCTCCTCGATAAATTCCCGGCGGCGCTGCTGGTGCTCGAAGAGGGCAGCGGGACGTTGGGGCCATGAGGGCACTTCGGGTGTGGGCGCCGGCGGCGAAGCGGGTGCAGGCGCGGGTGAACGACCGGCTGCTCAATATGGAGCCGGAGGACGGCGGCTGGTGGAGGATGGAAAATGAGGCCACGGCCGCCGGCGCGGATTATGCGTTCGTGCTGGATGGGGGGAGCCCTCTGCCGGATCCGCGCTCGGCGTGGCAGCCCTATGGCGTGCACGGCCCTTCCCGGATTGTGGACCACGGCGAATACCGCTGGAGCGACCACGGCTGGCAGGCGCGGCCGCTGGCGTCGGCGGTGATTTACGAGCTGCACGTGGGGACATTTTCGGCGGAGGGCAGCTTTGCGGGCGTGATCCCGCATCTGAGGCACCTGGTTGAGCTGGGCGTGACGCATGTGGAATTGATGCCGGTATGCGAATTCGCGGGGAGCCGCGGTTGGGGATATGACGGCGTGGACCTGTACGCGCCGCATCACGACTACGGCGGGCCGGAAGGATTGAAGCAACTGGTGGATGCGTGCCACGGGGAGGGGCTGGCTGTGCTGCTCGACGTGGTTTACAACCATCTCGGGCCGGCGGGAAACTACTTGAGCCGGTTTGGACCGTACTTCACGCGGAAGTACGGCACGCCGTGGGGGGAAGCGCTGAATCTGGACGGGCCGGGAAGCCGCGAGGTGAGGCGATTCCTGTGCGACAACGCGCTGATGTGGCTTCGCGATTATCACATCGACGGTCTGCGGCTGGATGCGATCCACTCGCTGTTCGATCAATCGGCGGTGCATTTTCTGGAACAGTTGGCAGTGGAGGTGGAGGGGCTGTCGGCGGTTCTGGGACGTCATCTGGCGCTGGTGGCCGAGAGCAACCTGAACGATCCGCGGATTGTGGATTCGCGCGAGCGGGGCGGATACGGATTGCAGGCGCAATGGAGCGACGATTTTCACCACGCGCTCCACGCGGCGCTGACGGGCGAGCGGGGCGGCTACTACGCCGGCTTCGGATCGCTGGGGGCAATTGCGCAGTCCCTGCGCCATGCATTCGTCTACGAAGGGCAGTACTGCCCTCATCGCAGGAGGCATCACGGCCGGCCGGTGCGGGGACTGCCGGGGGCGCGG
The DNA here is from genome assembly GCA_027452065.1 of Bryobacterales bacterium. Lineage (GTDB taxonomy): Bacteria > Acidobacteriota > Terriglobia > Bryobacterales > Bryobacteraceae > JAJYKC01. The sequence goes on from DAIDHC010000070.1 coordinate 13,331, forward strand.
TTTGTGGGATATCTGCAGAATCACGACCAGGTGGGCAACCGGCCGTTCGGCGAGAGGATGAACCACCTGGTGAGCGCGGGGAAGCTGAGGATCGGAAGCGCGCTGGTCCTGACGTCGCCGTTCGTGCCGCTGTTGTTTCAGGGCGAGGAGTTCGGCGCATCGTCGCCGTTTCTCTATTTCACCGATCACGAGGAGCCGCTGGGCCGCGCCGTAGCCGAGGGACGGATGCGCGAGCATTCCGGGCACGGCGCGAGGGCGGAGGGCATACCGGACCCGCAGGCGCCGGAAACGTTCGAGCGATCGCGGCTTCGTTGGGAGGAACTGGAGAGCGAAGAGGGAGCGGCCCTGGCGGACTGGTATCGCGAACTGATCCGTATGCGCCGGTGGTTTCCGTCGCTGGCGGACGGGCGCTTAGAAGAGGTGCGAGCCAAGCGGAGCGAGGAGGAGGGTTGGCTGACGGTGCGGCGCGGTCCGGTGTGCGTGGCGTGCAACCTTGCGCCGGAAGAGCGCGTGGTGGCGCTGCCGTGGCGCAACTGCGTGTTACTGCTAGGGACGGCGGCAGTGTCTTTGAAACGAGGGGCGGTGGAACTGCCGGCCGAGTCGGCGGCGGTGATCGGCGATGCGAGCGACCCAACGGTATTGGCGTGGCTCAAAGAGGCGGCTGGCCGCGGAGAATGCGCGCCGTCAGGAGTGCGATCGCCAGGATCAGCAGCAGGTGAATCGCCGTCGTCAGAAAGTAAGACGTCACCAGGCCGAAGAGCCAGAGCGACAGCAAGACGACGAAAATCGCTTCCAACATAAGGGCCTCCCACCCCCGAACGTTCTCAGCCGGCCAGGTTTTGGACGGCGCGCCGGCCGGCGCTGATCACCTCGGCGACCTCTTCCTTGCCCTGACCGATCCAGCGTCCGGCCGAGCGTTCCAGGGCTCGTTTGTTCCGGTTCACATAAGCGCGGGTGTTATCGACGCGGCCACCGATCCAGCGGCGGGCATCTTTGCCGGACTTGGGCGCCAGCAGCAGGCCCAGGCCGGCGCCACAGGCCAGACCGAAAAGCGTTCCCGTAAGAAAATGCCGATTCATTGTGTATGTCCCTGCCTTCCTCGAAACATTGGGAGCAATTTCAGTGCCAGCGTGCCTGGAAGGCGGCAAACGTTGGGTCGAGAGGCCGCGGGTAGGGGAAAACGGGCTGGAAGAAGGGGCGGACAGTCAGGAAAAAATGCATGCCGCGAGACGGCAGGTACCGGAGCACGGACATTTCTTCCGGGCGCCCCGGTTGCGGGTTGTCAGGCGGGGATCTCGTGGAAGACCGCAGTGCTGCGGGCGAGGAGATCGTAGGCTGCGCCGAGGCCCGGGACCGGGGCCGTGAGGGGAGCCGAGTCACGGGTGTCGAGGACTAACTCCCAGCGGGTGCCGGCATGGGGCTTGGGCAACTGGAAGGGTACGGCCTCGTGATGGGGGTTCAGGAGGAGAAGGAATGTGTCGTCACGGATCGGCTCGCCGATCGAGTTCACGTCATCGAGGGTGCGCCCGTTCAGCAGGAGACCGATGCAGCGGATCCAGCCGGCGTGCCATTCGTCCTGAGTCATCTCCTGGCCATCGGGACGGATCCAGAGAACGTCGTGCTCCACCGCGCCGTCGACTTCGCGTTCGGGCGCGTCGGGATCGATGCGGCGATCCTGGAAGAATTTCCTTCGATGGAGATTCGGGTGATCGAGGCGAAGTTTAATGAGGCGGCGGGTGAACTCGCACAGCGCCATGCCTCGCTCGCTCAGGTCCCAGCGGCACCAGCTCAGGTCATTGTCCTGCGCATAGGCATTGTTGTTGCCCTTCTGGGTACGTCCCATCTCGTCGCCGGCGCAGATCATGGGCACGCCCTGGCTGAGCAGGAGAGTAGTGAGGAAGTTGCGCTTCTGGCGGTCGCGAAGTTTCTGGATTTCCGGATCCTGGGCGGGACCTTCGACGCCGTGGTTCCAGGAGTGGTTGTCGTTAGAGCCGTCGCGGTTGTCCTCGCCGTTGGCCTCGTTGTGTTTGGAGTTGTAGCTGACCAGGTCGTGAAGGGTGAAGCCGTCATGGGCGGTGACGAAGTTGATGCTGGCGGTGGGATGGCGGCCGTCGCGCTGGTACAGATCGCTGCTGCCGGTGATGCGGTAGCCGATTTCGGCGAGAAGTCCGTCATCTCCTTTCCAATAGCGGCGGGCGGCATCGCGGTACTGGCCGTTCCACTCGGCCCACAGGGCGGGGAACTTGCCGACCTGATAACCGCCGTCGCCGACGTCCCAGGGCTCGGCAATGAGCTTGACCTGGCTGATGACGGGGTCCTGATTGATGATGTCGAAGAAGGCGGAGAGGCGGTCGACGGCATGAAGCTCACGGGCGAGCGCGGCGGCGAGGTCGAAACGGAAGCCATCGACGTGCATGTCGAGAACCCAGTAGCGGAGGCTGTCCATGATCAGCTTCAGCACCTGGGGATGGCGGACGTTGAGAGTGTTGCCGGTACCGGTAAAGTCCATGTAGTAGCGGGGCTGATCGGAGACCAGGCGGTAGTAGGTGGCGTTGTCGATGCCCTTGAAGCTGAGCGTGGGGCCCAGGTGATTGCCCTCGGCGGTGTGATTGTAGACGACGTCGAGGATCACCTCGATACCGGCGCGGTGCAAGGCCTTCACCATGCTTTTGAACTCGCCGATCTGCTCGCCGTGGGAGCCGCCGCTGCTGTAGCGCGCTTCGGGCGAAAAGAAGTTGATGGTGTTGTAGCCCCAGTAATTCCTCAGGCCGCGCTCGACCAGGTTCTTGTCGTCGAGAAACGCGTGTACGGGCATGAGCTCGACGGCGGTGACGCCGAGTTTTTTGAGGTAGTCGACGATGAGCGGGTGGCCGAGGCCGGCGTAGGTGCCGCGAAGCTCCGGAGGGAGGTCGGGGTGCGCGGCGGTGAAGCCCTTGACGTGAATCTCGTAGATGACCGAATCGTGAAGCGCGGTGAGCGGCGGCCGGTCGTTCTCCCAGTCAAAATGCGATGTGGTGACGACGGACTTGGGCACGCCCGCGGCATCGTCGCGAAAATCGGGCGCCAGGTCGCCGCCGGCGTGGCCGAGCTGATAAGCGAAGAGCGGAGCATTCCAGTCGACGGCGCCGTGAAGGGCGCGGGCGTAGGGGTCGATGAGAAGCTTGTCGGGATTGAACCGGAGCCCATGTTCGGGTTCATAAGGACCGTAGGCGCGGTAGCCGTAAAGCTGGCCGAGTTTCACGCCGGGCAGATAGCAGTGCCAGACGAAGCCGGTGTTCTCGCGGATGGTGATCGTTTCCCAGGTCGCGGACTTGGCGTCGTCGAACAGGCAGAGCTCGACGCCGGTGGCGCCTTCGGAATAGATGGAGAAGTTTACGCCGGTGCCGTCCCACGTGGCTCCCTGCGGATAAGGCTTTCCGGGCAGTACGGTTCGTGGCATGGTTTGCGCAGCCCCTGAGGAGACGCGAGAGCCTTCATTGTCGCAAAGGGCGGACGAAACGGACAAGAGGGGCGGAGGAACCGGCAGTCCCTTTCGGGGCAAAGATTTTCGCGCCGGGGCGGAGCGGCGAGCATCCAGTTGCGCATGGGGGTGAGCCTTTTCGTGAACCGGGAGGCGGCGGCGCCACAGTATGCTGAGACTGTGGCGATCCTCCGCTTGCAGAACGTGTCCAAGGACTACGCCACCGATGGCGGGAGGGTTGCGGCGTTGCGCGGGGTGACGCTGGAATTCCAGGCGGGGGAGTTCTGCTCTCTGGTGGGGCGAAGCGGGTGCGGAAAATCGACGCTGCTGAATCTGGCCGGGGCGATGGACTTCCCGAGCTCGGGCGAAGTCTGGATTGACGGCCGGACGACGGGTGCGCTCGCGGAATCGGAGTTGACGAGGCTGAGGCGCGAGAAGGTGGGATTTGTCTTCCAGTCGTTTCAGCTTCTGGCCAATCTCAGCGTGGTGGAGAATGTGGAGTTGCCGCTGCTCCTTGCCCGCACCGGGGGAGCGCGGGCGGCGGCGATGAAGCAACTGGCGGAGGTGGGCATGGAGTCCCTGGCCTACCGTTTTCCGCATCAGCTCTCCGGAGGGCAGATGCAGAGGGTGGCGATAGCGCGGGCGCTGGTGCACGGGCCGGGGATTTTGCTGGCCGACGAGCCGACGGGGAACCTGGATACGGCGACCGGCGCGGCGATTCTGGAGCTGATGCGGGGAATCGCGCGGGAGCGCGGCACACTGGTGCTGATGGCGACGCACAGCGTGGAAGGGGCCGCGCTGACGGACCGTGTCGTTCACCTGCGCGACGGCGCGGTGGAGTGCGTCGAGGAGATGCGCCGCGCCTGAGATGTTCGCGCTCCGTCTTTTTTTTCGATTGATCGTGCGGCCGCTGCGGCGGGAACCGCTGCGCGCGGCGCTTACGGCGCTGGCTGTTGGGCTTGGCGTGGCGGTGGTGCTGGCGATCGACCTTGCCGGTCAGGCGGCGGCGGGTTCGTTCCGCTCCTCGGTGGAGACGCTGGCCGGGGATGCCGATCTGGAGATTTCGGCCGCCGGAGGTGTACCGGCTAGCGTGGCCGGGACGCTGGCGCGCATGCCTTACCCGATTGAGATCCGGCCGCGGATGGAGGATTACGCGGAGATTCCGGGAACCGGTCATGTGATGCCGCTGATCGGAGTGGATGTGTTTAACAGCGGCCGGCAGACGGGCCAGACGCAGCCGACAGGGCCGGAGGGCGCGCCGAACCCGGAGGAGAACCGCATCTGGCTGGGCGTGCCGTTTCATAAGAAGGCCGGCGACACGATGGAGCTTCGGATTGGCGACCGGGAGGTGCGATTCACGGTGGCGGGAACGCTGGAGGAACGGAGCGGCGATGCGGCGGTGATCGATCTGGCGTTGGCCGACCGTCTGTTGCGCCGGGGCGGCAGGCTCGACCGGATTCTGATCCGCCTGCCGGGGCAAGGGGATGCGGGGCGGCGGAGCATCGAGGAATGGGAGCGGCTGCTGCGAGGGGCGGTTCCGTCCGGGATTACGGTGGAGCGCAGCGGCGCCAAGACGCGGGAGAACCGGAAGATGCTGGAGGCCTTTCGCTGGAATTTGCGGCTGCTGAGCTACATCGCTCTCATCGTCGGCGCGTTTCTGATCTACAACACGATTTCGGTTTCCGTGGTTCGACGGCGCGCGGAGATTGGCGTCGTGCGGGCATTGGGGGCCGATCGAAGGCTGATTCTGGGAGCGTTCGTGGCTGAGTCCGCGATGTTCGGGTTGGCGGGCTCGCTGCTGGGCATCGCGCTGGGACGGGTGATGGCGGAGGGGGCGGTGCGCCTGGTGGCGGCGACGGTGGAGTCGCTGTATGTGAGCAGCACTCCGGCACCCATCGCGCTTACGGCCGGAGCGGCGGCGTTCGCGATCCTTCTGGGAGTGGCGATGTCGGTGGTGTCGGGCTTTGTGCCGGCGCGGGAGGCTTCGATGGTGCCTCCGACGGAGGCGATGGCGCGCGGGCGTGTGGACTATCAGGCGAGGACGGGGCAGGGCCGGGGACTGGCGGCATCGGCGGCGGCGCTGGCGCTGGCCACGGCAGCCGCTTTCGCCGGGCCGGTGGACGGAAAACCGGTGCTCGGCTACATTGCCGCGCTCCTGCTGGTGGTGGCGGGGGCAGCGGCGATTCCGTCGGTCGTTTCCTTCGTCTGCGCACGAGCCGGAACGCCGCTCGGGCGCCTGTTCGGCGTCGAGGCGATGCTGGCCAGCCGCAGTCTGCTGGCGTCGCTGCGCCGGACCTCGGTCCTGGCCGGAGCCTTGTCTACGGCCATCGCGATGATGGTGGCGGTGGGCATCATGGTGGGGAGTTTTCGGGAGACGGTGCTGGTCTGGATGGACAACCAACTGAAGGCGGACCTATATTTGAGGCCCGCGGGTCCGGCGGCGGTGGATCGCCATCCGACGCTTTCGGCGATGCTGGCGGAGCGCGTCGCGGCTCTGCCCGAGGTGCGGGCGGTGGAATGGTTTCGAGCCTACGACATCAGCTATGAGGGGATGCCGGCCATACTGGCGGGCGCTGATATGAGTGTCTCGGCGCGCTTCGGCCGGCTGGTGTTCATGGGCGGCGCCGACCCGGCGGCCGTGTATGCGCGGCTGCGGCAGGGCGATGCGGTGGCGGTGAGCGAGCCATTCGCCAATAAGCATCACGTGGGGCGCGGGGCGACGATTCGACTCAATCTGGCGGGGCGCGCGGCGGCGTTCCCGGTGGCCGGCGTTTACTACGACTACGCGAGCGAGCGCGGATACGTGTTGATGGATCGCGCGACCCTGCTGCGATACCTGCCGGACCCGGCGCCGTCGAACCTGGCGGTCTATCTCGCCGAAGGCGTGGAACTCGGTTCCGGGCGGGCCGCCGTGGAGCGGGCGTGCGCGGGCCGCCAGGTGGCGATCTTCGCGAACCGTTCTCTCCGCCGGGAAGCGATCCGCGTGTTCGACCGGACATTCGCCATCACATACGCCCTGGAGGGAGTGGCGATTCTGGTGGCGGTGATGGGCGTGGCGGGCGCACTGCTGGCGCTGGTGATCGACCGCCGGCGCGAGATGGGCCTGCTGCGGTTTCTCGGCGGATCGGTGCATCAACTCCGGCGATTGATTCTGTTCGAGGCCGGGCTGCTGGGCTTGCTGTCGAGCGCTATTGGCCTTGGTTTGGGCGGGCTGCTTTCTCTGATTCTGATTTTCGTGATCAACAAGCAGTCGTTCGGATGGACGATTCAGTTTCATCTGCCGGTGTCCGTGCTGGGCGGGGCGGTAGCCGTGGTGCTGTTCTCGACTGTTCTTTCGGCGCTCTACCCGGCGGGGGTGGCGATGCGGCTGAATCCGATCGAGGTTGTGCATGAAGAATAGCGGGCCGCGCCTGGCGCCGATCGGGTTTGCGCTGGCGCTGACGGCGATCGGCGCAGCGCCGGGCGCCGGTCCAGCGGAGTACCGGACGGCGGTGCCGGGATACCGCTATGAGTTTCCCCGGGACCACTTCAATCACCCGGAGTTTCAGACGGAGTGGTGGTATTACACGGGCAACGTTCGAGGCGCGCAGGGGGAGCGCTTCGGCTATGAGCTCACGTTCTTCCGGCAGGGCATGGGGCGGGAAAAGGCTGCCGAGGCGCCGTGGAGCGTGCCGGATCTTTATCTGGCGCACCTGGCGCTCAGCGACATCGGCGGGCAGCACTTTTACCATACCGAGCGTTTGAACCGGCCCGGCCCGGGGTTTGCCGGAGCGGATGTGAATTCGGCAACCGTGTGGAACGGAAACTGGCAGACGGTGTGGGATAAGAAGCCGCCCGCGGGGCTCTTCACCCGGCAGAGGCTTACGGCGGTTTCGGATGCGTTTTCGCTCGATCTCCTGCTCGACTCGGCCAAGCCTCCGGTGATCCACGGCGAGAATGGTGTCAGTCAAAAGGCAGCGGGGCGGGGAAGAGCATCGTACTACGTTTCCTTCACGCGGCTGCGGACGGCGGGCAGCATCGAACTCGGCGGGCGGCGGTATGTGGTGGAAGGCGCGTCGTGGATGGATCACGAGTTTTTTACGCAGCAGCTCGACGCGTCGCAGACGGGCTGGGACTGGTTCAGCATCCAGTTCGAAGATGGCTCTGAGTTGATGCTGTTCCAGATCCGTCACGCCGACGGCTCGATCGACCCCTACTCGGCCGGGACATACGTGGATGCCGTCGGCCGGGCTCGGCACCTGGCGCGGGGCGAGTTTACGCTCGAGCCGGGCGGCACCTGGGCGAGCGCAAAAACGGGCGCGCGGTATCCGGTGGCGTGGACGATTCGGGTGCCGGCGCTGTCGATGGTTGCCAGCGCGACGACGCCGCTGGAGGCGCAGGAACTCACCAGCGAGAACGCGGCCTCACCGAGTTACTGGGAAGGTGCGATCGATATCCGGGGGACGAAAGCGGGCGCGAGTGCGGCGGGGAGCGGATATCTGGAGATGACCGGCTACGATCGGGCCGTTCGTTTCGGCCGGTGACGGGTGGCGAACGGCGGCCGTTGGGAAATCGCGCCGCGGGGGTGCAGGAAATGCGCGAATTGGCACGGAGCGTGGGCGAGACTGCGCGGCATGACCCACGAGAATCGCTAAATACCTGAAAGTGATGGCCTCGCCTTGGCCCTAGGGGTGCAAGTAGAGGGCATCGGTCAGGTGTGTCAAGGCGCAAGCATGGAATGGAACGCTCGCACGGTGAATCGGTGGACGCTCGGTCTGGCGGGCGCGGGGATTCTGCTTGGTCTCGGGGCGACCCTGCTGCAACGGCCGGAATGGGCGGCGGGGTTTTGGGCCGCGGCGACGGTGGTGGGGATCGTGCCGTTGACGGCCGGAGTTGTGCTGGCGTTGCGGCGCGGCAAGGTGGGAGTGGACATCATCGCGCTGCTGGCGATGGCGGGGGCGCTGCTGCTGGGACAATACGCGGCGGGCGCGGTGATTGCGCTGATGCTGGCGGGGGGGCAGGAATTGGAAGGCCTGGCCGGGGCGCGGGCGCGGCGCGAGTTGTCGGCGCTGATTGAACGCGCACCGCGAATGGCCCATCGCGAGAGCGATGGGGTGCTCACCACGGTGAAGGTGGAGGAGATCGAACCGGGGGACACGCTGGTGGTGAAGCCGGGCGAGGTGATCTCGGTCGACGGAGTGGTGATGGGGAGTTCGGCGGTGGTGGACGAGTCGGCGCTGACGGGGGAGGCGGTGCCCGTGGAGCGGCGGCCGGACGAGCAGGTGCGCAGCGGGTCGGTGAACGCGTCGAAGGCTCCGTTCCGAATGCGGGCGACGGCGTTCGCGCGCGACAGCACGTACGCCGGCATCGTGAGGCTTGTGGAGCAGGCGCAGGCGTCCAAGGCGCCGATGCTGCGGCTGGCGGATCGCTACTCGATGGTGTTCCTGCCGGTGGCGGTGGGCGTGGCGGGGCTGGCCTGGGCGGCATCGGGCGACGCGCGGCGGGCACTAGCGGTGCTGGTGGTGGCGACACCGTGCCCGCTGATTCTGGCGGCGCCGGTGGCCATCGTTTCCGGGATCTCGCGGGCGGCGCGGCGCGGGGTGGTGGTCAAGGGCGGCGGTGCACTGGAGACTCTGGCCAGGGCGACGGTGCTGGTGCTCGACAAGACGGGGACGGTCACCGGCGGCGCACCGGCAGTTACCGAAGTGGTGCCGCTGGGACGTTACACGCCGGACCAGTTGCTGCGCTATGCGGCGTCACTCGATCAGGTGTCGCAGCACGTTCTGGCCGCTCCAATTCTAGCGGCGGCGAAGGCGCGGGGTTTGACACTCTCGTTCCCCACCGATGCCGAGGAGGAGACGGGCTCGGGCGTCCGGGGCTGGGTGGACGGCGCGTTTGTGGAACTGGGCAGGAGCGGGTGGGTGCTGCAGGGGCGTCCCACGCCGGCGCCTCTGCGGCGTCTGCGGCGGCGGAACAGTTTCGAGGGATCGTCGAGCGTGGTGATGGCGATCGACGGGCAGGCGGAGGGCGCGCTGGTAATCGAGGACCCGATCCGGCCGGACGCTCCGATCACGCTTCGCCTGCTTCGGCGGGCTGGTTTTCGAAAGATCTATTTGCTCACCGGCGACCATGAAGACGTCGCCAACGTGGTCGGCCAGGTGCTGGGCGTCGATCGTGTTTTCGCCGAGCGGACGCCGGCCGAGAAAGTCGACGCGGTGCGCGAGGCGAGAGCGGAGGGCGTGACGGTGATGGTGGGCGACGGGATCAACGACGCGCCGGCACTGGCGAGCGCCGATGTGGGAGTGGCGCTGGGTGCGCGAGGCGCCTCGGCTTCCTCGGAGGCCGCGGACATCGTGATCACGGTCGACCGGCTGGACCGGTTCGCGGAAGGAGTCCGGATCGCGGCGCGCACGCGACGGATCGCCATCGAGAGCATGATCGCGGGCATGGCCCTGTCGGGGATCGGAATGTGCGCCGCCGCCGCCGGATGGCTGCCGCCGATCGCCGGAGCATTGTCACAGGAAGGTATCGATATGCTGGTGATCCTCAACGCGCTCCGCGCGCTGAGACCGGGCCGGTCCGCGCCGCACGCGCCGCCGCAACACGAGGGGCTGAGCGACCGGATACGAGCCGAGCATCGCCGCCTGCTTCCCGGTGTCCGCGACATCAGGTACCTGGCCGATCGCCTGGGAGCGCTCTCACCCGCCGAAGCGCTCACCGGCCTGGAGAACACTCACCGTTTTCTGGCCACGGAGATTCTGCCGCACGACGACGCCGAAGATGGAACGCTGTATCCGGTCATTGCCCGGATGATGGGCGGCGACGAACCCGTTGCGGCGATGGCCCGCGCTCACCGTGAGGTCTCCCACCTGACCGGCCTGCTCCGCCGCACGCTCGACGATCTTCCCGAACAAGGACCGGCACCGGAGGACGTCCCGGAATTTCAACGCATCCTCTACGGCCTCGACGCCATTCTGCGCCTTCATTTCGCACAGGAAGAGGAAACATACCTCGCGCTGCTGGACGGCAGCGGGCCGGGCAGCGGCGCTGCCCCGGCCAGATGAGATCGAAGGCCGACCGATTGAACCGCCATGGCGAACTTTGGTGATCCTCAATTAGACGTCCTTCGTGGAGGCCTCGACGCCTTCAAGAGGGAGCAGACGATCTTTGTGCTGCTGAACCTTCTGGTGATGGCGGTGCTGCTGCTGTCGCACACGCTGTTGGCCTCCTATTGGGGGAACCCGCCGCGCGCCTTCGCGATTCTGCTGCTGGCCGGATTCCTGGTGAACAGCCTGAGCCTGATGTGGCTTCACGGCATCGATTCTCTGCCCGGCCCTTGGACCATCCAAGGGTTGAGCTGGGCGTCGGTGGGCTTCAGCGCGGCGCTGTCTTTCACCCTCGCGCTTCTCTCCAACGATCAGAACGTTCAATACAGCGCGTTGATGGCGATTCCGGTGATCGAAGCCGCGTTCCGTTTTTCGCTGGGCGGCCTTTCCCGTGTCGTCGGGCTGGCGTCGTTTCTCAACTTCTTCTGGGTCTGGTGGTATTTCCGGTTCCACCCGCCGGCGCTGATGGTTGAGTATCTGGAGGCGGGAACGATGTCGCTGCTTTACGCCATCGTCGGCCCGGTAGTCTGGCTTGTGGTGCGACAACTCCGATGCGAGACGCGGAGTCTGCTGGAGAGCCGCGCGGAGCTGAGGAGCGCGCAGGAGCGGCTGGTGCAGGAGGAGAAACTGGCGGCGGTAGGAAGACTGTCGAGCGCGATCGCACATGAGGTGCGGAATCCGGTGGCCATGATCTCGAGTTCCCTGGCCATGGCGCTGCACGAGGATCTCCCGGACGCCGAGCGGGAACAGATGTTTGACATTGCCGGCAAGGAAGCGGAACGGCTGGAAAGGCTGACGGCGGACTTTCTCCGATACGCCCGTCCCGCGGCTGCCGACCGGCATTCCGAGCCGGTGGCCGCGCTGCTCGAATACGCCGCCTCGGCCTGCAGGGCGCAGGCCACGGGCAGGGGTGTGGAACTTCGCGTCGAGGCCGACGATGGGCTCCGGGCCGAGCTGGACAGCGGCCAAACGATTCAGGCGATTTTGAACCTTGTGATGAACGCGATTGACGCTTCCAGCGCGGGCGGCCGGGTGATGTTGAAGGCCGGCCAGAGCGGCGGAGCGCTCCGGATTTGGGTGGAGAATTCCAATGGACCGATTCCGGACGGCGTCGCCTGCCGCATTTTTGAGCCATTTTTTACTACGAAGCCGGGCGGCACAGGCCTGGGTCTGGCGATTGCGCGTAATGTCGCGCTCGCACACGGCGGCGATCTGATACTGGACGCCAATCAGCCGGAGGCCGTGCGCTTTCAGTTGAGTTTTCGTTCCGCCGAGGGAGGCACTGAATCTTATGGGTAGAGTCCTGATTGTCGATGACGAACCGCACATGAGGCGAATTCTCGCTTCGAGTCTGGGGCGCGACAAACATGTCGTGACCGAGGCATGCGGACTGACCGAAGCGCGGAGCCTCCTTGCCGCGAGCCGCTTTGACGCGGTTGTGACGGATCAGAAAATGCCCGACGGCGATGGGCTGGACGTGTTGGCGCGGTTGCGGGAACTGGATCCGACAACGGCGCTGGTGATGCTCACGGCCCACGCGACGGTTGAGCTGGCGGTGGAAAGCATGAGGCAGGGCGCCTTCGATTTCGTGACCAAGCCGTTTCAGACCGAGGTTGTGCGGGCCGCGGTCCGCCGCGCTTGCGAACACACGGCGCTGCTCAGGGAGAATGGCGTTCTGCGCCAGACGCTCGTAAAGATGGAAGGCCCGGCGGAAATTGTCGGCATCAGCGATGCGATGGCCGGCGTACGAGAGGCGATCGCGCGGGTCGCACCCACGGGAGCGACGGTGCTCATTCACGGCGAGACGGGAACGGGGAAGGAGATGGCGGCGCGGGCGATTCATCGGATGAGTCCGCGGGCATCGAAGCCGTTCATCGCGGTCAACTGCGCCTCGATTACCGAGTCTTTGCTGGAAGCGGAGTTGTTTGGGCACGAGAAGGGGGCCTTTACCGGCGCCGACCGTGCACGCGAGGGGCTCTTCGAGGCGGCCAATGAAGGCACACTGTTCCTGGACGAAGTGGGCGACATGTCGCTCACGGCCCAGGCGAAGCTGCTGCGCGTTCTGATGGACGGCCAGATCATGAGAGTCGGGTCCACCCGGGGCCGGAGCGTGGATGTTCGCGTGCTTGTGGCTACGAACCGCGACCTGGAGGCGGCTGTCCGCCAGGGTCGATTCCGCCAGGATCTTTACTACCGTCTCGCCGTTGTTCCGGTTCACATTCCGCCGCTGCGCGAGCGGCCCGAGGATATCCCCGGCCTGTGCGCCCTGTTCTGCCGCCATGCTGCCACGGACCTGAAGCAGCCGCTTCGGCCGCTGAGCATCGAGGCGATCCGCAAGCTGCGCCGCTACTCGTTTCCCGGCAACGTCCGGGAGTTGAAGAATCTGATCGAGCGGGCGCTCATTCTTTCGAGCGGATCAGAGGTGGGACCGGACCAACTGCCGGTTCCGGCCGAGGAGGAGACCGCGAACCGGCCGGTGGAGCCGGACGATGTCTGCTCGACGTGGGTTGACCTGCTTCCGGAATCGGTAAACCTGCGCTTGATTCTGGAAAACGTGGAACGCGACCTGATTGACAGAGCCCTGCGATCGAGTGGCGGCGTGAGGGCGGAAGCAGCGCGGCGTCTGGGACTTTCCCGCAGCGATCTCGCCTACAAGCTCGGAAAGCTGGGCAATGGCGCCCCGGCGGGCCAATCTTCGGCCGGCAGCGAAAAGACAACCACTGACTGCCCGCCCGCTCTACCGCAGCGGCTGCCGGACGGCCTGCACGGGCATGACCGCGTGGACGCCGAACTCATGCACCAGGCGTCCGCCGTTATGGGCCGTATCGGCCAGAATCACCATCCCCGCGCAGTACAACAGCAGAAAGATTGACGGCAGCAGCGTAGCCACCGCACTCCCGGGAGGCCGCTTCAAAAGACGGGGTCCGAAGAGCAGAACCGCGAAGATGACGGTTAACGCGGCAAAGATCACTCGCGTGGTTTCGGCGAGATCTTCGTGACGTTCCAGAACGGCAGTCACCTCCGCCGAGTGCCGCACCAGCCTTGCGGCGGCTTCGCCGGAAAAGGCGGCGACGAATGCCGCCCCCGTGCCGGCGATCATCAGAATCCACGCCGACATCAGGAAGGCCGAGCGCTGCGCCGAATTGCGCAGGAGCCCGATGACGACAAAAACGGGCGCCACAAAAAGGAGAGCGATCGGAAAGTGGACTACTAGCGGATGAAGGCCCTCAAGGCTCGGAATGGGGGGGATGTTCATATAGAAGCGCATGCTTCCTCTGATTCGTTGGCCGATTTAGCGCGGCAGGGATCAGGCCCCGTTGCTTTTGTTCCTCGTGCCGGCGCGCGGCACACCGTGCCCGCTTTTTGGGGGCCTCTCCCGCTTCACGGGGAGGCTCCGGAGCATCGTTTTGGTGTGCCGCAACGCCGGGACCCGGCCCGGCTCGTGTCGCGACGGGGAGCGACGAGGCGGCCGGGAGGCCGTTGACTGGAGCAGGATCACACACGGCTGGCACGCGCCCTTAACAGGCAGGCAGGCCAGCCGGCGATGGGAGCGGCCCGGCCGTCGCAGCGGCTACCGGCTGTTGGCCGGCGGCCACTGCGCGGCCATCCGCGTCGGCTGCTAACAGACCTATTCAACTTCCAGTTTTTTACTGAGATCCTCCAGTCGCGCCTTGGTCGTCCCATAGCTGACGTACTCGTTGATCAACGTAGACAGCTCAGAGGCGAGTTCGGAGTTGGTCTTGACGTAGTCCTGGAAGTCCGTATGGTGCACCCGGTTTTGATTCTTGTTCAGATACTCGATCATCGCCTCGGTGTTGGTAGCCAGTTCGCGCAGGAGCACCGGAATCTGGACGATCGCCTGTTGCTGCCAGGGCGCGCCTTCGGACTGCGCTTCGGTGAGTTTCCCGGCGATCTCGCCCGCTTTGTTAATGTGCTCTTTGACCATTTCGACCTTCGCGGCATGGCTCTGCCAGCTCACTTTACTTCGGGTGAAAGTCAGCATCTCTTCTGTGTCGGTTTTCAGGGCTGCGGCCTCCGTTTTGGCGTCCTTCAGCAGGCCGGAGATTTTGGCAGATTCTCCGACGGTTTCCGCGTGGCTCCGCACTGCAAATGCGGTAAATAAGCCTCCGCCGACCAATATCGCGGCCAAAAGGCCGGAACCGGTTTTTTTGTTGATGCCCATAGTGTGCTCCTTCGGATAGAAATGGCGCCGGGCGCCAAGGCTATCCGTTGTGGTCACTGCATTCGCATCGCCATCGGGGGGACGGCGGCATCCCGCTGAAAGCACAAGCTGGGTCGAAAGTGGCGACGGACAGTGCGTACAAATTCCTGAACGCTTCGGCCCGGCCTGTGCAGAAACTTGAACGGCGGCGGCGCGCGGGCGCCGCGGGCGAGAGAGAGATTTCAGCGCCGGCAAACTATTTGTGACGAAGCGCCCGTCCAGGCTTCCCGGTCTCCCGGGGCGCGGCCGGGCTTCGGACGCGCGGCGCCGGGGCATGGGCGAACGGCGGCGCTCGAAGGCTCCTGTCTGAGCGCGGGTCGCAGCCGCGGGATTCCCGCCCCGCCCGGCCCCTGCCGGCAGCGGCCGGTTGTCCGGGCTGCCGGCACTGCGATAATCGAGGTATGAAGCTTCGCGTGCTTGCGATCCTGGTGGCGCTTGTGACCCCGCTGCTTGCCGGACCGCCGATGACGACTCTCACGATCCAGGTCACCGACACGGAGGGACGGCCTGTGGACCATGCCGACGTAATTGTGCGCTTTAAGGGCAACCGGTCCGCGAAGAAACTTGGCCGCAAGACGCCGGTGAGCTGGGAAATGCGCTCCAATCAGTCGGGAACGGCCAAGATTCCGCCGATTCCTCAGGGCACGATTGAGATCCAGGTCATCGCCAAGAACTATCAGACCTTCGGCGACGACTTTGAAGTGAATGAGGACGAGAAGACGATTCCCATCCAACTGAAGGCGCCGCAGCAGCAGTACTCAGTCCACTGAGGCCGGCCGGCTTATCCGGAAATGGCGGCGATGGCCTCGATTTCGACGCGTACGTCGCGGGGCAGGCGGGCCGCTTCGACCGTGGAGCGGGCCGGTGGATGCTCCGGGAAGAAGCGCGCGTAAACCTGGTTCATCTCCGGAAATTCCGACATGTCCTTGAGGAAGACCGTGGTTTTGACGACCTGGCCGAGCGACGAACCGCAGGCTTCGAGAACGGCCTTCATGTTTTCGAGTACGCGCTCGGTCTGCGCGGCGATGCCGCCTTCGACCATCGCGTTTGTCGCCGGATCGAGGGGGATCTGCCCGCTGAGATAGGCCAGACCGCCGTGAACGATGGCCTGCGAATAAGGGCCGATAGCCTTCGGCGCCCGTTCCGTGGATATAGGGGTTCTCATAGCTTTTTCTCTTCCTGTGCCGCCGTGGGGGCGGGATGGAGTTGCAGAGTTCCGACGATGCCGGTTACTGACGGAATACCCTCGTCGCGAAGGAACCTGTCGAGCTCGCGCGCCACGCGGAGCGGAGCGGCGGGGTCGGCGAAATTGAGCGTGCCGATCTCGACCGCGCTGGCGCCGGCGATGAGAAACTCCGCCGCGTCGAGGCCGGATCTGATCCCGCCGAGCCCGATCACAGGGATCCTCACGCTCTGCGCGGCCTGATGAACGAGCCGGAGGGCGATCGGCTTAATGGCCGGCCCGGAGAGGCCGCCGTATCCGGCGCCCAGCCGCGGCCTCCTGGTTCGCGCGTCCACCGCCAGGGAGATGAATGTGTTCACCAGGCTGATCGCGTCGGCTCCGGCGTCCTCGGCCGCCCGGGCCAGCGGCTCAATCCGGTCCACATTGGGCGAAAGCTTGACGATGATCGGGCGCCGGGTGATGGGGCGCACCATCCGGATCAGTTCCGCAAGGCAGACGGGGTCGCTCGAGAAGTAAATCCCTCCCTGCCGGGTATTGGGACAGGAAACGTTCAACTCATAGGCGGCGAGGCCCTCGGCGTCGTTCAGAATTCGGATGACCTCGGCGTAATCCTCAGCCGCGTACCCGAAAACGTTTGCGAACACCGCAGTCCGGTACCGCCGCAGCTTGGGGAGTTTCTCTTTGACGAAGGCGCGGACCCCGACGTTCTGCAGGCCGACCGAATTCATCATGCCCGCCTCGGTCTCCCAGAGGCGAGGCGCCGGGTTACCGGCGATCGGCTCCCGCGACAGGCCCTTCACGACGATGCCGCCGAGGGCGTTCAGGTCAACGAGGCCGGCAAATTCGATGCCGTAACCGTAGGTGCCCGAGGCGGCCAGCACGGGGTTTTGAAGCCGGATGCCGCAGAGGGTCGTCTCCAGTCGGCTCATGCCGGCTTCCAGTCTAACAAAGGCCCTCGATGAACTCCCAAGTGCCGCGGACATCATCCCAGGTGGTGTGGATATTGCCGATTGCCAAACGAAGCACGACGTTGCCCTGAAGCACCGTATGCGAGAGGAAAGCCCTTCCGGAGGCATTCACGGCTTCGAGCAACCGGCGATTTTTTTGGTCGCCCGCCTTGTGCCGGAAGCAGACAAGCGAAAAGGGATGTGGGGCGCTGACCTCGAAGTCCGGGTGTTGCTCGATGAGCGCGGCCAATTGTTGAGCCCAGCCGACCTGCGTGCGGATCATCTCCGCCAGACGATCCCGCCCGAAGTAACGCAGGACGAACCATAGCTTCAACGCTCGAAAGCGGCGCCCGAGTTGGACGCCGTAGTCCATGTAGTTCACGGCCCGGGAGTCCTCGTTGGTCTTGAGATACTCCGGCACCAGCGAGAAGGCGCGGCGCAGGATTTCCGGATGCGCGGTGTAAAAGACGCTGAGGTCGATGGGCGTGAAAAGCCACTTATGGGGATTCAACACCAGGGAATCGGCCTGTTCGATGCCGTTGAACAAGGGGCGAAGCTCGGGCACGATGGCGGCCGGTCCGCCATAAGCGGCGTCGACATGGAGCCACAGGCCGTACTTGCGCGCGAGCGCGGCGATGTCCGGCACCGGGTCGATGCTGGTTGTCGAGGTGGTTCCCACGGTGGCGACGACGCAGAACGGTTTTTTCCCGGCTGCCAGGTCGCGCCGAATCGATTCCTCGAGCGCGCCGGTGCGCATGCGGAACGCTTCGTCGGCCTCAATTAGCCGGACGTTTTCCTGGCCGAGCCCGAGTGTGATGGCGGCCTTTTCCACCGACGAGTGGGCATGGCAGGAAGTATAGAGCGTGAGGCTGCCGTCGCCGCCGCGGCGGCGGGCGTCGGGATCGGCTCGCTCCCGCGCGGCCGCAATTCCGTGCAGGGTGGAAATCGACGCTGTGTCGTAAATGATGCCGAACCATTTTTCGGGCAGTTGCAGGGCGTCGAGCAGCCAGGCGAGCACGGTTTGTTCGAGCTCGGTCGCGGCGGGACAGGATTTCCAGAGCATTCCGTTCACGTTCAACGCCGCCGCCAGCATCTCCGCCAGCACTCCGGGCCCGGAGGCCGAGACGGAGAAGTAGGCGAAGAACCGGGGATGGTTCCAGTGGGTGAGAGCCGGGACGATCTGGCGCTCGAAGTCGGCGAGAATCTCGTCGATGGGCTCACCCGCCGAGGGCGCGGCGCGGGGAAGGCGCGCCACCAGATCGCCTGGCTCCATGGTGGGCAACACCGGATAGCGGCCGGGCGC
This sequence comes from Bryobacterales bacterium, assembly GCA_027452065.1. Taxonomy (GTDB): domain Bacteria; phylum Acidobacteriota; class Terriglobia; order Bryobacterales; family Bryobacteraceae; genus JAJYKC01. The sequence continues at coordinate 31,531 of DAIDHC010000070.1, forward strand.
AGCCAGGTAGTCGGCCATCCAGTCGACGGCCTGATGCGCGGCGCGCCGGAATTCCTCCGAAGGCATGTCCATACCGAACTATTGTTCCATCCCCGCGCCGGGCTCCGCTCAGGAGTCCTGCGAGGGGGAGGCAATCAGTTTTTCGGTCCCGGCCCACCACTCCGGAAACCACGCGCGGTACTCGATCATCCGCTCGCCGAGCGGTCCGCCGAGCGGAATGGCGGTAGGTCCGGCTTTGAGACCGCGCAGTCCGGCCGCTTCTTTGATGCCGAACGTCGCCGGGAACGCCTCGATCCGGTCGATGAACTCCATCAGCCGGGCGTGGAGGCGCTGAGTCCGCGGCTCGTCTCCGGAAGCGATTGCCGCTTCGAGCGCCAGCAGAAGCTCGGGAATCGCCGATGCCGCGCCGGAGATGATGCCGTGCGAGCCCGCCTTTCGTCCACGGGCGTAGATCCGTTCATTTCCGCTGAGGACGCGAAAGCCGGTGCGCTGCGACGCCTCGACAAGCTGTGCGAACTCGTCCCAGTTTCCGCTGGAATCCTTGATGCCGGCGAAGAGGCCGGTTTCGAGGAGATCGATTGCCGTTCGGGAGTCGAGCGGGCTGGTGACCTGGGGAATGTTGTAGAGATAGACGGGCGGGCCGTCGTCGATGCCCTCGACGAACTGCCGGTAGAAGCTGCGCACGGCCTCGCGCGGGTAGCGGGGGAAGTAGGGCGGCATCAGCAGCAGACCAGCGGCGCCGGCCTCCTGCGCTGCCCGCGCCAGGCTCCAGGCGCCGTCGAGGGTGGAATGGGACACGTTGACGATGACCGGCACGCGGCTTCGACGGACCACGAATGAGACCAGCTTGATGCGATCTTCGAGATCGAAGTGGACGAACTCGCCGGTCGTGCCCAGAAGAACCACGCCGGCAATGCCGGGGATGGCCGCGAAATCGAGGACCTCGAGCATCGCGGCCATGTCGATTGCGTTGGATTCAGGGCGCCTCGGCGTGATCACGGCAACCAGCACGCCCGATGGCTGAAAAGGTGGGTCCAGGGAAGGTGGCAAATTGCATCATATAAGAGATCGGCGCCGGGGCGGCGCCGGCGCGGCGGGGCGGGTGGGATAGCGGGGCGTGCCGGCGAGCCCGATTCCGGCCTCCTCCGAAGGTTCCAGACTGGCTCCGCGCTCCGGGGCATAATGAAGACGTGCAGAGCGAACGTCAGGCGACGCTCCGCCGTGGCCATGCGAGCCCATCCGCTCGCGCGCCCTCCCGCGGGCGAGGCTCGGGTTTGCCGCGGCCCCGCCTCCTGCGGAAAGTTCTCTTATGCGCGGCGGGTCTCGCCGCGTTTCTGAGCAGCCTCTTCGCGTTCCAGCGGCCGTTTCGCGAGTATGCCGGAGTCGAATACGACCACGACATTCCTCTGCCTCCGGACTGGCGCGAAAAATCCGAATGGGCGTTTGCCCGCCTGATGTATCCGCCTGGCCCCAACGACGGCTACCGCGGCCGCTTCGACGGCGATTGGCGCCAGGGACTTTCCCTCTGGACGCAGGACTATCCCCGCGCCGATCGTCATTTTTCCCTCGCCGTCCGGCGGCTCACCCGCATCTCCGTGCGTTCCGTCGAACAGCCGGTCAATCTCGAGGACGGCGACGACGTTTATAACTGGCCGTGGCTTTACGCCGTCCAGACCGGCGAGTGGGGCATTACTCGCGCCCAGGCGCGGATCTTACGCGATTTCCTGCTGCGCGGTGGTTTTTTCATGGCCGACGACTTCCACGGCACCGTCGAGTGGAGTGTGTTTCAGGAAAGCATGAAGCTCGTGTTCCCGGACCGTCCGATCGAAGAGATCGACGATGCCGATTCCATTTTCCACACCGTCTACGATCTCACCGACCGCTACCAGGTGCCGGGAATGGAGCACCTCCGGCGCGGCTACAAGAACGACGGACGAGTGCCGCACTGGCGGGCGATCTACGACGACAAGCGCCGGATCATGGTTGCCATCTCGTTCAACTCCGATATCGGCGACTCGTGGGAGTGGGCCGACAGCCCACGATACCCCGAACGCTTCTCCGCTCTTGGGATCCGCCTGGGCGTCAACTATATCGTTTACGCCATGACACACTGAGGGCCTTAGCCCGATTGTCCGGGCTCGGTCCCCTGGGCCGATTCCGATTCGCCGGCCAGTTCAGCCAGTTTCCTCGGGTCCAGCATGTGCCGCGGCCGAAAATCGCGCCGCGACCAGCGGGTGCCCGGCGCAAACTCGATTCCGAGGAAGTACCCGATTTCGCGAAAGATACACCAGCGCACCGTGCCCGGAAGGATGCCCTTGGGATAGGTCATCCGCAGCTTGGTATTCAGCGGGATTGGCCGCTCCACCTGCACGCAGGCGCCGGTTAAGGAAATGTCCTCCAGGTTGGCGGTACACTTGCGCGATTTTCCCTGGCTATCCCGCCATTCGACACCCACCAGGTCCGAGCACAACATTCGTGGTTCTACGCGGCGTTCAACCATAGTCTCAATTGTTTGATCGGCAGAATGGCCCGTAACATTAGGCAGCCCAAGCCTCAAACCGGCCTAGTTCGACTTCGGAGGCGCTGCATCAGGGGGCGCGGTGGCCGGCGGCGGAGGCGGCACGATACGGTCGTACCCTTGCCGGTAAACTTCGAGCTTTTGAGCCGGTACCAAAATTTTGGCGATCCGCCGGTCGTCCGTCACCCACATGTCCATGCTCATGTCCTGGCCCGGTTGCAGCGTCACGCTCCCGGTGAGGTGATGCAGATCCGCCTTCTGGTTGGCGAACTCCACCGTCTCCCGGCCAAGATACTTCACCGTCACCGGCACTTCCTTTTGGCCGATCAAATAGGCGTGCAGTTGCTGCGTCTGGCCCGGCTCGAAGCTGACCTTGCGCGCCAGCACGCTCAAGGGAAACACCGGAACCGGATAGGCTAACACCACGGTATCGGCGCTGACCGCGTCTTCTTTGATCTGCGGACCCTGCGCCGAGGCAATCTCGCTGCGGGCTTTTCCATCCGCAAACGTGGTCTTCACTTTACGCAGAATCTGGCCGAGCTGCATGTCCAGATCGGCTTCGAGCGGCTGATTATGAGCGTCGGTGACGATGGTGTAGTTCTGAATCTTCATCTGCATGGGCCCCATGTGGGCCTCGCCGGAGCCGCTCCAGGTGTATTTCCCGTCTGCCGAGACCAGCGAGTATTTTTCGGTCTCCACCTGGTTGCCGCTCATGTAAACCGTAAACTCTCCTCCGCCCGCGTTGGCGGCTCCGGAAGCCTCCGGCTTCTCCGCTTTCTTTGCCTTCTCGACGAGCGCCTGAATATCCGGCGGGAGGGCGAACCGATCGGCGGGGATTTCGGTGTTCACCTTCATGTCGTTGATGCGCAGCAGCAGTTCCTGGCCGGCGAATTTCTGGCGCAGCGTGGCCGGCTCCAGGACACCGCCGAACTCCCGGTAGTCGCTCATCAGCGTCTCCACAGGAATCTCGCCCATCTGCGTGGTCTGAACCGCGGTCTCCTTCAGCAGCAAGCCCGTCTTTTTGCTGAAGAACAGATTTTCCGTCTTGCCGTTCTTCGTGGCCGCGGTCACTTTCCAGCAGTCTTCTCCATTGACCAGCTCGGAACCGGCGGTGGTGACCTCGGAGTAAATCTGGCGCCACAGCAGCGGCTCGTTGAACATCGCCTCTTCCATGGATTCGTCCTTTTCTTTGCCCTCCTTGATGCGCGGACCCTGCATCGAGGATTTCTCCCAGGCAACTTTGCCGTCGACGCCTTCCTCCTCGTCGCCGACGCCTTCGAACTGCGCGGTGCGGTAAAGCTTGTCCGGGGCTTCGTCATACTCGGTCATCTGCCCGCGGATGCCGCGGCCGACAAACTCAACGGTCCCGTGCGATACCTTGCTATGCCGCTTCTCGTAGGCCGCCTTTCCGCCGGTGACCTCAATGAAGTGGTCCAGAATCGTCTCCGCCTTCGGCGCCGTCTCATCGGCCGCCAGCGCCAGCGGAGCCGCCAGCAGAACCGCCAGTATGATCCTCATTGCGTACCTTTCTTCACGGACTCTATCCAATCTAGCGCGGCCTCCAGTGCCGGGTCCCGGCCGGCAAGCAAGGCCTCGCGCGTCCAGGGGGCCTCGACGTCGGGCTCGACTCCGGAGCCCTCCAGGGCCTTGCCGCCTTCGGAAATATAGTTTGCCAGAGCGTACTGAAATCCGTCCCCGTTGGGCAGCATTTCAATCGCCGACGGCAACGCCGCCGCCGCCGTCCTCTCTCCGAAGATCCGCGCGCGCTTCAAATCCTTGAGCCCGCCGGCAAAGATCTCCGCCGTCGAGGCCGAGGTGGAGTCCACCAGAATCGCCAGCGCGCCCGAATACACTTCGGGCCGGGGATTGATGGTGAAGTTCAGGGTCCCGTCTCTCATATACAGCGTGCCCAGCCGCTCTCCGTCGCGATCGACAAACCATCCGGCCATTCCCATCGCCATGGCTCCTATACCGCCGGGATTGCCGCGCAGGTCCACGATGAGGCCGCGGCAGCTCATGCACGCTTCGACGGCATCGCCGAATTCCTTCATGACGTGCGCCGGATCGAGAAACATGTTGAACCGGATGTAACCGACGCCGGGGGCGACCCTCCGGCTTTCGATCCAGACGTAGGCGGCCGGCAGGAATCCAAACTTGGTCAAGGTTCCCCGCGGGCGCGCTTCGGGAACTTGTTTGACCACCGTCTTGCCGGCGCCATCGCGAAACACGATCTCGATCGGCTCGCCGATGTTTCCCTGCAGCCGCCCCAGCAGCGCCTGGCGCAGCACCAGCCCGCGCAGCGAGGAATGCTGGTAGGCCTGGCCGGCCTTGGCGATGGTCCGCGAGAGCTCGGTCTTGTCGGCGCGCTCGATTTCCCAGCCCCGTCTCACGCTTGCGTTGGCGGCCGGGGAATCCGGGTCCACATCGTTCACCACTGCCTTGTCGCCGATGACCCGCAGATCGATCCCCGTCTCGCCGTCGCCCCGCGGAGCGGTGACGTCGTCCAGATCCGAATAGGCGTCGGAAGGAATGATCTCGAAATGGGTCAGCTTCAGCCGCCCCAGCATTTCGGTCAGCACGGCGCGCGCTTCCGGCATCGTTTGCGCCGCGTCCATTTTGGGCTTCAGCTCATCGTGAACGGCCTGCCAGTTGAGGCCGCCGAATGCGGGGTCCCAGAACTTGTCGCGAATCGTTGTCCAGACATACTCGAACGACTGCTGGTTCAGTCTGCGCTCCTGCGGAGAAAGCCCGGCCGCCGGATTCTGCGCTCCGCTCCCGGGCCCGAGCGCCAGGCACAGGACGCACGCGAGGATGCCGCGTCTCACCGGGAATCAGTCCTTATCCAGCACCTTACCGCAGAGAGCCCCGCCCACCACCGGCAGCAGGGTGAAAAGGAAAAACAACAACACCAGCGTCAGGAGAAGCCCTCCGACGAGCGTCGTCGGGTCCTCAAGCGATTTCATCGCCTGTTCCATGCTCGGGTTCTTGCCGCCGAACTGTTCCCGGACGCTGTTGGCAAGCCCGCCGTTGTTGGAGATGTAGATCACTTCCATGCCCACCACCACCAGCACGATCAGGAAGACGAACACGCCGGTGATCCAGCCCAGGCGGGCTCCGGTCTCCATGCGCAGCCGCTGTCCGGTGCGCCGGCGGTAGAGATAGGCGCTCAAGAATCCGGCGCCCACCGGGCAGGCGATGAGCCAGATGATCTGCAGCACGGGCGGCAGCGGCAGCGGCATCAGCAGAAACGCCACCATGGCGGCCAGGAATCCGGTGCGCACCGCGGTGCCATTGTGAAAGCCGATTTCGAGCTCCACCGCCGGCACGGGCGCAGCGGTCAGCACCGCGGGTTCCACCGCTTCCTCCATCGCCGGATAGTCGAACTGCGGCTTCCCGCATTTATGGCAAAAGCGCGCCTCGGGCGGAAGCTGCGCTCCGCATGAACAATACTCGGGCACGCTCCTAGTGTAGCCGGGTTGGCGCGGGGCCGCCTATTCGGCCAGCTCCAGCGTGCCAAACGCTTCCGGTACGTGATAGGTGTCGCTGTGCGTCGGCTGCCAGGCGATGCCGCCCCGATGCGGAGGCGGGCCCTGCATCCGGTAAAAATTTGCCCGCAGCCGGAGTCCTGCTTTGGGCGCGCGCGAGTCCACGGCGCTGAAGGGGATCTTCATCACGCCATACCAGACGCGGGCGCTGCTGTCGATCCGGGCCGACACCTGAAAGCCGCTGTTCCACAGCCAGCCGCCCTCCGGCTTCGCCGAAACGAGGTTGATATCCAGATCCACCCATTCCCCCTGCGGCGACAGTTCGAACTCCTTGTATTGCCGGATGTGCTCGAAGTCGCTCCCCAGGAACGCCTCGGCCACGTCCCAGTTCCACAGCTTGTTGGTCTCGGCGCCGGTGACCGGCTGCGGCTTGAGGTACAGCTTGTCGTAAGGGCAGATGAAAAGGAAATAGAGGTTCTGCGGCGTCCAGCGCGAGCGGATCTCGGTCTTCAGCGCGGGCATCGGATTTCCGTGCGGGCCTTGGGTGGCGTAGACTCCGCGCACGTCCTTCCAGAAAGGATCGGAGGGATCGGGAGCCGGAGAGGCGTCCGCCGCGGCGCGAACACTGCGAATCACGGCGTCTGCCGGCGCATTGCCGTTCTGTCCCATCAGCGCCGAGGCGCAAAGCGCAACGGCCAGTTGTATGCGGAATGTCGTCAAAGTCATCGAAAGTATATCAGCCAGATCGTTCCCGCGGCCAGAGTCGCCACCGATACCGGCGCTCCGACGCGGAGATACTCGAAAAATCCGATGGGCGAGTCCTGGCGGGCTTTTTCGATCACGATGATGTTGGCCACCGAACCGGTGATCGTGAGATTTCCCGCCAGCGTGCTGGCCATCGCCAGCAGCATCCACGCGGTCTTAGGATCGGCAAACCGTCCGACGGCGTTCTTCAGTAGAATCACCGCCGGAACGTTGCTCACAACGTTGGACAGCAGCGCGACTATGGCCGTGAAGATGACCGGCTGGTGGAGGTTGAAGCGTGCGGTGAATTGAAGCAGTTGTGTGGTGATGCCCGCCTGCTCGGCTCCACCGAGGATGACGAACAGTCCGACGAAAAACATCAGCAGCGGCCAGTCGATGGCGTCGTAAATCCGGCTCGGGTCCTCGCTCCGCCGCATCAGCAGCACCGCGCCTCCGGCCGCGGCGACCAGCGCCGGCGAGTATCCGGCGAGGAAGCCACCCAGCACCAGAGCCGTCACGATCAGGGGCACGGCCAACTTTCGCGCGCTGGGCCGCCCGTTGGCCTGTTGCGGCGCCTCGCGAATCCGGCTGTTGCCGCCGGTGGCGCCCTTGGTGAGCCAGTGGAGGATCAACCAGTCCAGAAACAGTCCGATCGCCGCCACCGGTCCCAGGTGAAGCAGAAATTCCCGGTAGGGAATGCCCGAAAGCGAGCCGATCAGAATGTTCTGTGGATTGCCGGTGATGGTGGCGACGCTGCCGATATTCGATCCCGTGGCCAGCGCGAGCAGGTAGGGCGCCGGCCGCTTGCCCATGCTGGCGCTCAGTTTCAGGATCAAGGGAGCCATCACCAGACACACCACGTCGTTCACCAGGAACGCCGACAGAATGCCGCTGGTGAAGATCACTCCGGGCAGAAGCAGCCTGGGCTCGAGGCGCGCCGCCACCAGCCCGGTCACCCATTCGAAGAACCCGGCCAGATGGAGGCTGGACGCGATCAGCATCATCGAAAACAGCAGGACCAGCGTTGCGAAATCGATGCTCTTCAGGCCCTGCTCGGGCGTCAGCACGCCGAAGGCGAGCATCAAAACGGCGCCGATCACCGCCATCGCGGGGCGGTCGATTCGCGTTCCCGGCAGCCTGCCGATGGCGAAGACCAGGTAGCTCAGAAAAAAGATGGCGTAGCTGGCCAGGAAGATGAGATACGCAATCGGCATGAGAAACGTCTATTGTAAGAGGCCAGCGTTCCCACCATGCGTGTGACGAGATTCCCGTTGCTTCCGGTGCCCGCACTGATCTGTGGCGTCCTGGTCGTTGTTCCTGCCGCCGCCGCTGCTCCCGAGTCCTCCCAGGCAACACTGAAGAAGGCCTGGAGCATCCTTCACACCGGCGCGGCTGACTCCAAGCCCGAGGTCCGTCAGCAGGCCGCCGCCGCGCTCGGCTCGATGGAGGGAGTGGCCGAAGCGGCCAGGATGCTCGAGAAACTTCTCGCTGACGATACCGATCCCGACGTCCGCCAGACTGCCGCTACCGGACTTGGCGCCATGAAAGCCACCAACGCGATTCCGGCCCTGAAGGACGCCATTGACGACCCCGACGCGGGCGTCTCCTTCGCCGCGGTCCGTTCGCTCTGGGACATGGGAGATTCGAGCGGCCGCGAAGTGCTCGAAGAGGTTCTCGGCAAACAGCGCGGGGCCTCGTCGGGGGGTGTGGGGAAACAGATACGCAGTGCGAAGAAGGAAATGCGCAGCCCGGCGCAACTGGCGATGCTCGGCCTCGACAACGCCTCCGGCGCCCTGCTGGGTCCTTTCTCGATCGGCTACGGGCCGGCCAAAAGCATCCTGAAAGATAACGGCGCTCCCAATCGCGTGCTGGCGGCGGATCTGCTCTCGCGCCACTGCAATGATGAGTCGCGCGAGGCGTTGGAGGACCGGGTCGCGGCAGAGGGTAACTGGGGCGTGAAAACGGCCATCGCCCGGGCGCTGGCCCGCTGCGGCGACGTCAAGTCGCTGCCGATCCTGGAGGCCTACCTGGTGGACTCCCGGGACTCACTCAAGTTCATGGCCTCGGCGAGCATCATTCGCCTCAGCCGGCCGCCGGCTTCCGCCCCTGCCCGGCCGCGCGGGCGCGCGAAGAAACGCTAGCCGTCCGGCTCGCCGGATTCGCTCACATTCTGCAAGCAGTATCGGCCCAGTGGACGGCGGCGGCGTAGCTGTCGGGGAATGACTCCGGGTTCACTCTTCTGGGCTTCGTCATCGCCCGCAGTCCGGCCCAGTCCGCTCTCTCGTAGGCCTTGACCAGCTCCCATACCTCCGCCATCCGATTGCCGGCTCGCGGCCGCTCCAGCAGAGCATGGGTAATGTCATCATCCAGATTCAGCCCGTCCAGCAGTTCGTCGATCGGCCGTCCGAGCATCGCGTCGAGCCGCGAAAACATTCCCATCAGAAAACAGTCCTCGGCCCGGGCGCCGAGCCCCATGGGTTCGGCCAGCAGTTCGGCGAATCGGGCACGGACGAGGGTGTTTACAGCCAGCTCCGACGGCAGGTCTGAGGTGAGGTCCAGCAGTGCGAACACCGACAGCCATTTCCGCACCGTATCCTCGCCCAGAAACGACAACGTCTGATGAACGGACTCGATCCGGGCGCGCCGCGAAAAGAGCGCCGAATTGGCGAATCGCAGCAGCTTGTAGGAGAGCGCATGCTCCCGCTTCAACAAGCCGGTCAGGCTTTGGAAGTCAATCTCGGCCTGCCGGATTTCTTTCAGGATCCGGAGGTAGTTCATCTTGATGCCGGGAATCTCGCGCGTGCTGGCGATCACCGGGCGGGCGAAGAAGTATCCCTGGAAATACTGGTAGCCCCACTCCACGGCACGCTCGAACTCCTCGCGCGTTTCCACCTTCTCGGCCAGCAGTTGCAGTTTGCCGCCGTAGCGCTCGGCCGCGGCCCGCTGCTGCGCCCTGTTGGCGAGGCGGAAATCGATCTTGAGCACGTCCACGTGCCGGATGAGCGGATGCGTCTGTTCGTGAGGCACGTAATCGTCGAGCGCCAGCCGGTAGCCCTTCGCCCGCAAGCGCCGGCATACGCCCAGAATTTCCTCGTCGGGTTCCACCGTCTCCAGTACCTCGATCACCGTATCGGCCGGCGGGAGGATGGAGGCCGCTTCATCGAGCAACAGCGCCCGGGGAAAGTTGATGAACGCCGGCTTGCCGGCCCGGATCTGCTCGCACTCCGAGGAACCGAAAATCGCACTGATCACCTTGGCCGTGGCGAGGTTCTCTTCCGAACCGTCGAAGGTGTTCTCCAGCCCGGAGCGAAACAAAATCTCGTAGGCGGCTACGTTGAGGCGAGCATCGAAAATCGGTTGTCGAGCGACAAAGAGTTCCATCGGTCCGGAGCCGGTCTGGCTGTTCCCCCACCTTTCGTCCATGCCCCGCGGCGGCACGGAGCCGGCCCGGCCCTGTTCAATGACCAGGCGATGAAGTGCTATCTGCAGTGCTTATCGGCTGGCCGGCGGCAATCTTGGCATCCAGATAACTCTTGCGCGCTTCCATAATCGCTTTGCGGGCCTCCTTGGGGCCACCCCAGCCCCGCATCTCCGTCGTCTTCCCCTCTAATTCCTTGTAAATCGTGAAGAAATGCTCCATTTCCCGCCGGACATGCGGGAATATCTGATCCATCGTGTGGATCCCGTCGTAGCGCGGGTTGCGATTCGGAACCGCCAGCACTTTCAAATCCGACTCGTCCTGGTCCCACATGTTCAATACGCCCACCGGCCGCACCTCGATCAGACATCCTGTGAAGCTCGGCTCCTGCACCAGCGTCAGCACATCCAGCGGGTCGTGGTCCTCGGCCAGCGTGCCCGGAATGAAGCCATAATCGCCCGGATAGTGCATCGGCGAGTAAAGCGCACGGTCTAACCGGAATATCCCCAGTTTCTTGTCGTACTCGTACTTATTGACAGAATTCTTGGGGATCTCCACAATCATCCGCACGAGTTCAGGACATTCCGGGCCCGGGTCGAGATCAAGCAGAAACGGCGTCATCGCCAACAGAGTAACAGAGACGCCAGGAACGCGCCGCCAAATTCGGCGAGGCCGGCCGAACGCGGCGTTGCGCCGTATTGTTAGGCGCATCCCGGCAGGGCCGGCTAGTGTGTGCCCAACGGTGCGCCTCAATGTTTTATACTGGGATGAGCCAAACACGGCCGCGCGCATGGCAGTCTTTCGTGCCTGCGCGGAGCTGGGCAGGCCGGGCGCCACGTTTTATATGCTGACTGTCTTTCTTACGATCATCCACGTGCTGGTGTGCTTTTTCCTCGTTGTCGTCGTTCTTTTGCAGAGCGGCAAAGCGGCCGACCTCGCCGGAGCTTTCGGCGGCATGGGTTCGCAAACCGCATTCGGCCCCCGCGGCTCGGCCACCATCCTGTCCAAGGCGACCACGCTCGCGGCCGCTCTGTTCATGGTGACGTCGCTGTCGCTGGCGATTCTCGCCAACCGGAGCGCCGGCGGCGGGCTCGAAAATAGCGTCCTCGATCGTCAGAAGAAGCCGGTGAAAACGGCTCCCGCGGTTCCGGGTCCGGCGCGGCAGCAACCGGCCGCGCCCGCTGGTACTCCACCGGCTCCGGCAGTCCCGAAGAAATAGGTTTTTGGTTTTACGTCACGCGGAGGTGGCGGAATTGGCAGACGCACTAGCTTGAGGTGCTAGCGGGAGCAATCCCGTGGGGGTTCAAGTCCCCCTCTCCGCACCACTCATTCCAAAGGAGTTGGCCAGACAGCTCAGTTTGGCCTCTCCAAATTCTGTGACAATGTTTGTGGCAATCTCTGCTCGTGCTCCCGAGCCAGGAATTCTTCGGCCATCCGGCCGGCTTCCTGAGTGTCGCCCTGATCGGTGATGTTGTACCGCTCGAAGACGCCCCTCGTGCGGTGACCGGTAATTTTCATGATCACGGTTTCGGCCACTCCTGCCCGGCGCAGGTTCCGAACCGCCGTCCGTCGCAAGTCGTGAAACAGCAGATCGGGCACGCCCGCACGCTCGCAGGCCAGGTCCCAACTTCTGCGGAAATCCTTGATCGGCCGCGATCCCCGAGCGAATAGGAATTCGCTATTTCTCGGTTGAGTATCAAGGAACTGCTTCATGTCGCCGTATATGGGCACGGCGATTGGCTCAGGTTTTCGATTGACTCGCTTTCCCTCCATCCAAATACACGAGGCTTGAAAATCGACTTGCGACCACTTAATTCGCAGGAGCGCGCCGCGGCGCAAGCCGACGTGGTAAGCGATGACAAATAGAAGCCGCAAGTCTTCCGGAAGCTCTACGAGCAATGTTCGGTAAACCTCGGGCTTCAGGAATCCTTTGCGGGGTTCCCCTTCCGGCAGCTTGGAAAACCGGGGAACTCGTCCGACGAGCGGGGGATCGTGTTGATATCCAAGTTGGTATGCGCGGTGGAGCAGTCCCAACTCTCGATTTACCGTGCTTGCCGTCACTGTCTTCCGGCGGTCGCGGATGTACTCCTTCACCTGCTCAGTGGTGAGCTTTGCGGCCTTGAAGTCGCCCAGCTTCGGGTTCAAAATCGACTTCACTTTCAGACTGGCGATGTACGTCTGGGCCACACCTCGAACGTCGTAGTCCTCCAGCAGCAGCGCGAACAGGTCGCGGACCCGCACACGGTCCGGGGCGAGCATTTCGCCGGATGCTACCTTCCCCTGCTTGCGTTGCAACCACGCGAGTGCTTCATCCCGAATCCGGGTCTCACAAGACTCGCGATGCCTCACACCATGTATGCAGTAGCTGCACCACCACCAGCCGTTCCGTTGGAAGAGAGATCCTTGTCCGTAGTTTCTTCGCTTTTTTGCCATCATGCAACCCGTTTGCTCTTTTCGATCATGTTGTCTAGATCGTACCGATCGAATCTGAGCTTCTTATCCAATTCGACGGTTGGAATTCGCCCGAGGTGAACCTTGGCTTTGAGGGCATCTTTTGTCAGCCCCAAATACGTTGCGGCTTGATCGAGCGTCAGTAGTCGAGGAATAAGAACTCCGCAGTCCAGGAGGCGCGTGACCACCGCCTCGGCAATCGTGTTTGTGTTGATCTCGATTGGCATCGAATTGGCCTCCTCGCCAGAGTTCTACTTAGTTTTCGTTTCTGAGGACACGTTGAACCGCTCCTTCCGTACTAGGGCCAGGGCCTGGCTGAATCCGCCTCAGCAGTTCAGCCACTGTGGCCTGGATCAGTCTCCGCGCTCGGCATTGTTTGCATGGTACGCCTAAGTCATCCAGAGACATCGCGATCCATAGTTCTTACAAATTTCGGCGTGACGTTACGACGTCGCCGCGCGCGTAAGAAACCCGCTTCGCGATGGCTCAGCGTCAATGGGGGCAGTGACTGGAGCGGGTCGGCGAAATCATTTCCGCGTTGAGTAGACAGGGGAGCCTTCCACTCAGCGTCTCGAAGCGGCAACTCCGGCACGTTGAGCGAATCCAGGCTGCTCGCGAGCAGCAGCATTCGACCGCCCCCAAACTTCTCTTCGGCGTGAGACCGCTGATCGTGTGCGGCATGCCGGTCAAACGGCCTCCCGCCGGACGTCTCGTTCACCGCCGCCGCAACGGAAGGTTCTTTCTCGAGATCACCGCGCATCCCGATTACGGGTTGCCGTTCGGTCAGGACCGCCTGGTGCTGATCTGGGTCGCCACGCTCGCTATCCGGCAACAGAGCCGAATCGTGCGCTTTGACTCGGCGGCGCGGCTCTTCGAGGAATTCGACCTTGCGGTCGATGGGCCGCACTATCGCCGAATGGTGGAAGCTTTCCGGCGTATCTTTACGAGCACGATCTTCTTCGGCGTCGTGGACGGCCCCGCAGACACCGTCGACAGCGCTCGCGTGCATTTCTTCGATTCCCTCGACCTTTGGTTCTCGCCGGCCGGGATGCGGGCGGGCGACGGTAATGTCGTCACGCTGAGCGAAACGTTCTGGAACGAACTGCGCAAGCATCCGATTCCGATCCAGCCGGACGCCGTGCGCGCGTTCGCGTCGTCGCCGGGCTGCCTGGATCT
>DAIDHC010000071.1 GCA_027452065.1 Bryobacterales bacterium
CTGGGCCACGCTCCTGGCCCAGCCTCCTTCCCCACTTCAGTTCTGGTACCGCTCCAGCCCGGTCCCGCTTCAGAGCTGGAGCTTCAGCCACTCGGGCAGCGTGAGCCTCGACGACCCGCCGTCGAACCTTTCCGGCATGGCCTCCCTCAGGCTCGATCCGGACGGACGCCTCGTCTGGCTCGAGTTCGTGCCTCCCCAGCATGAGGCGGCGCCGCCCTCCGCTCCCGAGCCCGACTGGAAACCCCTCTTCGCTGCCGCCCGCCTCGACCCCTCCCGCTTCCAGCCCGCCGCTCCCGAATGGGCTCCCTCGCTCGCCACCGGCACGCGCGCCGCCTGGACCGGCACGCTCACCGCCCGGCCCGGCATTCCGCTCCGCGTCGAGGCCGCCGCATTCCACGGCAAGCCCGTCTACTTCCAGCTCATCTGGCCCTGGACCAAGCCCGACCGTGTACCCGACCGGCAATCAAGCCCCATCAATGCTGTGCTCGCCGGCCTCCTTGTCGCCCTCATGGCCACCGCCTTGTACATGGCCCGCCAGAACCAGCGCGCCGGCCGCGGCGACCTCAAGGGAGCCATCCGCGTCGGAATGGCCGCTCTGGTTTTCAGCCTTTGCCAATGGGTATGCACGGCCCATCATGTCGGCGGCCTCGGTGAACTCGTCCTCGCCGCCCAGGCCCTCGGCGAGGCTCTCCTCACCGCCGTCGCTCTCTGGGCTCTTTACCTGGCTCTCGAACCCTGGGTCCGCCGCCGCTGGCCCCAAACCATGATCACCTGGTCCCGTTTGCTCGCCGGCCGCTGGCGCGATCCCCTGGTCGGACGCGACCTCCTGTTCAGCGCCCTGTTCGGTATCGCCTACTGCCTTCTCATCGCTGCCTTCGAACACGCCATCCTCCGCGCCGGAGAGTCGCCCGGCGATGACTTCGACCTCTCCAACCTGCTCGGCGCCCGCGCCGTCACCGGCTACTTTCTCGGCCATCTCCTTCTCGGCCTCCGGGTCGGGCCGATGTTCTTCCTGATGATGTTTCTCTTCCGCGTCCTGCTCAGGAAGCAGTGGCTGGCGGCCTTGGCGTTCGTGGCCTTCTGGACCATCACCAAAATTCCCGGCAATGACCATCCCTGGCTGACCGCGCCCTTCTTCGCGCTCATCTACACCCTGATCGTCGTCATCCTGCTGCGCTTCGGCCTCTTCGCCCTCGCGCTCACCTGCGCCTTGATCGACGGCACCAACCAGGCCGTGCTCACCACCGATATCTTTTCCTGGTACGGCCTCAGCTCGCTCGCCGTTCTGCTCCTGGTCGGCGGCCTCGCCGTCGCTGGGTTCCGCATGGCGCTCGGCGGCCGCAGCCTCATCGACGAGCGCGTGCTCGATGGCTGAAGCGCCTGGCATGGTGCGCGCGCGAATCCATGTTCTCCCTCGATGGCTCGGCGGCTTCCTGGACGACGCCCGCTGGTCCCTCCGCGTCGCACGCCGGAACCCGGCCTTCACCGCGCTGGTCATCGCCATCCTCGCCGTCGCCATCGGCGCCAACACCGCCGTCTTCAGCGTCGTCCGCGACGTCATTGTTAAGCCCCTTCCCTTCCGCGATCCTTCGCGCCTCCTCGCCGTCTGGGATACCTACCTGCCGGCCTTCGCCAAGGTCGGTGTCTCCCCCGCCGAATTTCCATCCTGGCAAAACCAGCGGGACCTGTTCGAGCAAACGGCCTGGTACCGCTACGTTCCTCTTGACGGCAGCCTCTCCACCGGCGCCTCCGCCGCGGTCCCGGCCCACGCCGGCTTTATCTCGGATCGCCTCTTCCCCCTGCTCGGCGCACAGCCCTTGCTCGGCCGCGCTCTGCGCCCCGACGAGGATCCGCACTCGGCTCTGATCAGCTTCCGTCTCTGGCGCGGTCCCCTCGGCGCCGACCCCGCCATCGTCGGACGAACCCTCCGCTTCAACGATCAGCCGCTCACCGTCGTTGGCGTCATGCCGCCCGAGACGCAGTTCCCCGCCTGGGCCGATCTCTGGCTCCCCCCCGGCCCCGCCATCGGCGATGAGTTGACCAACCCTGTCCGTCACGCTCTCGGCTTTCTCGCCCGCCTGCGCCCCGCGGTCTCGCCCGCGCAAGCCGCCTCCCGCCTCTCCGCCATCGCCCGCCGCCTGGCGAGCGAACACCCCAAGACGAGCACCGGTTGGGGTATCCGCGCCGCGCTTCTCCAGGACGACCTCACCGGCGATATGCGCCCCGCCTTGCTGCTCCTGTCCGGCGCCGCCTCGCTGCTGCTGTTGATCGCCTGCGCCAATGTCGCCAGCCTCCTGCTGGCGCGCGCCTCCGCCCGCGCCGCCGAAATCGGCATCCGCGCCGCCCTCGGCGCCGGCCTGCCCCGCATCGTCCGCCAACTGGCCACCGAGAGCCTGCTCCTGGCCCTGTTGGCCGGTGCCCTCGGCTTGCTCCTGGCAAAGCTCGGCCTGCTCTTCCTTCTTCCCGAACACGCCCGCCTCGACGCCCCGGTGCTCCTTTTCCTCCTCGCCCTCTCCCTCGCCGCCGGTGTCCTTTTCGGCTTGGCTCCCGCGCTCCACATTCTCCGCGCCGATCCCCAAACCCTGGTCAAATCCTCCGCCGCCCCCGGCGCTGGCCGCTCCACGCGTTCGGCCCTCGTCGTCCTCGAATTCGCCATCGCGCTCATGCTCGTCGTGGCCGGGGCGACCCTGGCCCGCAGTTACGCCCAACTGATGCGCGTCAATCCCGGATTTCACGCCCCCGGCGTTCTCACGGTTCGCCTCATGGCCCCGCCCTCGCGCCCGCCCGAGCCCCTGTTCCGTCGCCTTCGCCAGGAGCTGCTTCCGCTTCCGGGCGTGCGTGCCGTCGCCGCCTCCAATGCCCTCCCTCTCATCGCCGATCGCGCCAACACCTCGCGCTTCGACGTTCCCGGCAGCCCCCTCATCAACCGCGATGCCCTTCCCGCCGCCCAGATCCGCGCCGCCAGCCCCGGCTATTTCGACGCCCTCGAAATTCCCCTGCTCCACGGCCGCGTCTTCACCGAAGCCGACCTGAATCAGCCTCTCGTGATCGTCAACCAAACCATGGCCCGGCGCTTCTGGCCCGGCCGCAATCCGGTCGGCCTCCGCTTCATCACCGGGCCCTGGGGCCCGCACCCCGAATGGGCCACCATCGTCGGGGTCGTCGGCGACGTCAAGGACTTCGGCCTCGACTCCGAGCCCAGCCTGGACATCTATCATCCCAGCCTCGCCGGACAGTACCTCATCCTCAAAACGTCAGGCGACCCGCTCGCCCTCGCCGGCGGCGTCGAACGCACGTTGCATCGCCTCGACCCCGGCATCGCCATTGCGAGCATCCGTTCCATGAGCGGCATCGAGCGCGAGTCGGCACTGCCGCGCCGCTGGACCATGGGCCTGCTCGTCGCCTTCGCCGTCCTCGGACTCGCCCTGGCGCTGGCCGGCGTCTACGGCGTGATGTCCTGGTCCGTTGCACAGCGCACCCGCGAGGTCGGCATCCGCATGGCCCTCGGCGCCCGCCGCGGCGAAATCCTCGCCCTCGTTCTCCGCGATGGCGGCAAACTTACCCTCGCCGGATTAGCGCTCGGAATTCCCGCCTCGCTCGCCCTCCATCCCATCCTCGCCCGTCTGGTCTACGGCGTCGGAGCGGGCGATCCGCTGGTCTATCTTTGCGTCCCGGCGGGCCTCCTCGCCGCGTCCCTCCTGGCCTGTTTCCTCCCCGCCCGCCGGGCCAGCGGCGTCGATCCTCTCGTCTCGCTCCGGCACGAGTAGCCGCCTCGCGCCGTCACTTACTCCTCAGCCCCGCATATCCCACGGTGGGTGAAATGGCGCAATGGTGCGCCATTCCCGGCAACAGCCCAGCGCAAATTCCCGCCGCTCCCGCCAGCCCTCCCACAAGCCCTCAAGTCCCGGGTTTGGAAGCAGACGTGCCACGCCGGAGGCCGAGGGTGGAAGAGCCGATGGATGAGATCCCGCAAACCGCCGGCGCCGCGCACGACGAGCGCGAGCAGATTCTCGACCGCGCGATGGCGCGCCATCACAACTCCGGCGACGCATTGATTGAAATTCTGCACACCGCGCAGCAGTTGTACGGCTACCTGCCCGCCCCGTTGCTCAAGAAGATCGCCCGCCGCCTGATGCTGCCGCCGAGCCGCGTTCTCGGCGTGGCGACGTTTTATCACCTGTTCCGCCTGGAGCCGCTCCGGAAGCATTCGGCCGTGGTGTGCCTGGGCACCGCCTGCTACGAGGCCGGCGGCACGGAGTTGCTGGAAGGGTTGCGGCAACACCCCGGGAGCGGCGACTGGAGCGTGGCTTCGGGCCGATGCGTCGGCTCGTGCGGCCTGGCGCCCATCGTCATCTGCGACGGCCGCGCGATGGCGCGCGTGACGGCCGACAAGCTCGAAGCGCGCTTGCGGGAGGACCATGACCGGGGAAGTACTGGCACAGACGCGGGACACTGAGCGCGAACGCCAAGCGGGTCTGCGGGAACGGATCGCCTGCTGTTCGGTGGCCGGATGCCTGTCGGCCGGCGGCGGCGAGGTCCGCGCGGCGCTCGAAAAAGCGGTGAACGCGCGCGGACTCGACGGCCAGGTCGAAGTGATCGGCACCGGCTGTCTCGGTCTGTGCTCGCAAGGGCCGCTGGTGTCGAGCGCGGCCACCCGCCAGGTCTACGCCGGCGTGACGCCCGAAGACAGCGCCGCTCTCCTCGACGGCGGCGCCGGCCGGTTTCAGGGCCGCACGCTCGGGCCCGATCATCCTTTCTACGCCGGACAGCGCCGCCTGATTCTCGAAAACTCCGGCCGCGTCGATCCCGAGCGCATCCAGGACTACATCGCCCAGGGCGGCTATCGCGCCTTGCTGCGGGCCGCCTCCGCCATGTCGCCCGCCGAGATCGTGGCCGAGGTGAAACGCAGCGGCCTGCGGGGACGCGGCGGCGCCGGATATCCCGCCGGCCTCAAATGGGAACTGGTCGCCCGCCATCCCGCCTCCGATCGCTACGTCGTCTGCAACGCCGACGAAGGCGACCCGGGGGCGTTCATGAACCGCAGCGTGCTCGAGGGCGACCCGCATCGCGTGCTCGAAGGCATGGCTATCGCCGGGCGAGCGGTGGGCGCGCGCCAGGGCTACATTTACGCCCGCGGCGAATCCCCCTTAGCCATCGCGCGCATCCGCACCGCCATCGCCCAGGCCCAGCGCGAAGGCCTGCTCGGCGGCCGCATCTTCGACAGCGATTTCCAGTTTCAGATCGATCTCCGCATCGGCGCCGGAGCCTACGTCTGCGGCGAGGAAACCGCCCTGCTCGCTTCCATCGAAGGGCGCCGCGGCCAGCCCGTGCCCCGCCCGCCCTATCCGCCCGAACGCGGCCTGTGGGGATGCCCCACCCTCATCAACAACGTCGAAACCTTCGCCAACATTCCCGCCATCGTCGAACGCGGCGGTGCGTGGCTCGCCGCCATCGGCGCACCCGCAAGCCCGGGCACGAAAGTGTTTGCCCTCGCCGGCCGGGTGGCCCGCGCCGGCCTCGTCGAAGTCCCCGTCGGCACCTCCCTGCGCACCATTGTCATGGACATCGGCGGCGGCGTCCCGGCCGGCTGCGAGTTCAAGGCCGCGCAAACCGGCGGCCCCGCCGGTGGCTGCATTCCCGCCGCTTTTCTCGACCTCCCCATGGATTACGACACCCTCCCCGGCATCGGCTCCATGATGGGCTCCGGCGGTTTGATTGTCATGGACACTTCCACCTGCATGGTCGATGTGGCGCGTTTCTTCATGGAGTTCTGCATGGATGAGTCGTGCGGCAAATGCGTTCCCTGCCGTGCCGGAACCGTGCAGATGCACGGCATTCTCCGGCGCCTCACCCGCGGCGAGGCCGCCGCCTCCGACATGTCGATGCTCGAGGAGCTTTCGCGCCTGCTCAAGGAGACCAGCCTCTGCGGCCTCGGCCTCGCCGCCCCCAACCCCGTGCTCAGCACCCTGCGCCATTTCCGCAACGAATACGAGGCCCACCTGGCCGGCCGCTGTCCCGCCGGCCGCTGTTCCATCCCCGTCCCGGAGCCTGTATGAGCGTACGCACTCTCGAAGTCGACGGCCGCACCATCACCGCCCTCGAAGGCCAAACCGTCTTCTCGGCAGCCTGGGACAGCGGCATCCGCATTCCCCGCCTCTGCCACCTCGGCGGGCTCTCCGAAGCCGGCGCCTGCCGTCTCTGTCTCGTCGAAATCGAAGGTCAGAAGAAGCTCCAGCCCGCCTGCCTCACCAAGGTCGCGGAAGATATGGTGGTCAATACCGCCACGCCCGCGCTCCTGGCCCACCGGCGGCTGATCGTCGAGCTGCTCCTGGCCGAGCGCAACCACGTCTGCGCCGTCTGCGTACTGAACGGCGCCTGCGAGCTGCAGGACCTGGCGGCCCAGTTGGGCGTCGATCACGTCCGCCTCCGCCCGCAATACCCGAGCCTGCCCGTCGATCTCAGCCACGAGCGCTTCGGCCTCGATCATAATCGCTGCATCCTGTGCACCCGCTGCGTTCGCGTCTGCGACGAAGTGGAAGGCGCGCACACCTGGGACGTGGCCGGACGCGGCCGCAACTCGCGCATCATCTCCGACCTCGGCGAGCCCTGGGGCGATTCCGGAAGCTGCACCAGTTGCGGCAAGTGCGTCCAGGTGTGTCCCACCGGTGCGTTGTTTTCCAAGGGCCGCACGGTCGCCGAGATGCGAAAGGACCGCGGCTTCCTGCGCTACATCATGACAGCCCGCGAAAAGAAACTGTGGATTTCATGACCCAGACCGCTCCGATGTCCAACAAGCCAAGATTCGCTACCGTATGGCTGGGCGGATGCTCCGGCTGCCACATGTCGTTTCTCGATCTCGACGAGCGGCTCTTTGATCTGGCGGCGATCGCCGATATCTGCTATTCTCCCGTCGCCGACATCAAGGAATTTCCCGCCAACGTCGATCTGACTCTGGTCGAGGGCGCCGTCGCCAACGAGGATCACCTGCGCGAGCTCAAACACATCCGCGCGCAAACCCGCGTTCTGGTCGCTTTCGGCGACTGCGCCGTCACCGGCAACGTCACCGCCCTGCGCAACCTGTTCCCCCTCGAGGATGTGCTGCAGCGGGCCTATGTCGAGCTGGCATCGAGCGGCCGCTCGCCCTCCGCCGACGGCATCGTGCCCCGCTTGCTCGACCGCGTCCTGCGCGTGCAGGACGTCGTCGATGTCGACTTCTTCCTGCCCGGCTGCCCGCCTTCGGCCGATTCAATCTTCGATTTTGTCGCCACTGTGTTGCGCGGCGGCCGCCCGGCGCGCGAGGGAAGGAGATTCGGCGCATGAGCCGCAGAATCGTCGTCGCCCCCGTCACCCGCATCGAAGGCCACGCCAAGATCACCGTCCATCTCGACGCCGGGGGCTCCGTCGAGTCGGCGCAGTTTCACGTCACCGAATTCCGCGGCTTCGAAAAGCTCTGCGAAGGCCGGCCGTTTCAGGAGATGCCGGGCCTCATGTCGCGCGTCTGCGGCATCTGCCCGGTCAGCCACATCCTGGCCAGCTCCAAGGCCGGCGACATGCTTCTCGGCGTCGAGATCCCGCCCGCCGCCGTCAAACAGCGCCGCCTGGCCAACTACGCCCAGATCCTGCAGTCCCACGCCCTCAGCTTTTTCCACCTCTCCTCGCCCGATCTGCTCCTGGGCATGGACGCCGCTCCTGAACAACGGAACCTGTTCGCGCTCACCGGCGCCGACCGCGAGTTTCTGCGCCGCGGCATCCGTCTCCGCCAGTTCGGCCAGAGGGTGATCGAAATGGTGGGCGGCCGCCGCATCCATCCGGGCTGGAGCGGCCCGGGCGGTGTCCAGCACTGCTTTCCCGCCGCCGGCCGCGACGAGATTCTCGGCTGGATTCCCGAAGCGCTCGACTCCGTCTCCCTCGCCCTCGATCGCATGAAGCGCCTGCTCGATTCCTTCCGCCCGGAACTCGATCACATGGGCAATTTCCCCTCCCTGTTTCTGGCCACCGTCAGCCCGGACGGCGCTCTCGAATACTACGACGGCGCCATCCGCATCGTTGACGCGGCCGGCAACGTCATCGCCGAGGACCTCGACCCCCGCCGCTACTTCACCTTTCTCGGCGAGGCGAGCGAACAGGGCACATTTATGAAGTTCCCCTTCTACCGCCCCTTCGGCTATCCCCAGGGCCATTACCGCGTCGGCCCCCTCGCCCGCCTCAACGTGGCCAAGTCCGCCGGCACCGCCGCCGCCGACCGGGAGCTGCGCGAGTTCAAACAGCGCGGCCAGGGCGCGGTCTGCCAGTCGTTCCACTATCACCTGGCCCGGCTCGTCGAAATGCTGCACTGCGTCGAGCGCATCGAGGAGTTGATGGCCGACGGCGAGTTGTTGGGAGACAACATTCAGGCCAGGGCGGCTCTCAACCGGCGCGAGGGCGTCGGCTCTTGCGAAGCGCCCCGGGGCACTCTCTTTCACCGTTACCAGGTCGACCGCGACGGCCTGATGACCGGCGCGGACCTCCTGATCGCCACTTCTCAAAACAACCGCGCCATGAACCTGGCAGTCGAGCAGACCGCGCGCCGCTTCATCAAGGCCGGCCCGGACACCGAGCCCGCCGAAGGCATGTTAAACCGCCTCGAGGCCGCCATCCGCTGCTACGATCCGTGCCTGTCCTGCTCCACCCACGCCCTCGGGCAGATGCCGATTCGCGTCGAAGTGTTGGATTCGCGCGGGCGTCTGGTGAGCGAGTTCGCGCGTCAATCCGAATGAACGCTCTCCTCATCGCCATCGGCAACAGCCTTCGTCACGACGACGGCGCGGCCCGGCATGCGGCCATCCTGCTGCGCGCCTCCTGCGATGCCGAAGTCCGCATCAAGACGCAGCTCACTCCGGAAACAGCGGCCGAATTCGCCGGCCGCGATCATGTCGTCTTTCTCGATGCCGACGCCGCGGCGGCGAAGGTCAGCCTGGAGGCGGTGCGCGACGTCTGCTCTCCCGCCAGCCTCACGCACACCCTCGGCCCGCGCGAAGTTGTCGCTCTGGCCCGCGCCCTCTATGGTTTCGCCGGCCGCGCCTGGCTGTGCCGCATCCCCGCGCGGGACTTCTCGCCCACCCCGGGGCTGAGCCCGCGCGCCCGCTCCGGCGCCGCTGAAGCCGCGCGCCGCCTGCTGCGTCTGTTGGACCAAATTGCAGCCCACAGCCCGAGCGCCCCACCCGGGGACGAACTCATCGATTCTCTGAAGGAAGACGCGGGCACACAAGGCCCGCGGAAAACCGTCTGACCGGCTCCGAACCGGGGTCCTCATGAACCCCGCCCGCCGCCGCCGAATTTACTTCGAGCCGTTGGCCGCGTCGTCGGCCCGTTTGGCATTCTGGGCCGGGCTCTCGAACAGCAGTTTCGTGTTCGTCCCGCCCAGGCGGATCTCATTCGGCTGATTCGTATCTTCGTTCACGCTCACCGTGGTCGACAGGAACTTCTGGCCGTTCGCCTCAACCTTCACCGGCGCCTCGACCGTCGTCTTGCCCTGCTTGAACACCACTTTGTTATCTATAAGCTGCAGCTTGCACTCGCCCTGCTTCAGTTGCGTACCGTTCACGCTGATCGGCTTGAAAAGCTCGACGCGATAGGTGTTTCCGGCGAAAGCTACCGTCGCGCCGAGGAAAAGTGTAACCAGAAATGCTTTTCTCATATTGACCGTCCTTAGGCCATTAGATGCTGGCCCACTTCCAGAGTAGCGGCTCATTTAAAGTAAGTAAACCCGAAGAATCAATCACTTACGAAAAAACAACCGTTCCGCAACCGTTTCCCCCGCGCCACCCCAGCCCTCGCCCGGCCGTTTTCTTCCCCCAGAGCGAACCGGAGGCCGCCAGATCAACCCGGAAGAAGTATCGAGCCTTCCATAAACAGCACCGCCTGCCCGCCAATCGAAACCCGGTCGCCCCGGTCCTCGCACCACAGTTCCCCGCCCCGCCGCGAGATCTGCCGCGCCTTCAGCGTCTTCTTGCCCAGCCTTTGCGCCCAGAACGGGATCAACGTGCTGTGCGCCGACCCGGTCACAGGGTCCTCGGGCACTCCCTTGGACGGAGCGAAAAAACGGCTCACGAAGTCGTCCTCGTCTCCCGGCGCCGTCACGATGACGGCGAAGCGGTCCACCCGTTGCAGCATGTCCATGTCCGGCCGCAGCGACTCCACCTCGGCCTCTGACGCGTACACGGCCAGATAATCGCGCGAGCACAAAACTTCGCGCGGCGCGCGTCCCAGCGCCTGGATCAGAAACGGGTGCGGCTCGCAGCGCTCCGGCCGCCTCGAGGGAAAGTCCATTCTCAGCCGTTCCCCGTCCCGCTCCACGCTCAGTGGCCCGCTCCGTGTCTGGAAATCAACCCGCGCCGCCCCCGGGCTCAGCCGGTTCAAAATCAGAAACGCCGAAGCCAGCGTCGCGTGGCCGCATAAGTCCACCTCCACCGAAGGCGTGAACCAGCGCAGGCGATAGCCCCCGTTCTCCGGCGCGAAGAAAGCCGTCTCCGACAGGTTGTTCTCCGCCGCGATGGCCTGCAGAGTCTCGTCCGGCAGCCACTCTTCGAGCGGACACACCGCGGCCGGATTGCCGGCGAATAACCGGCTCGTGAAGGCGTCGATCTGATACACCGGAAGCTTCATTAGCAATCAGTTTAGCCGGGAAATGGCAAAAGCGAAATGTGGGATAACGGGAGCATGTCCGTTTGGCGAGGAGTGCGCAGTCGTGGAGGTGTGATTTTTCTGGCGGGCTCGTTGCTGGTGCCGCCTCTATTCGGCGCCGATGCTCCCCAGGCGGACCAGCCCAGCGGCTCCCCGCAACAGCCGCCCTCGCCGTCCCGGCCCGGCGACCCCGGTCAGAGCCCCGCCCCCGCCTCCTCCCCGGCTCCGGCGCCCGCGCCCGCCGACCGCGACGTCTCTTGGAAGAAACTCGCCCCCAACGTCCTCACCGATCAGAAGCGCATCTGGCTTTTCCCTCTGAGCCTCAACAATACCGCCAACCTCGTCCCGTTCCTCGTCGCCACCGGCGCCACCGCCGGTCTCATTCGCCTCGATCCCACCGTCGGCCCCTACTTCCGCCGCTCGACTTATTGGAACAGTTTCAATTCCGCCTTCAGCACTCAGAACACCGCCCTCGCCACGGCTCTGTTCCCTCTCGCTTTTTACGGCGTTAGCCTCATCGACCATGACTCCTACGCCCAGAAAACCGCGCTGCTCGCCGGCGAAGCCGTCATTGACGTCGAAATTCTGGATTTCGTCATGAAGGGCGTCACCCGCCGCCTCCGCCCCGGCGATATCCCGCCCAACGGAAATTTCAATCACACCTTCTTCAAAAACAAGGCCGGCTTCTTCCACGACTCATCCAGTTTCCCCTCGGGCCACGCCATTGCCTCCTTCGCCATCGCCACCGTCTTCGCCCACCGCTACCGGAGCCACAAATGGGTGCCCTGGGCCGCTTACGGTGCCGCCACCCTGATTTGCTTCTCCCGCATCACCCAGTCGGCGCACTTCCCCAGCGACGTCTTTGTCGGCGGCGTGCTCGGCTACGCCGTGGCGCAGTACGCCGTGCTCAGGCCTTGAAGGAAACGGAGTGAGTCAAACCGGGGGCGATCAATGCACGCGCGGGCGCATGCGCTCGTTGGTCACCAGTTCGTCGAAAATCGCCAGCACCCGCTTCCGGTAGGAATACACGCGCTTCAGCGATTGCTGGAAGTCGCCTTCAAACCTTTGAGTGCGAAGCCATTTCTCGAGCATTGGTTTGGGCACGTCGATGTCTTTGCGCAGCGCCTCCGCCGAGTGGCCCCGCAAAAAGAGACCGTAGAATAACGCCGCCTCGCGCTGCGGGGCCAGCGGATCGAACTCTTCGCGTAGCGTCATCGCAAAAACCGCCAAGAAACCGCTAGTATAAACAGGGATATGGCGCGAATCAAGACTTGACAATCGTGCCAATTCCGGCGGGGTGCGCCGCCAGTGCTTTTCCCCCGCAACTCCCTCCCTCGCCTTCCCCCGGTCTGCTACACTCGGCGCCAGGAGGTTTCATGAACGCTCTTCTCCGGACAGGTGCTTTGTTTTCACTCGTCGGCGCTGCTTTCGGCGCCACCTGGAACGGTACTTTGGTGGACGTGATGTGCAAAGGGCAGGATTTAGCCAGCCATACCCGCGACTGCGCTTTGAACTGCTCTAAGAGCGGCTTCGCCCTGGTCACCGCCGATGGCACTTTCTACAAGCTCGACGAGACCGGAAACGCCCGCGCTCTCGCCGCATTGAAAGCCAGTAAGAAGGATAAGGATCTCAAGGCCAAGGTCACCGGTACCGCCAAGGACGGGGTCATCGGCGTCGAATCTCTCGAACTGGAACCCTAATCCGCCGATTTCCGCACTCTCCGGCGGAACTTCAGCGTAATTCCGGATATGATTCCGCTGTTGATTCCCGTCTGGCTCGCCGGTTGCGCCGGCTCCGGCGCCACCACTGATCCCGCCGAGATCATGCTCCGCGTCGGCTGCCATCAGGATCAGGCGCTCGAAGCCCGTGCGGCTTTCATCTACCATCAGAAGCTTCTCGTCCGCCTTCACCGTCCCAACGGCAAGCTCACCCGCGAGGAGCACCGCGAGTACAGCGTGACGCCCACGCCCTCCGGCTCCCAACGCAAGCTCACTCATTTTGAGGGCCGCTACGCCCACAAGGGAAAGCTCGTCTCCTACGACAAGCCGGGCTACGAATACAAGGGCATCGATATCGACGGCGCCGTCGTGGATGGCCTCGCCGGCGACACCGCCGGCGACGAGGATTCCCGCGACGGCATCTCCAAGGATCTGTTTCCGCTCACCACCTTCGAACAGCAACGCTACGCTTTTCATCTCGATGACACCGAGGACTACCGCGGCAAGCCCGCCTACCGGATTTCATTCGAGCCGAAAAAGAACGGCGAGGACGAGGCCGCCTGGAAGGGAACCGCTCTGATCGACGCCACCGATTACCAACCGATCTGGGTTGCCACAAAGCTGGCGTTCAAGATTCCCATGATGGTCAAGGTGCTGCTCGGCACCAACGTCGAGGGCCTGGGCTTCAGCGTCTCGTATCAGAAGTTCTCCGGAGGTGTCTGGTTCCCGGTCAGCTACGGCGGCGAATTTCACGTCCGGGCCGTATTTTTCTACGCCCGGAACATGAGTATCTCGCTTGCCAACGAAGGCTTTCAGCGCGCCGTCGCCACCAGCGAATTTCACAGCGGCGAAATCGCCGGCGCCCGGCCCTGATAACAACCGTTCCATTCCCGTGCCTGGGCGGACACGGCATGGAGGAAACGTCGAACGAAGCCCACGGTCGCAGACGCCCCTGTGGCCGGCCACTGGAGCTTCCTCACCGCCTGCGCGCGCGGCCGTATTCTCGTGCGTGATAATTTCCTCATGGAGAACCTGGCGCACTTCAACCGCGATCTCGTCCCGGAACGCGTTGTCCCCGCCATGGCTTCCGGCGCCTACGGCTCCTTTACCGTCACCCACGACATCAGCCGCTGGTCCAAGGCCAAAGTCTTTTCCGAAATCGGCAGGAAGACGGCGTGCTTCGTCCGCTTCTCCTCTGCCTGCGGCGGCGACGGCTCGGCCGGCAATGAGCGCCACCCGCGCGGCTTCGCCTGCAAGTTTTTCACCGAAGACGGCAACTGGGACATCGTAGGCAGTAGTGCCCCCGTCCTCTTCACCCGCGATCCGCAAACGCTGGATGACTTCATCCAGGCCCGCGAGCGCGCCGCCCAAACCGGCCTCGAGTCCCCTCCCACGATGTGGGACTTCTGGTCGCGCTCACCCGAGTCCCTCCACCTGCTCACCATCCTGTTCAGCGACCGCGGCGCCGCCCTCGGCTATCGCCACATGAACGGCTACTCCCTCCACACTTACACTCTCGTCAATGCCAACGAGGAGCGGGTGTGGTGCAAGCTCCACTTCAAGACCCTCCAGCGCATCCGCAACTTCCAAAGCGAAATCGGCGCCGCCAATCTCGTCAAGGACCCCGGCCAAGCCCGGCGCGATCTGTTCGAAGCCATCGAAAACGGCAGCTTCCCCCAGTGGCGCGTCTGCGTTCAGGTGATGACTGAAGCGGAAGCGGAAAAGTTCGAATACAATCCCTTTGACCCCACCAAAGTCTGGCCCCAGGGCCGCTTCCTGCCGCACGAAGTCGGCATCCTGGAGCTGAACCGGAACCCTGCTGGCGACGCAGAAGTCGAGCAGACCGCCTTCGACCCGTCGCATCTGATCCCCGGCATCGGCGATTCCAGCGGCGATCGCTACAACCCTCGCCACGATAACGACGACTACACCCAGCCTGGCAACCTGTTCCGCGTCATGACGTCCGGCGACCGCGCCCGCCTCATCGACAACCTCGTCGCCAGCTTGATGCCGGTTCCCGAGCGAATTCAGAAGAAACAGATTGTGCACTTCTACATGGCCGATCCCGCTTACGGCAAACGTGTCGCCGATGGGCTCGGCCTGAGCCTGGATGAGATTCTGAGCGCTCATCCCCCATCCTCCTGACCGCTTCGCTCCCTTCCGCCGCGGCGTCCCCCCTATCCCTGCTGCACCGCCCTCCTGCTCCCCATCGACAACGGCGCCGCATATCCCACCAGGCAGAACTGATCCAGCGCAAACAGCACCACCGACTCGAGTGCGTCCCCCGCGGCAATCACCGCCTCCTTCAACCACGGCGTCGAAGCGTCGCTGATTCCCACCAGGTGGCTCCGCTGCCCCGGCGGAAACGCCGCCGCATACCCTTGTTCGATCGCCCCGCGCGCCAGGTCCAGGTTCCTCGCCGCCGTGAAACCGAAGTTCTCCGTCTTCAGGCACGTCAGGTTCGCCGGCGTCCAGTCGCCCGCCGGATAATTCACCACCTGCGTCAATGCGAAGTTGTTTACGTCCGGCGGATACAGCACCTCGAATCGGCAGTTGGGATACGTCTGCCGCACAAAGGCGCGGATGGCCGCCGTGTGCGCGCCGATCAGCCCCGGCAGGAACGCCGCCTCGTCCGGCACCGTCGCCGGGTCGACTGTGTTGGACAGTATCGATGCCATCGGCTTGCCGTACTGCGCCTGGAACGTCGCCGTCGTGTACGGATCGTAGAACGTCATCCCTACCGGGTTATTCTTCGCGTCCACCTCCGGAAAATACCACCATTGCACTTCGCCGAACTGCAGATACGGCACCAGCCCGGCCGCGGTTTCGATCGCCGCCATGTCGGCATATACCTGCTGCCAGTAGGCCAGGCTTGCCGGCGAAAAATTCGTCTGCAGCGCCGGCGTGTTCACCAACACCGGATCCCCGCTGAGGTACCTCTGCGCAATACCCGCGGCCAACGACGGATCGCCGTTGCCTAACTCCGTGCTGAACGCCGCCGCTGCGTCGATGCCGTAACCTTTCAGCGCTCTAAAATATGCCGTCGTCCAGTCCCGCGCCGCCCGGTTGAGACGGGGCGCCGCCGTCAGGTCGGTCAGCCACGCCCCATCCGCGCCGCCCGATAACGACGCCGCCGAAGCCGTCACCGTGAAGTTCGCCGTACCTCCCGCCGAGGCGAGCGTAATCGCGTTCCCCGCCGTGCCCATCGCCCGCGCCGTGATCGTCAACACGTTTCCCGACGCCTGCGCCCAAACCCCCGTCGAGTTGTAATTGATCAGAAACTCAAATGCCAGCGCCACCGTCTCCGCCGTGTCGCCGATCACGTTCTGGTGCGCGATCGTCGTCTGGTCCAGTATCACCTCGGTCGTGGCCCCGAACTCCGGCGTCCCGCTGAACGTCACCGTCGCCGACGCGTAGCTGTTCCCCGGCGCCGTCAGCTCGTAAAACCACAGCGCTCCCGTGTAGTGGTTCGCCCGGCCCTGAAACCCAAGCGAATCGATCATCCACGCCGTCCGCTCCGGCGCCAGCGCCAGCGAGTGCTCCGTGTCCCAGTCCGTTGCCAGCGTCATCCGCGGGTTCGCCGGCAGCAGCGGCAGCGTCTCGGAAGGGATCGCGATCTCGAGAAAGTCAAAGTAAAAATAACTTCCCGCCGGCCCTGTGTATGTGATCGCCACTTGGTGCGTCCCCGCGCCCATCGAGCCCAGTGGAAGCCTCACCAGCACGTCTTCTCCCGAATAAAGCAGATCCACCGTCACCGGCGCCTGGCTGTCGATCGCCACCGAGATCGTCCCGCTGTTGAATGTGATCCGCGTACCCAGGTACAGGCTGTGCGTCTGCGCCGACGTGTAGCCGATCGTCACCGTGTCGCCCGGTTCAGTAGTGCAGTGAATCGTCGAGCCCGAAAAATTTCCTACGCTCTGTGTCCAGCTCCCCGGCGGAGCCGGATTCGGCGTATAAACCACGCCCGGCGCGTTGTCCTCGATCCGTACGCTCCCCGGCCCCGCCACCGAATAGTTCAACCCCGTCCCGCTCACCGTCCACCCCGTCACCACTACCGAAAACTCGCTCCGTGCAAACTCTCCGGCCTGCAGGTCCGCGGCGTAGGTCCAGCGCATTTTCCGCACCTTCGCCATCGCCGCCGCCGGCACCTCCGCCAGGCTCCCGAGCGGCAGCGTCACGGTCCACTCGGTCGGCGACGTGCCGCCGCTTAACTGCGCCGAAACCTGCTGCCACTGCTCGGTGCCCGCCCCGGCGACGAACCCGTAAACGCCCAGCCGGTTCCCGCTCGCCCCGGTCGTGCTCGATCCCGTTTTCGTCCCCACGTACGTCAGCGTGATCGACGCTCCGCTGGCCGTTGCCAACATGGTCGGCGAAAACGCGTTCACCGCGCCCGCCAGGTTCTGCACCGCCGTGTCGATCGTGTCCGCGCCCAGCAACTGGTAGTTGTACTGCTCGCTCAGAAACGCCACGCCGATGTAGTCGCCGCTCGTGGGTGTCCCGCCCAGCGTCAATGTCGCCGTCGCCGGAGTGTAGGAGCCCGCGGCGGGCGTGGCATAGTTCGCCAGCGGCACCCGGTACACCTGCTCGCCCGTCCCCGGATCCGCCCATATGCGCAGATATGGCCAATCGACCGTCGGATAAAGATCCGAGTCGAGCGGAATGCAATTCGTCCGCGTCTCCTGGTAGCTCAGCGTCAAGCCGCTCAAATCGCCGTCGGGCAGGTTGCGGAATAAAGGGTGCTCGAAGGTGTTGTCGCGGTTCCACTCCACAACCGCCCAGTCAAACTGCTGCCGCCAGGTACCGGAAACCGTGAACCCGTTCGGCGAGCTCCCGCTCAGCGCCGCGATGGCCGAGGGTTCGAAGAAGTAACACTGGAGATCCCGGTCCGGTCTGAGTTTCTGAAGTGTGTCCGCCATGCGCTCCTCAAAGCCGGATGGTCACCGTCAGGTCGCTGCCCGGCGCCGTGTTTGCGGTCTGCGTCACTGAGACAATGTTCAGCCCGATCTGCGCCTGGTCGCCCAGCGGCGCCAGCCCCGCTCCATCCACCACGTTCGACATCGTCGCTCCCACCGGGATCGTGAGCGAGCAATACGAAGTCCCGTTCTGCGTCACCTCCAGCTCCACCGCCGATCCCGTCGGCGCCTGCTTCACCATCGCGAAAATGTCCCGCACCGAATGCGGGCTGTCCATCACCAGCACTGGCGCGGCATTGGTCTGGATCGCCAGCGGCCCCTCGATCTGCAGCGTAAGCTGCCCGCCCGACAGCGTTCGAATCCCGTAGTCCGATGTCCCCGTGAACGCCTCCAGCGCCAGCTCGCTGTTGCCCCGCGCGTTGGTCATGAACAGGTCGGCGGTGACGATTCGTTTATCGGCGAATGTCACCGGAAAGCTGTAGCTGCCGCTCTCCAGGCTGCCGAAGAAGTCCGGAAAAAACGGCAGAATGAACGTCTTCTTCAACAGCGCCCAAACGCCCACGCCCGCCGCATGGCTCGCCGCCGTCGTACCGTAGACTCCGCGTGTCACCGTGCAGGTCAACCCGTCCGTCGACACCGCGCTCACCAGCATCACCTCGGCCTCGATCTGCAGCAGCCCCCCGGCCACCACCCCCGGCGGTATGTTCGACACCACCGCCGTGTCCGTCGCCGCCACCGCCGCCGCCAGGCTCACCGTCGTCGGCCCGTTCAGCTCGTCCCAATAACCCAGCGTCAACGTTCCCGCCGTCACCGTCCGCGTATTGATTAGCGTGCCGAATCCAACGGCCTGCACCTGCACCACTCCCTCGCCGGTCGGCGACAGGCCGAAACTCGGCTGCGGCGGAACGTCGGCGTCCACCGGCGTCACCGTCACCCCGCCGATCTGCCACGGCGTAATCGGCGACAGCGCCGGGTCAGTCTCCTCGTTCTTCACGTTCGCCGCCCGCCCCGAAATCTCCACCGTCATTCCCGGCCGGTCCGGCACCGTGAACGACACCGGACTCGCGCTGCCTGTCGTCCCGAACTGCCAGCCCGCCTCCACCACCGTAAACGTGCTCGTCGAATCCGGCGCCACCGTCCAGTTCTGCGCCAGTGTCAACGTCGTCGCCGTGTTCGATGCGATCGGCAGCTCCTGCCCCTGCCCCGTCCCGGCGCTGATCCGCGCCATCATCCCCTGGTATTCGTTCACCACCATCTGAAGCTGGCTGTTCCCCACCGTGTTCGCCGACTCGATGTTCACCGGTGTCTCCGGCACCAGTTCCCAGCGCCAGTAGAAATTCGCGTGATCGAAGTTGGCGTCCGGCGGCGGTGTCGTCGTCGCCGCCGCGCCGTTGTCGGTGTACTGCGCCGCCGTCGGCTGCTGGCTCGCAATCCGGTAAAGCTGCTGCGGTGTCGTGCCCCGGTACACGTTGAAGCTCGCCGTCGAGGCCGAGAAGCTCAAGCTCTGCAGCGTCACCGTGTTCGTCTGCGTCCCACCCGGTATGTTGGCCGTCACCACAAACGACAGCGGCGTCTCGTTCCCGCTCCCGTCCACCGCGCTCAGCGCGTAATACAGCGTCTGCGCACCGCCCAGCGTCCCGCCGGTGAGTGAGATCTGCGGGTTCAGCCCGACCAATGGAATGTTCGCCCCCGAAGCCAGCGGCTTGGGCGGCGCCGTGAATCCAACAGCCAGGCTCACCGTGTAGCTCCCGTCCGCGCTTTGGATATCGGTCTCCACCACCGAAAACTGCGGCCGCCCGCTTGCGTCCACCGTCGCCCCCGCCAGCGGTCGCGGCAGCCCCGTCACCGCCCCCGCCTGCCGCCCCGTTCCCGCCGCGCCCAGCAGCGCTCCCGGCCCGTACCAGGCGTCATCGTGAATCTGCGCCGTGATCAGCGCCGTCCGGTAGTTCGCTCCCGGCGCGATCCTCGTGATCCGGAACAACTGCCGGTCCCAGCCCTCCCGCGCATACGTCAGCGTGATCAGGTCGCCCGGATTCAGCCCCACCGCCCGCACGCTGGTCTGAAACTCCACGTACGTGTTCCCCTGCACCGATTTGTTCAATTGCAGCGTGATCGCCCGCGCTGCCTGGTTGAAATTCGGCAGCCCCAGCGCCGTCAGCGTCGTCGTCACCGGCTGTCCGCTGAGCTGCACATCGTCGATGTCCACCAGCGAAATGCTGTCCTGTTGATATTCGTTGAACTCGTCCTGGAACTCGACGCTCATCTGGTTCGGCGAATCCGCGATGCTCCGCGAGTACACCCGCAAGGTCGACTCGCCCGTGCTCCGCCTCAAAATGCCCGAAAACTGCGTATCGCCGAACTCATACGCCGGCCACCCGCCGTTCAACGGCTCGGTGCTATTGCTGGACGGCAACTGCGCCGGCTGCTGCTGCGCAATCGGCCCCTCCGCCTTCAACTGCAGCAGCCCGCCCTGGCTCAGCATCAGGTACAACGACGAAGCGTTCCGGATGCCGCGCACCACGTCCGCCGCCGGCCTCCGCGAGTTCAGAATCAGATTGCACTGGAACTGCGGCACCATCGTCGGATTGCCGTTCAGATCCACCGCCTGCACCGGCGTATCGCACACCGCCGCCGCCGCCGCGAAGCTCGTCAGGTCCATCTCGTCCAGACCCCACCCGCTCCGCTGCAGCACGTCCAGAATCACCCACGATGGATTGTTGGTGAACGCCGTGTCCTGATATGTTCCCGCCGCCGTGTACCGGTCCAGCGCCATCCCCTGCACCAACACCTGGATCTGCGGCAGCGTGTAGCCGTCGCTGATCCGGTTCGGCACCACCACGCTCAGATACGCCATGCTGCCGTATGGGTCGCCCAGCGGATTCCCCGCCGAGTCCGTGAAGTTCAGGTCGAACGAGCCGTCCCGCGTCCCCGCCGTCACCAGGTTGTACCACCCCGTCGCCGTCACGTTCCCGCCCGTATTCCCGGCCGGAATCGCGATGTCGTTGACGATCACCATCAGCACGCCGGTGATCTGCCCCATCCCCAGCAGCACTTCCATCCGCGTCAGGTTACCGTCGTTGCGCGAGAATACGATCGGCGGCGCGAACCACCCCGTCCCGTAAATCAACGGAACGTAGTCGTTGTAGCGCGCCTCGTTGTCGATCACCGCTGAAAGCTGCCGCTGGCTCTCGCCGTAACTCCTCACCTGCACCAGTGACGGTACAAACTCCAACCCTCCGAACCGCGACGTGGTGTTGCCCTGCGCGTCCGTCGAGAACATGCCCCTCTGCTGGCACGAGGTTCTGGAGTAGTCGCAGCTCGTATAAGCCGCGCCGCTGTTCAGGTTCCCCACGCCCCCGCTGACGTCGGCCGAATAGCCGCAGCGGTAGAACATGTCGTAGCGGCCTTCGCTCCCTCCGTTCAACGCCTCCTGCCGCTGCGCCGCGTTCGAGGGAAACTGCCACGGGCACCTCCGCTGGATGCGCACCTCCGGTAGATAAACCCGCTGCAGGTTCAGCCTGTTCACAAAGCTCACTCGAAAGCTCGACTCGGTCGACTCCTCCGGCGGATTCGCCATCCCGGTGAACACCACCGCGCTCTCCGATAGCGGCGTGCCCGCCGCCAGGTCGAAGAACAGAAACTGAACCGACACCTGCGCGCCCTTCCAGCCGAAGTTCCGTTCAATTTCAGAACACACCGAATCGGCGTTCGCCAGCGTGATCGAAACCTTCGCCAGGCTGTCGATGCCCTGGTCGGCCGACATCCTCAGGTCGAACAGGTTGTGTTGGATTACCCGCGCCTCGTAGCTGACGCCGTTGAACGTCACCGCGTGCGTGCTGTAGTTCTCTACCGCGCCGGTGGTGAGCGTGATGTCGAACAGGAATATCGGCGTGCCCGGCGTCGGCAGTGCCTTCAGGGTATCGATCGTAGCCATGTTTTCTCAGCCTCTTCTAATCCGGAATCGTGCTGAAGATTTGGATCACCGCCGAGTTCTGGTTCACGCCCGTGGTCACCAGCGCGAGCGTGTCCTGCGCGAAGCGGCTCTCCGGATATACGCCGCCCCGCACCGTCGTCGCTTTGTAGAGACTCGGCGCCGGCTGCGCCTCCGCCTGTATCCCGTACACGTTCACCTGCGCTCCCGGCGGCAGCTCCAGCCCGAACGTGATCGAGCTGTTGTTGCTCGCCAGTTGGCTCCTCAGCGACACTCTCGTCCATGCCTTGCCGGCCGTGAACGCCGCGCTCGCCGTGTTCGTCCCATCCGTCGCCGTCAGTGTCCCCGCCATGGGCGCGGCAGCGCTCACGTATGCGCTGAAGCAATACACCAGCCCGCTCGGCGCAGGAATCGTTTGCCCGATTCCCTGCCCCGCCTGTCCCCCGTTGGTCAACTGAAATGCCCCCGTCCCGCCTGTCGGATCGCTCATCCCCGCCGCCACTGTCAACAGCGGATCTTTCGTCCAAACGGTGTTCGTCAGGTCCCCGCTCCATGCCAGCAGGTTGTCGGTCGGATCGAGAAACGTGAACGGATTCACCTGCCCCTGCGCCGCCGTATACAGAGCTTCGATCGCCGTCCACTCCTGCCACGTCAAATGATCGAAGCTCAACGACCACCCCACCCAGTCCGCCCCGATGTCGCTCGACCGGATCGTCGTCCCGTCCGGCATCGTGTCCACGATCGTCCGGTGATACTCTTTCCGCACCATCGGATACTGGCCCGTCGCCCCGGTCAGCAGTTGAGGAAAGTAAAGCATCTCAGCTCCGGTTCTCCCTCACCACCAGCACCGCCGCGCCCTGCAGTTCCCTCACGAACGTCTCGTTGAACTCGTCGCGGCCGAGGCTGCAGCTTGGATACACCGTCCCGTCCCAGGGATCGGTAAATGAAAATGTTCCCGCCTGCCCCGCCATCTCCCGGCAGAACTCCTGCAGCGCGTGCATCTCCTGCTCGTCCAACCGGCTGAGCTGGATCGTCCACTGGTGCAGCGGCGTCCCGAAGTCGGCGAACCTCTGCTCGCTGCCGTCGACAAAACGCAATATCTGCGTGGAGAAATTCAGCGTCCGCTGCGCCGGGTATTGCGCCACCGCTCCGGTCTTTAATGTGGGAAAGCTGTTCATCCGTCTCTGCCTCTAGATCCCTTGAATCGCATCGTGCAGCGAGTTCGAGCTCAACAGCGCCTGCCTCACCGCCGCCGCAATATCGTCGCTCCGGTTCAGGAACGACTGGCTGTCCATCGCGTTCACCTGCACTGTCACCTGCGGCGCCGCCGCGTTCGGCTGCTGTCCGCCGCCCACCGCCCGCGGCATCCCGTTCTGTCCGTAATCGGCCGCCGTCAGCCTGCCGCCGCCCGGCCCGTCAATCCCTCCCTGGAACTGCACCGATGCCGGCTATTGAAACGGCGTCAGCATCGGCGGCGCACTGCTGCCTCCTCCGCCAAATAGCCCCGCAATCCCCCCGATCAGCGACGTCAGTCCAAACCCTCCCAGCAAGCCCCCGCCCAGCCCTCCGCCACCGAACAGGCCTCCGAAAATCCCGCCCAGCGACCCCAGAAACGAGCTCCCGCCTCCGCTGCCCATCATCGTCTGCTGCATCAACCCGTTCAGCACTTCGTTGGAGTAGGTGATCTGGTTCACCTGGCTTCCCGTCGTCTGGCCATCCACCACGTTCCCCGCTCCGGCGACAACCGGGTTGGTCAACGGATCCACCAGGCTGTTGTAGAGCTGCGAGCCGGGAAGGCGCGACGCGCTCGAACTGCTTCCGCCGCTCGAAAAATGGCCCAGCTCGGCCAGGTAGTCGTTCCTTGTCGTCGAGTTCTTCAACAGCGACGACAGCTCGCTGTTCAGCGATTTCTGGTTATTGCTGCTCATCGTTTCTCTCCGCTCTCATTTCCGCCTCGAGCGTGATCAGCGCGTCCACTTCCCGCGCCGGCAGCCGCCTCGTGTCGCCGCCACCCAGCGTCTTCCAGGCTTGATACGTCTCCATCAACCGCAGGCTCTCGGCCGTAATCGCCGTCCGCGGGCATTCGTCGGTAGCCACGCGCTTCCGCGCCCACACCACTTTCGCTTGGCCCCGCTCCGCCTCCGGCAGCCACCCGCACCGCCGCTGCTTCTCCAGACCTGCTCTCCGGCAGTCGTCGCACCTCCACCGGTCTGGGCCGGCCAGTTGAAAATGGAAGGCGACGATCAGTTTTTTCGTTCTTCTTCCGAAAGCCCGAGCTGCCCTCTCACCGCCGCCGCGATCTCCCGCGCCAGCCCCTCCGGCCCGCGCTCGATCAGCGACTCCACCGTCGCCTCCTCGCCGTCGATCCGCAGCCCTTCGATCTTCGCCAGCCCCCACCTCAGGTAGAGCTGCTCCAGTTCGTTGGCCAGCAGGTTCGCGTCCATCTTCTCGACCACATCCCGCTTGTCCGGCGCCGCTTCCAGAAACTCCATCCGGCCCGTGATCTCCCGCGCCTGCCTCACCAGTTCCGCCCGCCGCCCGAACGACACCCGCCGGATCGTGTACCGCACGCCCGGCATCGCCGCCGATTCCCGCCTCAGCTCGCTCTCGTAATTCATCGGCTCACCCGAACGCCACAAACACTTCATCGTTGTTGGTCCCCTGCGCTCTGCTGTCGGCGAACTTCCACTGCAGCCGCACGTGGCTGTCGTCGTACTCCGGCACCTCAGGAATCACGCTCTGCAGATAGATCCCGAACATCTGCCCTTGCTGGTTGCCTAACTGCACCATCGCCGGCATCGGCGAACGCTGCCTCGCCGCCTGGTACAGCGCCTGCGTCGCCGCGTCGTCCATCTGGTACAGGCTCAGCTTCATCGTCACCGTCCGCTCGCCCGGCGCAATCGCCCGAGGCAGCATCGAGCCGAACTCGGTCGCCCGCAGGTTCACGCCGTTGTCCATCGAAATCTCTGCCGCCGTCAGCGTCAGAAACTGGTTCGGCACCGCTCCCAGCCACACCTCTCCCAGGTGCCCCGGGATGATCGTGTAGTCGAACGCCCCCACCGTTGGCTCGGCCGGAAACTGCGTCAGCCCGCCTTCCGACGTGATGAAGCTCGAGCTGTCCAGCAGGTCCGCCGCCTGGCCCACGAACTGGAATTCGTGGTAGTCGCCGTTCACCTTGATGTTCATCTTGTTCACCGCCGCCCCGGCCAGAAGCCGCTGAACCGCAGTGCTCGGATCCCAGTAGTCGTACACCGAAACGCTCGGCAGCACGCTCGCCGGCTGGTACGTGGTCGTCGGTCCCGCGTTCACGTCACCGCCCATCGGATTCGAGAACGGCGCGTTCACGATCACGTTGTTGTTGTCGACAACAGCCGACACGAAGCGCATCTCCCCGCCCATCGTCACTGCCTGGCCCGGCTCGAGGCCGTGCGGCTGCGTGAACGTCACCGTCGTCGTGCCCGGCGCCGTCGTCGCCATGCCGCCGGCCCACAGCGCCGCCGCTCCGCCCAGCACGCCCTGGAACAGCGGACCGTGCGGCGGCGGCACGCTCTGGTTGTCCCACGCCGTCATATACGTGCTCAGGCTGAATGCCGTGCTCCGCCGCAGCCCCGTCGGGTCGCCCGGATACGTCCGCGTCCCCGTCTTGTCTTTCCGCTTCGGCCGCTCCAGCGCCTGCGCCGCCGTAAGCTTCACGGCCGGAATTCGATTCTGCGCCGTCACCGCCGCCACATTGCCGTAGCTGGCCTCCACCGCCGCGTAAAACCGGTTGTTATTCGATGATATGTACGTTGACATTCGCCTCTCCTTCCGCCCTCACATGCTCACTTCCAGCACGAAGGAGACTTTGGCGATCTGCAACAGATTCCGCCCTCCGTGCTTTACCGTCCCGTAGCTCACTTCGTAGCCGCCGCCATAGAACATCCCTCCGCCCCAGTCGCCGCGGCTGGCGTCGAGCACCTGCGTCACCGCCTCCACGTAGAGCTGCATCTGCGTCTCCAGATTGTCCAGCCGGTCCTGCGACACCCTCGTCTCCACCACCATGTGCGCCTGCCCCGAAAACGTCCGGAATTTCTCCTTCAGCAGGTTCTGCACCTTCTCGCAGTACAGGTGTACCGACGGGTACTTCGCCACCGTGCTCTTTTCGGCGATATCCGGCGCCACGTTCTGGCTGATGATCTGCCCCAGGCTGATCGCCGGCAGAAGAAACTGCGAATTCACCGACACGGCCGCCACCGCCGCCGGCAGCCCGCTGTTGACCGCCATCAGGCCGGCCAGCTTCCCCGTCGCCACGCTCGCTACTTGCGCCATCTGATCCTCCCCGTCATCCTCGCGGAAGCACCCGGTCGTTGCTCACGTAGTAATCCGGCACCTGCCCGCTTCCCGGCAGCCGCCCGGTCGTGGCCAGCACGCCGCCCACCGGCGTCCAGCTCGCCCCGGTCGCGTTCGGCGCACTGTTCTGCAGCGTGCTCGCTCCCGGCGCCGTGCCCACATAAACGTTCCAACCGGTGGCCCACTGCGGCGCCGCCGCCGGCGTCACCAGAATCTGCGTCCCCGGCGTCGTCGTCACCGGCACCGGCACGCTCGCCGCGCTCTCCTGCCCCAACTGGTTCACCCACGTCGTCTGCGTGAAATACTGCGCGCCCGCTCCCGTGCCCGGCTGAAAGCTCACCGCCGGCGCCCCCGGCACGGGCAGCGGATATCCCACCAGCCCCACGCCGATCAGATACAGCATCTCCTTGGCGTCCTGCTCCAGTTGCGCGTACTCCTGCCACTTCTTCTGATACCGGTCGTTGAGCTGGTTGTTGTAAGCGTCCCGGTACACCAGCGCCAGCGTCCGCAGCACGTGCCACTGCTTCAGCGGATCGGTCACCACCACGTCGCCCATCCCGATCTGCCGCCGCAGCATGTCCTGCGGGTCGATCCAATTGGTGAACGGGCTCCGCGTCTCCTGCCGCAGCAACAGCGCCAGCAGCCTCGTCCCGATCTCGTCTTGCGCCAGGGCGATCTTGCCCTGCAGGTCGATCTGCTCCTCGCCCGCAATGTTCAAAATTCCGTTCTCGTAGTTGGCCAGGTCCTGGTCCTGGCTGATCGGTCCGTCGGTGAATAGCGCCATCGCCTTCTCCTTCGCTCAGTCCTTGGCCGGTTTCCGCGGCCTGGCCGGCTCCACCATCTGCGGAACCAGGTTCACCAGCAGCCGCCCGCTCAGCGCCTTTTCTTCCGCCTCCAGCCGCCCGCGCTCCTGCTCGGCCTCATACGCCGCCACTTCCGCTTCCGTGGCCAGACGCGCGCGCCCCTCGACGATCATCCTCGCCGCCAGCTCGCGCCCCACCTCCGTCGCCTGCCCGCCCCTTCCGCCTTCCGGCGTCTCCAGGCTGATGATCAGTACGTGCGCCGCCTCGATCTCACGCTCCTTCTGCCGGAGCTTCTGGTAATAAATTCGTACGTCCATGAGCTGCTCTCCTCGAAAAAAATAGGGAGCCGCCATCCAGCGGCTCCCCTCTCGCTCCGGCGCCGGCCCGGCCACTCGGCCCCGGCCGGCGCCCACGACAAGCCCCACCCCGCGGACTGCTCCGCGCTCCGGTGAAGCGGTTAGCTGGTCACCTGGACGCCGAAGCTGTTGCGGAGAACCGCGCAGCCATACAGGCAATCCACCGTGAACTGCTGGGCCAGCGTGTTTGGCTGGTAGCTCATCACCACACGCAAACCGAAGTTGCCCAGCTCGGCGTACTCGGCAATCGCACCGGTACCCGGCAGAGGCTTCGGCAGGCGGCGGACCACCAGGCCCATCGCGTCGCGTGTGAACGCCAGGTTGTGAGTGGTCACCGGACCCGAGCCGGTGTGCGGCACAAACTGCGAACGGAAGATGTAGAAGTCCTTCATCTTGCCGACCGTGCCGTCCACCAGGGCCCGAAGGCCGGCTTCCCCGGCGGTGTAGAACTCGCTGAACCGCGGAATCTGGCGAAGAGCCGAGTACGCGTTCGAGTCCACCACCAGGTATTTGTCCATGCTCGACGGAACCTGCGCCTGGAACAGCGTGGTTTCCGCCGCGTCGATCGTCGCTTCCGTGGGAGGCGTCGCCGCCGTGCCCACAGCCGCGTTCGCCGTGAACTGCGGATACAGGTTCAACAGATCGCCTTCGATCCGCTGCGCCAGCGCAACAACGGCCGGCTGCATGTACAACTTCAACAGGTCCGGCACCGCCAGACACTTGGTCACGTCCGGAATCTGGAACGTGGCTTCCACGTGAGTGTTCAGCACGATCTGCGCATTGCCCAGGTTCGGGTTCTGCGGCTGCACCGTGCCGCCTTCGGCGATGTTGTTGGCTACCAGCGTCGGGGGGATCGGAATGTTCACCGTGTCGCCCGTGTTGGCCAGAACCGGCTCGTAGTCCCGGTTGACCAGGTTCCCCATCACCAGATTGCCCATCAACGCCGGCAACGCCTCGGCCGCCACCAGCTTCACGATCGCTGTTGCGACGTTACTTGATGTGATTATGCCCATTGGCTTCTCTCTGTTTCTCCTTCTTTCTGTCTCGCCCGCCTAGCGGGCCCCTCCCGCGCCTGCCGCTCACTTTCCCCGGAGGGTCTGCGAGGCCACCCGCGAGATTTCCTGGCGGATCCGCTCCATCTCCTCCGGGTCCATCCCCGGCCGGATCTGGTCCAGCGTGAATCCGCCCCCGCCCGGCGCCTGTTTCGGCGCCGATCCCACACCCGAGCCGCCGCTGATCCGCGCCGGCAGTAACTCCGGGTTCTCAGCGACAAACTGGGTGAGAAACTCTTTAATTCCCAACTCTCCGTTCCCGCCGCGCGCCACCAGGCGCCCGTCTTCGGTCCGCGCAATTTCGTCCTTCACCGCGCGAAACGCCAGGTCCACTTTTGCCACGCCCAGCCGCTGCAGCTCGCTCCGGATCGCCGTGCTCCGCTCGGCTTCTTCGGCCGCCGCCCGCGTCCGCTGGTTCTCCTCCACCAGCTCGTTCAGCCGGCGTTCCAGCGCCTCGCGCCGTTTCCGCTCTTCCAGCAGCTCCACCTTGTAGGCCGGCTCGGCCTTCCGCTGCTCGGCCCGCACGAATTCCTCGACGGCGCTGCGGATGATCGTCGAAATATCCATCCCCGCCCCGCCCTCTTTTTCCGTGTCTTTCATCTGGTTCTCTTCCATCGGTTCACCTCGTCGTCTCCTGTTCGTTCCCTCAGGCGCGTCCCTCGATCTCGCGCACGATCCGGTCCTTGGTCTCCTGCGGCGCGTCGCTCAGATACTGCAGAGCCAGCGTCTTGAAGATCTCCTTTTGCAGCGTCGGCGACCCGATGCCCAGCGACAGCAGCTTCTGCGCGTCGGCCAACTGCGAGCTGAAGTCCCCGATCTGGAACTCGTCCATCCCCGTCACGCTGATCGCCACGTTGTCCTCGCGTGCCGCCTCGATCGCCTTCAGCACCCGCTTCAGCGATTCCTTCACCGCGTCCCCGTAAGCTCGCAGCACTTCCTCCGTGATCGCGAAGTCCCACTGCTTGCTCACTCCGCTCTGCGCGCCTCCGCCCGACAGCGGCCCGCCGGCCTGCATCAGCCAGCACACCCGGTAAATCTCGTCCCGCAGCCGCTCCAGATTGTCGTGCGCAATCTGGTACACCGTCCCCTGAGGCTCGGTCCATCCAAACTTGTCCTGCGGCCCGAGCTGGATGTAGTAGCTCTCGCCCACCATCTGGTTCCACTCCCGCTCGGAGTAGATCACCGGCATCGCGAACAGCCCCATCGTCAGCGCCCAGGCCAGCGCGTTGCTCTTGTTGAAATGCTCCAACTGAAGCAGCCCGGCCCGGTTCATCATCCACAGCCCTTCGGGCATCGCCAGCTCGAACAGCGGCACCGTGTTCAGCTTCGCCAGCCCGTGCGTGCCCGCTGCCTTCAGCTCAATCTTGCCCCGCCCGCCGTCTTCTTCAAACCGCTCGATTCCGAATCCCCGCGGCGCCGCCGTCCGCTCGTAAACCCGGTACTCCCGCCGGTCGTAATACACCCACCGCGTCACTTCCTGCCACTTGGCCTCCTCCACCCGCTCCTTGGCCAGGTGCGAGGTCCGCAGCACCACCCACTCGTAGTTCCCGTGCGCGTCCAGGCTCCAGTTGATCAGCTCCTCGGGCGAATACCCCACCAGGTATGCGCGCGAAGCTCCGCCCTCGTCCTCCTCCGCCCTCGTGCCCAGCTTCCTCTCCACCCTCGGAAAATCCACCAGCACGTGGCTCCGCCCGTACACCAGAGCCTCCAGAAACCGCGCCCGGAAGAATTCCGTCAGCGACGTCCCTTTCCTGTCGCAGTCCTCCACAAATTCGGAGTAGAAGGTCCGCGAGGTCTCGAACCCTCCCTGGAAGCTCATCACCGGTTCGCGCCGGAACAGCGTAGAGGTGTACCAGTCCACGATCGAGCCGGCGTGGTTTTCGTAAAACACCCTCAGCAAACGCTCGGCGTAAACGTCCCGCGGTTCCTTCTGCCGCGGCACCAGGTACCGGTCCGCGTGCGCCTTCAACTGCTCACCGCCGGCGTAGAGGTCGGCGTAGGTGCGCCAGGTCTCGCGCCGCGCCTTGTAATCCGGATGCTCCCGGTGGATCTCGGCATCCCCGTGCAATGTTTGTTCGTTGGTCATCGTCTCTTCCGCCTACATCAGCCTCTCGCCGCGCTCGCCGAACGGCGTTTTTCCGCGGCACTCCTGCCACACCAGGTACCCCAGCGCGTCCGACAGGTGCGTCCGCTTCGGGTCCTTGTCCTTGTCGATCACCATGCTGTCCGGCTTGTACATCACTTCCTCCAGATCCCGAATCGTTTCCTTGCAGCGCGGGTCGAGATACAACTCGCTCTCTTCCATCGCCGACTTCAGCTTGGCGTTCATCAATGCCACTCTGTCCCGCACGCTTGGATTCGACGGAGGCACCCGGTAATCCGGCTT
Organism: Bryobacterales bacterium; assembly: GCA_027452065.1. GTDB lineage: Bacteria > Acidobacteriota > Terriglobia > Bryobacterales > Bryobacteraceae > JAJYKC01. Next base: position 30,151 of record DAIDHC010000071.1, read on the forward strand.
CGCGTATCCGGCGCCCACGAAAAACTTTTCGATGATCCGGTAATCGTTGGTGCCGCTCGATTGCTGTCTGGCTCCCGTGGCGTCGCCGTAAATTACCAGCCGCCCCGGATGGCTCGGATACCGCGACCGGAACTCCTCGCATGCCTCGATCGTGCTCGCCCGCCGCAGCACAATCTCGTCCACCACCCTCAGCTCGTTCCCGGCCTTCTGCACCACCACCGAGCACATCGGGTCCACGTTGAAATCCAGCGCCCACATCAGCGGCCGCGACCGGTCAAGCTCCATCGGCCTCACGTTCCGCTCGCGGTCAAACGACTCATACACCCGCCCCGCGCTCACGTTCAGATACTCGCCCAGCACTTCCTGCGCGAAAAACCTCCCGTCGTAGCTCCGCTTCAGACGCTCGTAATAGTCCGGAATTTTGTCCAGCACAAACCGGTTTTCGAACGGCCGCGCCTGCACCACCTCGTAGCCGTCCACCGGCTCCCGGATGAATTTCCGGTACACCCAGTCGAAGCCCTTCGGCGTCCACACCGCGAAGCCGCACAATCGCGCGGCCCGCGGATCCCTCAGCCTTCCCTCCAGCCGCAGCCACGCTTCCTCGGCCGTGTAGGTCAGCTCATCCACGCCGAACCACGCCAGGTTGGTTCCCCGCAGCTTCTCGAAATCGTCCAGCGACCGGAATACGACCTTCGACCGCATCTCCGGAAACACCATCACGTTCTCAGCCTTGTTGTACTCAAACGGAATCCGGTTCGTCTCCAGCGTTTCGGTCAACGCCGTCAGCGTCGCGTCCCGCAGCATCGGATACGTCGGCGCCCCGATCAGTCCCAGCCGTCCCGGATTCAAATACGCCAGCCGGATCGCTTCCTGGCACAGCGCCTGGCTCTTGCCCGAACCAACGGGCCCCGAAAAGCCCTTAAACCTCGCTTCGGAGTCGTGAAATAGCTTCTGCGACGGCAACGGATCGTAGACTATGTCGTAGCGTCGGGAGTCTTTGGATCGGCCACCCACTGAATGATGATCTCCTTCGGCGGTTTCGCCGCTTCCATTTCCCTTTGCAACTGCAGCAGCCGGATGTAGTCGGCCAGCGAAGGCTTGCCCGGATCCTTTTCCAGACGGTTCTCGATCTCCGTCAGCAGCCGCCGCATCCATACGCGCCGCTGCGTCTCCGACCGCAAGCGTGCCGGCTTCTTCTCTTCTCCCGCCGCCTTTTCTTCGGTCTTGTTCACTTCTGTCATCCCGCTTGAGAGACTAGCAGACACCCCCTTTCGCGCCGTTCCCGGAAAAATCGCAAGTCGCTGACACATTAGGTGGTTATGAGACAGAAATCCGCTGTGAACGACTTTCTGCGCTTGCTCCAGCCCCCCGTTGCCCCGCGCCGCCTCCCCCGCCCACTGTATTGCGTCCACTCCCCTTCCGGGCTATCGTCTATTGCAGTGGCACCCGTACGGCCGGCTCGCAACCCTCATCGCCGGCGCGCGGTCACAAGGTGAACTGACTTATGCAAATGGCCGCCGGCATCGCCGTCGTGGGAATCCTGGTCTTTCTCGCCCATCTTTTCGCCGGAATCTTCAGCCGCACCCGCGTCCCGGACGTTCTGCTCTTAATGTTTATCGGCGTTCTGCTCGGCCCCGTCGCCGGTCTCGTCGCCCCTCAAAGCTTCGGCGCCGTCGGCCCGTTCTTCTCCACCATCACGCTGGTCATCATCCTGTTTGAAGCCGGCGTCAACCTTGACCTCGACGTCCTGGTCGCCTCCTTCCGCGACTCGCTTACCCTTACCGCCACCAGCTTTGTCCTCGCCGTGGCCGCCGTCAGCTCGGCCGCCTTCTTCCTTCTCCACCTGCAGCTTCCCCTCAGCATCATGCTCGGCGCCATCGTCGGCTCCACCTCGCCCGCCGTCATCGTCCCCCTTACCCGCAAGCTCGACATGGGCGATCACGCACGCAGCGTCCTGCTCATGGAGTCGGCCCTCAGCGACGTGCTCAGCATCGTCGTCGCTCTCGCCATCCTCGAGGGCTACCAACTCGGCAATATCCGCGTCGGCGTCCTTGTCGGCCAGATCATTTCCACGCTGCTTCTGGCCGCCGTCCTCGGCGTGCTCGCGGCCTTCGTCTGGTCCGCTCTGCTGCGCCGCGTACGAAGCCTGGAAAATTCCATCTTCACCACCCCCGCCTTCGTCTTTGTCCTGTTCGGCGGCGTCGAGCTTCTCGGCTACAGCGGCTATATCGCCGCCCTCGCTTTTGGCGCGACCCTCGGCAACATCGAGGCGTTCCACAGAATCGGCCTTCTGCGCCGCATTCTGCCCGGCGAGCCCATCACCCTGAACCGAATCGAGCGTGAATTCGTCGCCGAAATCGTCTTCCTTCTGGCCGCTTTCTTCTTCATCTACATCGGCATCTCGATGCGCCTGTCCAACCTTCCTCTGGTGTTTCTCGGGCTCCTGTTTTCGGCCATTCTGATGCTTCTCCGCCTCCCCGCCGCTCGCTTCTCCCTCGGCGCTTCCATCGCTCCCCGCGACGCCTCTCTCATCGCCGTCATGACCCCGAAGGGCCTCGCCGCGGCCGTTCTCGCCTCCGTGCCCCTCCAGCACAACCTCCCCGGCGGCGACACCATCCAGCGCGTTACGTACTCGATCGTGATGTTCAGCATCGTCCTGACGTCGCTGATGACGTTTTTGGTCGATCGCACGGCGCTGCGAAACGTTTACCTGCGCGTGTTTTCCGGTTTCGGCGCCGAATCGCCGCCGCGGCCGGATCCGCTCACGGCGCGCGCGTAAGGCAAGCGCGCCTCCGGCGCCGCCGGCGGCGAGAGCAGGCGCACCGTGACCACCGCCGCGGGCGCCAGATACGCGAACGTCACCGCGGTCCACATCAGCGCGCCGGCGCACTCCTGGTCCTGCAGCGCGCTCAGCGCAAACGGCCTCGCGGCCGACAGGTACTGCGGGTAGATCACGCGGCCCGAAAAGGCGAGAAACGCCGACAGCACGTCGCAGGGAAGCGTCGCGAAGAACAAATAGAGCGGAATGGACCAGCGCGGCCAAACGGGCGTGGCGGGCCAGGGCAGAATCACGGGCCACCAGAACAGAAGTCCGGCGGCCAGGAACGAGGCGTGTTCGGACCAGTGCCAGACCATCGACGACCGCGCGGCGGCGAAGATGGCGGGAACGTGCCACGCCATGACCGCCGCCGTTCCGGCCAGCCAGCAGAAAGCCGGATGAGTGACCACTGCTCCGGCCTTGCGTCCCATCGGGCCGAAGTGAACGCCTGCCGCGGCATCGCGCATCGAGGACGGCAGGGCGAGCGGAAAAACGGCAGCCGGCGCAGCCAGCAGCAGAAGCGGCGCCGCGGCCAGCATGATGAGAAGATGCTGGACCATATGCGCGGTCAGCAGCGTCTCATCGAGCATGGCCAGCGGAGAGCACGACGAAATCCACAAAACGGCGAGCCCAGTGGCCATCGCCGCCAGACGCCGCGCCGATGCCTCCATGGGATTCGTGCGCCGCAGTACGAGCCAGCCGCGAAAATAAAGGCCCGCGAGGCCGGCCAGCACGAGGGAGGCGAGCCCCAGCGGCATTGCGGGGTCATTATGCATGCGGCGCTTACTGCGGGGACGCGGCATCCTCGGCCGCGGCGTGTCCTTCCGGGTGAAGTGTCTGAAGAAACGCAACCAGCGCGGCGGTTTCGGCCGGACTCAGATTCTTGCCGTAGGCGGGCATGTTGCCGCCGCCCTGCAGGACCTGGCGAATGAGCTCACCCGTCGTCAGGCGGGTGGCCACCGAGTCGAGCGCGGGCCCGCGCATCCCGCCCAATCCTCCCAAAGCGTGACAACTCCGGCACTGCTTTCCCTGGAGAACGAGCGCCCCGCGCCGTTCGAGCGGCGAGCGTCCCTTCAAATCGGCCTCCGGAACCGGCGCTCCGCTCCAGGCATACATTTCAGGCGACCACGGCGCCACACCCGCCATGCGGGTAAGCGAGCCCAGAGCCACCGCCAACACGAGCACCATCAGGACAGCCACAGGCCGGCGCCGCCAGCTTCGTTCTCCCTCGCCCGCCACAAGCGGCAGCGCCAGCAGCAGCAGAATGGCGATGGGAGGCGCGATGAGCAGCACGGGTGTTTCCAGTTGCGGGGGCAGGAGCGACAGCAGAGCGTAGAGCCAGAGGAAAAAATAATCCGGGCGCGGCGTTGTCTGGATGATCGTCGGGTCGGGCTGGCCCGAGGGACCGAACGGGCCAAAAACAGCGGCACAGAGGGCCACGGCCGCCAGCACGCAGGCCGCGAAGACCAGGTCCTTCCACATGGCGTCGGGGAAGAACGGCGGGCCCTCGTGTGTGAGTTCCTCGTACTCCCGCAGGTAAGTCTCGCGCCGGACAATGCGTCCCGGCATCGGCCATTCACTGATGCCCAGCCTGAGGACCATCAACAAATGCAGCCCGACCAGGCCAACGAGCAACGCCGGAATCACGAACACGTGGAGCGCGAAGAAGCGGGACAATGTGTCGCCGGCGATGATCGGGCCGCCGAGCAGCAGGTGCACCAGCGCGCCTCCGACAACCGGCAGGCGCCCGGTGATCGAAGCGCCGATACCCAAGCCCCAATAGGCGTCCTGATCGAAGCGCAGCACCTGCCCGGTGAAGGCCATGCCGAGCGTCATGAGGAGCAGGAACACGCCCGCGATCCAGGTCAGCTCCCGGGGATATTTGTAGGCGCCGAACAGAAAAACCTGGACCATGTGAATGAGCACGATGGCCAGCATGAAGTTGGAGCCCCAGCCGTGCAGCGCCCGCAGAAACCAGCCCAGCGTGATGTCGTGATTCAAGGCCTGGAGGCTGTTCCATGCGTCCGCCGCCGAGGGCACGTAAACCAGAGCCAGCAGCACACCGGTAACCAACTGCAGCGCGAAAACCGTCAGCGCCGCGCTGCCGAAGACGTACCACCAGCTTGCGCTCGAAGCCGGAATCGGGTGGAGAGCGGCCTGGCGGACGTCGCCTCCGATCTTCAGCCGAAACTCGATCCAGGCGGCCAGCGCCCTCAGCCTTCGCACGGCTTCCTCCGGCGGAGCGAGGCGCTGGTGGAAAGCGTCGGCAACTGACCGGCGAGAATCACCAGGCGGCCATTGTCGACCTTGTAGTCGTATTGGAAAAGCCCGCGCTCGGGCGGGCCCGAGGCGCGGGAGCCATCGGCATAATAGACTCCGCCGTGGCACGGGCACAGGAAGAGCCCGGAGGCGGCGAACCAGCGGACGGGGCAGCCGAGATGCGCGCAGTTGACGGCGAACACCTGGAACGTCTCGCGCTCGATGTGACGCACCCAGCAGGGAATCTCGGCGGTCTGTCCATCCCAAGGACGCACGAAGGGATTGCGGAACGCCGCCAGCCGCGTCTCGCCCTCGGGGAACTGGCTCGACGGTCCCAAATCCACCCACTGGCGGCCGCCGGCGCCGGAGCGTCTTCGCAGAGGTGACAGGAGATAGGCGACCAGCGGCACGCTGAGCAGAGCGCCGAAGACGCCGTTGAGCCAGAGGCCCATCCGCGCCAGCGCCGCGCGGCGCGAGGGCTGCGATTGTTCGCTCATGGGGAAACTCCCATGGCCGGATTCGACGCGCCGGCCTCGGAGGCGGCCGGGCGCCGGGTCCGGTGAGCCGCCAGCCAGGCGACGACGTCGGAAACCTCATCGCCGGTCATCGGCCGGCCGGGGACGTCGCCGCGCCAGTCCGGCGCCGCCGGTTTTCCGTCCGCGACAATGCTGGGGACACCAACGACAACAGTGGTCCGGAGTCCTTGGTCGCTGGCCAGCGCCAGGTAAGACGAATCGACGATGGAATGCGCCTTGCCACCGCTGCCGTCCGGGCCGTGGCAGGAGGCGCAAAAGACCCGATAGGCAGCATCGCCGCGCGAGGCGTCGCCGGCCGCATCGGACCGGTACGGGGGCGGCGCCTCGCCTGCGAGTGCTCCAGGCCTGGCCCACCGCTGCCGCATTCCGGCTACAAGGGCATCGATCTGCCTGCCGGTAAGCATTCCGCCGGCGCTGTCGGCAAACGGCGGCATCGGCGTTCCCGGCACGCCGTTCGCCGTGGCGCGGCGGATCGCTTCGTCGGGAGCATAAGCAAGATACACCGGATCGTTCAACGCCACGGCGGCGCCCCCCTTCCCGCCAGCGCCGTGGCAGCCGGCACAATTGTGGGAATAGAGAACATCGAAGTCGAGTACGTCGCCGGGGCGCGAAACCTCTGAGCCCGGCCCCGGACGGCCGGGCATATGGTCGCAGGCAGCGGCCGACAACGTCGCGGCCGCCAACGCCAGCCGGAAGCCGGTTCGTCCCGGCTTCATTGCGGTTCGCTCCGTTCCTCTTCTTTTCCCTCGAGAATTCCCGGCACTTCGAGACCGGCCAAAACCGCGAATGGCATGAACTGCCGCGTCCGCACACGCTGCTGCCGGACCACCACCAGACCCGCCACCACGCCATAGCCGATTTGCGAGGCGACGAACCACCGCCAGTCGATGCGCTGGTTCAGCAAAGGATTGATGAAGCCGAGGGTAGCGTACAGCAACCCGGACCAGAGCACTGGTCCGATGAGGCCCCCGAGCAGAATCGGACGGCGCGGAAACATCGGAAGCATGACGCCGTAAAGAAGCCCAACGAGCACCGAAGTCACCAGATGCAGCAGCGCCGCCACCAGCAGCAGCACGGCATGAAACGAGGTCAGGTAGGTTTCCGGCAGGTGGAGGGCGTCGGCGAAGACGATGGAGGAAAGCAGGTTGATCGGATACCAAACGCTTCCGCGAGACAGCAGGCCGTAGAGCATGGCCAGCGCCGCCATGGCGACGCTGCCGGCGAGTCCTCCTTTTAGGCCCGCCGCCACCGGGTAAATCTCGATCGGTATTCGGGCGCGGTGAATTTCGCGCGCGATCTCGATCCGCTCCACCTCGGTGCGCGAGGTAACGGCGGGCGCCGGAACCGGCGGCGCGGGCACCATCTCGTGCCGCTCGTGAGGCAGCACCTGGCGGAACCATCCCACGCAGCCGGCGAGGCAAAAAACCGCTCCCAGCAGACTCACCGCGGCCGTGGTTAGCAGTCCGGCGAACACCAGAGTCAGACCGAATGCCAGCACCACCGGCCAAGCCGTTGGCGCCGGCAAGCGAACGCCATCCGTCAAACGCGTCTCGTTCGGATCCATTCCGATTGCGCCTCCCGTTCAGCGCTCCGCCCGGCGAGGGGCGGCGCCGCCGGTCACCGTCCTATGACATAAACTACCGTAAAAACCACAACCCAAACCGCGTCGACAAAATGCCAGTAAAGCGAAAGGACATCGACGGGCCCGGAATGTTCGGGCCGGACCTTACCGGCCAGCGCCAGCACCATCACAACCGCCAGGCCGATCAACCCGCCGGTCACATGGGACGCGTGCAGGCCGACGAGCGAATAATACGTTGTGCCGAACAGATTCGTCGAAATCGTCAGGCCTTTTTCGACAATGAGCCGCCGCCATTCCAGGCCCGTCGCTGCAAGGAAAATCGCGCCCAGCAGCAGCGTCAGGCCCCAGGCGGCGCGAAACGCCCCGGATTTGCCCTTACGCAGAAACTCAACCGCCAGATGGATAGTCAGGCTGCTCGACAGCAGGCAGACGGAGCTGAATATCGGAAGCTCGAGCACTTCGCGCGGCGTCGGCCCGCTGACGCTCTTGCCCAGGTAGAAAAGGTAGGCGACGACGAAAATGGTGAAGATGGACGCTTCGGCGGCGATGAAGCAGAACATGCCGACGCGTCCGCGCGAAGGCAGCGTCCAGGGGCTTGAGGGCAGCGTCTGCGGAATGGTCATTCGTATTTCCAGTCCGGGTCTTCCGGATGCTTCAAATCCCACAGCGGGCGGCGGCTGCGGACCTCGGGAAGCACGGCAAAATTGCAGGCCGCGGGCGGGGAGCTTGTCGCCCACTCGAGCGTCCAGGCGTCCCAGGGATCGTCGCCCGCCACGCGCCCGCGGAAGTAGGAGTGGACCAGGTTGAAGACGAAAATCAGGATGCCGGCAATCTGAAAGGCGACCCCGATGGTGGCGATCATGTTCCAGATCGCCCAGCCGCGCCCGGGCTCGTAGGTGTAGATCCGCCGGGGCATGCCGAGTAGTCCGGGAATGTGCATGAAGTCGAAAGTCAGGTGGAAGCCGATCAGGAACACCCAGAAATGCCACTTGCCGAGCGTGTCGTTGAGCATCCGGCCGGTCATCTTCGGATACCAGTAGTAAAAGGCGGCGAAGAGCGCGAACAAGATTCCGCCGACGATGACGTAATGGAAATGGGCGACGACGAAGTACGAGTTGCCCAGTTGCCAATCGAACGGCGCCGAGCCGAGCATGATACCGGTGAGGCCGGCGATGAGGAACTGAAACAGAAAGCCGAGGCAGAACATCATCGGCGGCGCGTAGCGAATCTTGCCGCCCCACATCGTCCCCAGCCAGTTGAAGATCTTGATTCCGGTGGGGACGCCCACGGCGAGCGTGGTGAGAACGAAAAACGCGTTCTCATACGAGGTCATGCCGATGGTGTACATGTGGTGCGCCCAGACGCTCATGCTGACTCCCCCGATGGCCACTGTCGCCGCCACCATCACCGGATAGCCGAAGATGGGCTTGCGGGAGAACACAGGTACGATTTCGGACACGAAGGCGAAGCAGGGAATGATGAGGACGTAGACTTCGGGGTGGCCGAAGATCCAGAAAAAATGCATCCAGATGGCGGCCGAGCCGCCGGCGTGAGTGTCGAAGAAGTGCCCGTCCAGATAACGGTCGACCATGAGCATGATCTGGGCGGCGGTGAGCGGCGTGATGGTGAACAGCAGCATGCCGGACATCACCAGGTTCAGCCAGGCCAGCAGAGGCATCTTTCCCAGGGTCATTCCCCGGCAGCGCATGCTCAGGATGGTGGCGACAAGATTCACCGCCGTGCCGATGGTTCCGAAGCCGGAAGCCAACAGCGAGACGGTCCAGTAATCGGTGCTGTGGCCGCGCGAAAAGGCTTTCGAAGTGAGCGGGGCATAGGCCCACCAGCCGACATCGGGCGCGCTGCCGGCTCCGTAAAGGCCGTCGCCGCCCAGGAAGCTGAAGTAGAGCAGCAGCCCTCCGAAGGCGGTCATCCAGAAGCTGAACGCGTTCAGCCGGGGAAACGCCATGTCGCGCGCGCCGATCATGAGCGGGACCAGATAATTGGCGAAGCCGAACAGCACCGGCATGGCGACAAAGAAAATCATCGTCGTGCCGTGCATAGTGAACATGCGGTTGAAAACTTCCGGCGAAACGAAATGGGCGTGGGGAACCGCCAACTGGATCCGGATAATCGTCGCCTCGATGCCGCCGACCACCAGAAAGAACAGAGCGTAGCCGATATACATCAAGCCGAGCTTCTTGTGGTCGACCGTGATCAGCCACTCGTGAAGCGTCTCAAGCCACACCCTCCGCGCCGCGCCCGGCAAGTTCCCGGCGCCGGCGATCGGCATCGATTCCGACGACACGGCTCAGTTCCCTCCCCTTCTGTCCCGCTCGCCTTCAGTGCAGCGTCAGCAGGTAAGCGGTTACCTCATCCAGTTCCTTCGCGCTCAGATTCATGGCCGGCATTAACGAGCCCGGCTTGATGGAATCCGGCTTCTCGATCCACTGCCGGAGATCGGCCGGCGTATTTTCTGCCGCGCCGGAGGCCAGAGTAGCGCGGCTCATCAAATGTGTCAGGTCGGGCCCCACTCGTCCGAAGGCGCGTGTGCCGGCAACCCGGTGGCAAGCAACGCACGCCGTGGTTTCGAACAGCCGCCGCCCCGCGGCCGCCGATTCGCCGGCGGGCGGGGCCGCCGCGGCCGGCCGCTTCTGAGCCGCCACCCACTCGTCGAATTTCTCCGGAGTATCGACGTAGACGCGCAACAGCATCTTGGCGTGCTGCACGCCGCAGTACTGCGCGCACTGGCCAAGAAACATGCCTTCGATCCGCGGATCGATCCACATTTCGTTCGGGTGATTCGGAATCAGATCCGTTTTTCCCGCCAGGCGCGGCACCCAGAAGCTGTGGTCGGTGTCCGCGGAGAGAAGCTTGAGCAGCGTCGGGCGCGGGTTCTGCGTCCCGCTCAAGGGCACGTGCAGCTCATTCGCAGTAATGATTCCCAGCTTCGGATACCGGAACTCCCACCAGAACTGATGGCCAATCACGGTCACCTGAACGGTTCCCGCCGGCATGTCCGCATCCTGAACCTGGTGAATGACGCGCGCCGACGCGATGAAGAGAACGAGAACGATGATCACCGGTATCACCGTCCAGGCCAACTCGAGCTGATCGCTGCCGTAAACCTGCGCCGGCTCTCGCGCGTCGTCGCCCTCCCGGCGCCTATACTTGACCGCCGCGTAGACCAGCAGGCCGAAGACAGCGAGAAAAATGATGCCGGTGATGACCAGGACAAACACCGACACGCCGTAAATCATTTCGGCGGGCGTCGAAGCGGGGGCGAAGATATTGCCGGGCCGCGGCGAAGTCCCCTGACCGAGGCAGAGCGGCGCGCTCAAAACCGCAAACGCCTTGGCGCCCCCGCGCCCCCAACTACGGCCCATCCACTGCTGGATTCCAACGGCCGGCACGGTTGGCAGTATACATCCGCGCGCCGTGGGCCTACAAGTAGTATTTTCCGAGCGGGATTTTCCTTTCAGGCAACGGCTTGGCAACTGAGGAAGCCAACCGGCAGCTGCCCTCTCACGGCGCGGGTTTGGGTAGGAGGGATGGGTGGCGCTCCTGCGAACAAGACCAGCGTCGGCCCAGGAGAGTGAATAGATCGATCAGCATTTCTTATATTAAAAGCCTCTTGCATTTGCCAAACTTTTGGTTTAGGCTGAACTCATGAGCGGTTTACTGGAAGCAGTCATGGCGCCTCCCGCCTTACCGGGCGAGCCCATCTCTTCTGTCCGCACGCATTTTCCGAAGCGAATTCCCATTTCAATTCAGGTAGCCGTACCCGGCGCCGCCTGAGGGAGCTTCGGAGAGGAATTCCGAAGGCCGGCGGCGGGGATTTACCCCTGCCACCGGCCTTTTTCGTTGTCGAAATACCGTCGAGGAGACCAACTGGCTGTCATGTCTGCAAGTGGAACCGGAACTATGATGAGTGGGGCGCGGATCCTTCTGGAGTGCCTGCTCCGCGAGAACGTGGACTGCATTTTCGGCTATCCGGGCGGGGTCACGCTGCCGCTTTACGACGCGATGTACGACCATGCCATCCGGCACGTGCTGGTGCGGCATGAACAGAACGCCTGCTTCGCCGCCGAAGGCTACGCCCGCTCCACCGGCAAGGTCGGAGTCTGCTGCGCCACCTCGGGTCCTGGCGCCACTAACCTGGTTACCGGGCTGGTCGACGCCATGATGGACTCCATCCCCGTCGTCGCCCTCACCGGACAGGTATCCACCAAGCTGATCGGTAGCGATGCCTTCCAGGAAGCCGACACCTTCGGCATCACGCGTTCCTGCACGAAACATAACTTTCTTGTCAAGACGATAGCTGACTTACCTCAGGCTATACATGAGGCCTTCTACATCGCCTCCAGCGGCCGGCCGGGCCCGGTGCTCGTGGACATCCCCAAGGACGTTTTCCAGGCCCAGGCCCACTACTCGCCCGTTTCCTCGATCCACCTGCCCGGATATAAAGTAATCGTGGAAGGGCACGCCGGCCAGATCCGCCGCGCCGCCCAGATGATGTGGGACGCCGAGCGACCGCTGGTTTATGCCGGTGGAGGCATCGTCGCCGCCGACGCCTCGGCCGAGCTCCGCGAGCTTGTCGAAACCCTCGACACCCCCGCCGTCACCACTCTCATGGGCCTCGGTATCTTGCCGTCCGCTCATCCCAACTTCATCAGCATGCCGGGCATGCACGGCAGCTACGCCGCCAACATGGCCATGACACAGTGCGATCTTCTGATCGCTCTCGGCACACGCTTCGACGACCGCGTCACCGGCCGCCTGTCCGCTTTCGCGCCCAAGGCCAAGGTCATCCACGTGGACATCGATCCGGCTGAAATCGGGAAGAACCGCGCGGCCGATCTCCCCATCGTGGGCGACGTGAAGAAGGTGCTGGCGAAGCTCAACCGGAACTTGAAGGAACTGGCGGCGGAAGCGGGAAGCAAAAACGAATCTTCGCGCCAGAGCTGGGGCCGGCAGGTCCGCGAGTGGAAGCAGGAACATCCGCTCACCCCGGAAATCTCGCAGGAGGAAATCAAACCTCAGCACCTGATGCGCGAAATCGACCGCCTCTCCGGCGGCCGCGCCATCGTCGCCTCCGACGTCGGCCAGCATCAGATGTGGGCCGCTCAGTTCATCCGCTTCGATGAGCCCCGCCTCTGGCTCAACTCCGGCGGCCTCGGTTCGATGGGCTTCGGCCTCCCGGCGGCCATCGGCGCTCAATTTGCCCGCCCCGACAAACTGGTGTTCGCCATCGTCGGCGACGGCGGCTTTCAGATGTCCATCCCAGAGCTGGCGACGATTGTCAATCACAGTCTGCCGGTGAAAATCATCATCATGAACAACGGCTATCTCGGCATGGTCCGGCAGTGGCAGGAGCTGTTCTACAACAACCGCCTGTCGGCCGTCGAGCTGAGCTCGTTCCCGGACGTCACCAAACTCGCCGGCGCCTACGGCTTCAAGGGCCGCACGGTTGAACGCCCCTCCGAGCTCTCGTCGGCGCTGGAAGAGGCGGTCCGCGAGCCCGGTCCTTATCTCCTGAACGTACGCGTCACTCCCTTCGAGAACGTCTACCCCATGGTTCCGGCCGGCGCCGCCATTCACGAAATGGTTCTCGGCCCCCCGCAACCGGTCACCGCGTAAGACGTATCACCATGAGAGGCATAAATTAGCCATGCTCCAGATCATTTCTCTGCTGGTCGAAAACAAACCCGGATCGCTGATGCGCATCACCGGCCTGCTCAGCGCCCGGGCTTACAACATTGAAAGCCTCACCGTCGCCCGGACGCTCGACCCGGAGCTGTCCCGGATGAGCATCGTCGTCGACGTAGAGCCGCATCTCCGCAGCCAGGTCATTAAACAGATGAACAAACTCATCAATGTCCTTCAGGCGACGGATCTTACCGACAGCCCCGCGGTCTGCCGCGACATGGCTCTCATGCGCATCAAGGCGCCGCTTGCCAACCGTACGGCGATCCTCAAGGAAGCCGAGATCTTCGGCGCCCGAGTGGTCGATCAATCGACCGAAGGCTTCGCGCTCGAAGCCACGGGCGACCCGGAAAAGCTGGACGAGTTTATCGACGTCATGCGCGGATACGGCGACATTGATGTGATCCGTTCCGGTTCCGTCGCCGTGTCGCTGGAAACAAAGAAATTACGGCTCTCGCCGCCTGTCCCCCGCGGCGGCGGCAACCCGGCGCGCGAGGAAGAACCGGTCGAGTCCAAGTAATTCCGAACTACCGAGCACTACCCACCACTGTTCCACACTATCTATAGGAAACCCGGATGCCCAATCGTTACTACGAAAAGAATGCCAGCCTTGACGCCCTGAAGGGCAAGACTATCGCCATCATCGGCTACGGAAGCCAGGGCCACGCCCATGCGCTGAACCTGCGCGATTCCGGCCTCAGCGTCGTCGTCGGTCTCCACGCCGCCAGCAAGAGCCGCCAGAAAGCGGAAAACGCCGGCCTCAAAGTCCTCAGCGTCGCCGAGGCGGCGAAGGCTGCCGACCTGATCATGATCCTGGTCGCCGACCACATTCAGGGCGACCTCTACCGCGACGAAATCGCGCCCCAGATGACGGCCGGAAAGACGCTGATGTTCGCCCACGGCTTCAACATTCACTTCGGCCAGATTGTCGCGCCGAAGGATGTCGATGTTTCGATGATCGCCCCGAAGGCGCCGGGCCATCGCGTCCGCGAGCTCTTCACCGAAGGCGTGGGCGTGCCCGCGCTGGTCGCCATCCATCAGGACGCCAGCGGCCACGCGCTGGAGAACGCGCTCGCCTACGCCCTGGGCCTGGGCTGCCTGAAGGCCGGTGTCATCGAAACCAGCTTCCGGGAAGAAACCGAAAGCGATCTGTTCGGGGAGCAGGCGGTTCTGTGCGGCGGCGTCAGCGAGTTGATCCGCGCCGGATTCGAAACCCTGGTCGAGGCCGGCTACGCTCCGGAAATAGCCTATTTCGAGTGCCTTCACGAGCTGAAGTTGATCGTCGACCTGATCCAGGAAGGCGGCCTCAACTACATGCGCTATTCGATTTCCGATACCGCCGAGTATGGCGACTACACCCGCGGCCCGCGCATCGTCACCGACGCGACGCGCGCCGAAATGAAGAAGATCCTCTCCGAAATCCAGTCCGGCCAGTTCGCCCGTGAATGGATCGAGGAGAACAAGACCGGCCGGAAGAAGTTTCTCGCCATGCGCGAAGCGCAGCGCGATCAGAAGCTCGAACGCGTCGGGAAGGAACTGCGCGAAATGATGCCGTTCCTGAAGAAACGCAAGGAAGCCGGCGTGCCGCAGGAGCAGGAAGCGGCCACCGCTCAATAGTCCATCATGAGAATCTTTACCTTCGATACGACACTGCGCGACGGGACTCAAGGCGAGTCCGTTTCTTTCTCCGTCGAGGACAAGCTGATTATTGCCCAGAAACTCGACGAGTTGGGAATCGACTACATTGAGGGCGGCTGGCCGGGGTCGAATCCGAAGGATAAGGAATTCTTTTTCCGTGCCCGCGAACTCAAGCTGCGGCACGCCAAGCTGACCGCGTTCGGCTCCACACGCTTCGCCCGGCACCGCATTGAGGACGACCCCAACGTTGGCGAGCTGATCGGAGCCGAAACGCCGGTGGTCGCCATATTCGGTAAGAGCTGGGATCTGCACACCGCCCGCGCCCTGGGCATCAGCGAGGAGGAGAACCAGACGATCATCTACGAGACCGTCAAGATCCTCAAGGATCACGGGCGCGAGGTGGTCTACGACGCCGAGCATTTTTTCGACGGCTACCAGTCCAATCCCGGCTTCGCTCTGCGCACGCTGGAAGCCGCCACCCGCGCCGGCGCCGACGTGCTGGTTTTGTGCGACACCAACGGCGGAACCATCACCGGGCGCCTGCAGGAAATCGTCGCCGACGTCCGCCAGAAGTTCGACGGCACGCTCGGCATCCATACTCACAACGACTCCGACGTCGCCGTGGCCAACACTCTGGCCGCCGTCGAGCAGGGTGTCACCCACGTTCAGGGCTGCCTGAACGGCTATGGCGAGCGCTGCGGAAACGCCAACCTCTGCTCGATCATCGCCAACCTCGAGCTCAAGCTCGGCCACACCACCATCGGCCGCGAGAACCTCACCAACCTCAGCAATGTCGCCCGTTTCCTGGCCGAGATGGCCAATCTCCCGCTGCGCAACGACCAGCCCTATGTCGGCCGCAGCGCCTTCGCCCACAAAGGCGGCGTTCACGTCAGCGCCGTCCTCAAGGATTCCTCCACCTACGAACACATTTCCCCGGAAGCGGTGGGCAACCGCCAGCGCGTCCTGCTGAGCGATCTTTCGGGCCGCGGCAACGTCCTGTACAAGCTCAAGGAGCACGGCCTTGCCGATCGTCTGGACGCCGACACGCGCCGCAATCTGCTGGAAAGCATCAAGCACATGGAGTACCAGGGCTATGAGCTGGAAGCCGCCGAAGGAACCTTCGAGCTGCTGGTGCGCCAGGCGTTACGGCCCAATGCCCATCTGTTCGACGTCATCGGCTACGACGTGGCGACGCGCATGATCAACGCCACCAACGGCCCGGTCAACGAGACCACGGCCACCGTCACGCTCCGCGTGCAGGACCAGATCCACACCGCAACAGCCACCGGCAAGGGGCCGATGAACGCTCTCGACGTCTGCCTCCGCCAGTGCCTCTCCAAACTCTACCCTCAGATCGCCAACGTCCGCCTCACCGATTACAAAGTCCGGGTGCTGGACTCAAAGAAGGGCACGGCCGCGAAGGTGCGGGTGCTGGTCGAATGGAGCGACCACCGGCGGAGCTGGGCCACGGTCGGAGTTTCCGACAACGTCATCGAGGCAAGCTGGCTCGCGCTGCTCGACGCCATCCGCCTGGAGCTGATGCGTCTCACCACCGAGGACAAAAGCATCGAGCGCGCCGTCGAGGACTACTGCTGGGGCGTCTGAGCCCACCCGCTCAGCCCACCGCCTCCGCCTTATAGGGGCGGAAACCGGCCAGTTGCAAGCCCCGCTGAGCCTCCGGATTTTTCATGAACGTGTCCCAGACGAAGCCCGAGCGCAGGTTCTCCGCCATCAGCATCGTGATTCCGGTGTCGATGCCGATCACGTCCGGGTCGAACCAGCCCGTCAGCGGATTGAAGGCGTTCACAAACCCGTAGCGGCACCACGCCCCGTTTGAGTACTTCGCCCGGATGTGTTTCAGCACCCGCAGCGTTTCGGCGGGCAGAAACGGCAGCGACCCGCCCGCCGCGCTCGGCGCCACGGTTCCGTCGATCGGCCCGACCGCGGGCGGCCCGCCCCAGACTACATACCCCCGCGCCGAATCCGACGCGGTGATGCCCCACAAGTCGTCCGAGTAATCGGGAAACTGCCGCGCCAGCTCCAGGCAGAAGCGCCGGTGCGCGTCGGTGGCGATGGCCGAGTTGCGAAAGTAATCGGCATACTTGTCGCGCTTGTTCCGGAAGTCGAACCAGGCCTGCGAGTATTGGTGCACAAACAGCGGCGCGAACGACCCGATGTAGCGCAGCCCCTCGTACTCAAACGTCGTCCGCTTCCACGCATCCCAGGCCTCCGGCTTCAACTGGTGGGTTGCCGAGCCGATGCCCAGCAGGTACATCATCATCAGCTCGCTGTAATAGTCCCAGCGGTAGGGAAGAAACCCCGCCTCCGGCGTCCAGCCGTGCGGCAGCAGCGTGGTGTCCTCCGACAGCCACGTCCAGTCGACGCGGCTGAAGATCTCATAGGCCAGCTCGCTGGCCTCGGAATGCGGCGGGAAGCTCTGGCGGCAGGTGAGGATCCCACACAGCAAAATCGCGGTGTCCACCGAGGAAACCTCGGAGTCCCAGATGCGCTCGCCGGTGTGGATGTTGGCGAAGTGGTAGAAGAAGCCCCGGTGCGTGGGCACCTTGCGGGCCAGAAACCGGAGAGCAGTCAACACCCGAGCCCGCGCCTCCGCCGGCGTGATGTATCCCCGCTCCTGGCCGATGCACAGCGCCGTCAGCCCGAAGCCGGTGGCGGCGATACTGGCGACGATCCGCATATCCGGCTCTGCGGCCCGCGCCCGATCCATCACCAGGCCCGTCAGCGGACTGGCCTGATCGAGGAAGTAGCGCAGATTGGCGCGCTCCAGCTCATCGAGAAACGCGTCGTCCTCGCGGCTCAGCGCCGGCGCCGGCTGCACCCGGGGCATCCTCAGCGCCTTTGCTTGCGCTTCGACAGCTCCCTTCGCCGCCGCCCACCCTAGCAATACACTCCGCCGCGAGAGCCTATCCCGGATCGCGTCCTCGATTCCCACCGCCTTCATTGTATGCCCGCCCCGCCGCCGCCTTTCCCCCCACCGGGCCGCCGCCCATCGCCGGGCGCTCCGCTGAAACCCGGTCTTATCCCACCTCGCGAAGGTGCCCGGCCCCTGTGCTCGCCGCTCGGCGCCCGCTGTCCGTCGTAGAATTTGGATGGCGAAGATGAAGACGGCACACGCGGCGGCGTTCTGCGGAATCCTGACGGAGATGGTTCTCGGCTCATCCTGCAGCCGCGCGCCCGCCACCGTCCAGGGGGCCGTCCTCCGGCAGGACGCGGACCCGAGACAGCAATCGCCCATCGCCAATGCCCGCATCACCGTTGAAGACGGACTCGCCTCCGCCGACGGCCTGTCCGATGCCACGGGTTATTTCCACATTCTCCTGCTTCCCAGCCTCCGCCCCGGCCAGGCAGTCACGCTCGTTTTCCGTCACGCCGGCTTCGAACCGCTGCGCCTCACCGGCCCGGCCGACGGGTCCTTGTGGCTCGCCCGGATGAACCCGATTCCCTCCCCTGCGCGCTCCGCCTCCTCGGCTCCGGAGGCCGTTCTGTCCCACGTCCGCATCCGCTACACCGTCAAGGTCGAATCGACGGTCAACGTCGGCAGCGGCGAGCGCACCTTCCGCGTCGTCAATACCGCCAACGTTCCCTGCCGCCGCCAGCGGCCCTGCTCGCCCGACGGACGATGGAAGGCCGCCATCGGCTCGGCCTCCCTCGATGCCGGCGAAGGCAATGAATTCCACAACACCCGCCTCTCCTGTATCGCCGGCCCGTGCCCGTTCACCGCCATCGACTCGGACGGCTTCACCCGCGGCGGCCGCCGCATAAGCGTCTCCATTCTGAACTGGTCCGACACCACCACCTTCGTGATCGAGGGCGAAGTGGTCCGCCATGTCGTCAACGACGCCGTACGCGAATCCTATCCGGTAATCTTTGGCTCGGCGATGAACTTCACGCTCCCTGCCGCGGCCGAGGGCCCCAGTATCGAGGCCGATCTCGACGGCGCCCCCATCGTCTACCCTCTCGGCCCCGACCTGCTGCTGAGCTGGGCGCGCTGCCGCGAGCGCGACGATCGCGGGCACAACCGGCTCTACCGCTGCGACGCCAACGCCGGCTACCGGTTTCGGAAATGATCCGAAGATGAAACAATAGAGGTGTCTCCCTTTTCCAACTTATGCGATGGTTTTTCTCCCGACGGATCCCGCCCTTCTCGCGCCTGCTTTTGGTCGAGAGCGGCTCCCGCCATCTCTCGGAAAAGATCCTCGCTTATTTCCACGAGAACCATCCGGGCATCCAAGCCGACCTTCTCACCTGCTACTCCGGCGCTCCAGCCGCCTTCCGGCCCGGCTCCGGGTCGCTGTATAACGTCAACGACTTTCCGGCGCTGGCCGACCGCCGCGCCCTTCTCGCCCGTCTGGCCCGCAACGGCTACACCATCGTCGGCATCATCTGCTCGGCGGAGCCGATTCTGGCCCGCTGGAAATGGCTTGCCGCCGCGCGCATCCCGGCCAAGGTTTTCATCCTCAACGAGAATGCCGACTTTTTCTGGCTCGATCGCGGCCACGCCTCCGCTATCCGCCATTTCATCGCCTACCGCGCGGGGCTCACCGGCGCCGGCGCCGTGCGCACTCTGGCCCGCGTCGTGCTGTTTCCCTTTACGCTGCTGTACCTGATTACCTATGCCGCCGCCGTTCACCTCAGGAGGAAATTGCGAACCCTATGAAAGCTGTCTTCATTCAAAAGCACGGCTCAGCCGACGTTCTCGAATATGGCGAACGGCCCATGCCCGTCCCCGGTCCCGCCGACGCGCTGGTGCGTCTGGCCGCCTGCGGGGTCAACTTCATCGACATCTACCATCGCGGCGGTCTTTATAAAATCGATCTGCCCTTCACGCTCGGCGTCGAAGGAGCGGGCACTGTCGAGCATGTCGGCTCGGGGGTCACCGATCTCGCCCCCGGGGATCGAGTCGCCTGGGCCATGGAACCCGGCGCCTATGCCACGCACGCCAAAGTTGCCGCATGGCGCCTGGTCAAAATTCCCCCGCAAACGAGCTTCGAATCCGCCGCCGCGGCCATGCTTCAGGGCATGACCGCCCATTATCTGGTGCATTCCACCTTTCCTTTGGCGGCCCGCCACACAGCGCTTATCCACGCCGCCGCCGGCGGCACCGGACTGCTGCTGGTGCAGATGGCGAAGCGGCTGGGAGCGCGCGTCATCGGCACGGCAGGCACCGAGGCCAAGGCTGCCCTTGCCCGCGAGGCCGGCGCCGACGAGGTGATCCTGTATAGCCAGACTGATTTCGCCGCCGAAACGCGCCGCCTCACCTCCGGCGCCGGAGTCGATGTTGTCTACGACTCGGTCGGCAAAACCACCTTCGAAGGCAGCCTCAACTCGCTCAAACCCCGCGGCATGATGGTGAGCTTCGGCAACGCCAGCGGCGCCGTGCCCGATTTTCCGCCGCTCCTGCTCGCTCAGAAGGGCTCGCTCTTCCTCACCCGGCCGAATCTGGCCCACTACGCCACCACGCGGGAGGAGATTGCCTGGCGAGCCGGCGACGTGCTCGGCTGGATCGGCGAAGGCTCCCTCAAGCTGCGCATCGACAAATCGTATCCGCTCTCCGAGGCCGCTCAGGCTCACCGCGATCTCGAAAGCCGCGCCACCGCGGGCAAGTTGATTCTCATTCCATGAACGCGCCCGCGCTTGAACAAATCCGGCAGCGTCTGCCCGAGTTCAAAGTGGACGTGATGCTCGTCTCGGCCGCGCCCAACGTCCGGTATCTCACCGGCTTCACCGGAAGCAACGGCCTGGTGATGGTCTGGGAAGGCGGCGCGGTGTTATTTACCGATCCCCGCTACGCCATCCAGGCCTCTCAGCAAACCGGCTGCACGGTGCGCATCGTCCGCGGCAGCCTGGCGGCGGCGGCGGCCAAAGCCATCGCCGCAAGACGCTGGCGCCGCGCCGGCTTCGAAGCCGCCCGCATGCTCTACTCCGATTTCGCCGCGCTGGGCGACGCTCTCCCGCTGGGCGCCTCGGCCCGTCCCCTGCCTCCGCTGGTCGAGCAGCTTCGTATCATCAAGTCCGAGGCCGAAATCGCCGCCATCCGCCGCAGCGTGCTCACAAATTCCCAGGCCCTCGATGCCACGCTGCCGAAAATCCACCCGCGGATGAGCGAGGCCGACGTGGCCGCGGAGCTGGAGTATCAGCAGCGGCAGTTCGGCGCCGAAAAACCCGCTTTTGAAACCATCGTCGCCTCCGGCGCGCGCACGGCGCTGCCCCACGCCGAGCCCGGAGCCCAGCCCCTCAAGCCCAATCAACTACTATTGATAGATATGGGCGCTTGCCGGGAAGGCTACATGAGCGACATGACCCGTGTGTTCGCGCTCGGTGAGCCGGGCCGCAAGCTGCGCGGCATTTACGCCGCGGTGCTCGAAGCCCAACTTGCCGCCGCCGACGCCGTCAAGCCGGGCGTTACCGCCGCCCGCGTCGACCGCGCCGCGCGCCGGGTGCTGGAAGCCCACGGCCTGGGCCGCGCCTTCGTCCATTCCACCGGCCACGGGCTGGGGCTCGAAATCCATGAGCCGCCGCGGATCGGCCGCAAGGACTCCACGACACTCCGCCCCGGCATGGTCATCACCATCGAGCCCGGCGCTTATATCGAAGGTGTCGGCGGAGTGCGCATCGAAGATACCGTGCTGGTGACCGAGGCCGGCCGCGAGCCGCTGACGCCCAATTCCAAGGAGCTGATATCCCTCTAGCATGTCGAACGACGAAATCAAGCAACTCATCCAACTTGTGAAGGAATCCGGAATCTCGGAGTTGGAGGTACAGCGGGGCGAGAACCGCGTCCGCATCCGGAGTGGCGCGCTCGCGCAGGCGGATCTGGTCATTCCCCACGCCCCTGCTCCGGCTCAGCCGGCGCCCAGTGTCCCTGCTGCGCCATCCCCGGTCTCCTCCGCTCAGCCATCCGACGCCGTCCTGGTGAAGTCACCCATTGTCGGCACCTATTACGAATGCCCGTCGCCCGGCTCGCCGCCGTTTGTCAAAGTGGGCGATACGGTCGAGCCCGGCCACGTACTCTGCATCATCGAGTCGATGAAGTTGATGAATGAAATCGAAGCCGAAATCGCCGGCACCGTGGTCAGCAAGCTGATGGAGAACGGCCGCCCAGTCGAATACGGCGAGGCGCTGTTTGCCATCCGGCCGCGGTAAGGAGCCGGCGAAACCGCGATGTTTCACAAAATTCTGATCGCCAACCGCGGCGAAATCGCGCTCCGGGTCATCTGCGCCTGCAAGGATCTCGGCATTCGCACCGTCGCCGTATACTCCGAGGCGGACCGTCACAGCCTTCATGTGCGCTTCGCCGATGAGGCCATTTGCATCGGGCCCGCCAAAAGCTCGCGCAGCTACCTCGACATCCCGGCAGTCATCAGCGCCGCCGAGATCACCAACGTCGACGCCATCCATCCCGGCTACGGCTTCCTCAGCGAGAACGCCGGCTTTGCCGAGGTCTGCGAAGCCTCGGGCATCAAGTTCATCGGCCCTCCGCCGCCGGTCACGCGCAACATGGGCCTGAAGCAGCGCGCCCGCGCCGAAATGCGCGAGGCCGGCGTGCCGATTCTTCCCGGCTCCGAGGGCATTCTGCAAAGCCCGGAAGAAGCCCTGGACACCGCCGAGCGCATCGGCTACCCCATCATGCTCAAGGCCTCGGCCGGCGGCGGCGGCCGCGGCATGCGCATCGTGCGCGAAACCTCCGAGCTTCCCAATCTTATGGCCCAGGCGCAGTCCGAGGCGCAGGCCGCTTTCTCCTCGCCCGACCTTTACATGGAGAAGCTCATCGAGGCGCCGCGCCACATCGAGTTCCAGGTGCTGGCCGACGAGTACGGCAACGCCGCCGTGCTCGGCGAGCGCGAGTGCTCCATCCAGCGCCGCCATCAGAAATTGCTGGAAGAAGCTCCATCCACCGCGGTTTCGCCCGACCTCCGCCGCATCATGAGCCAGCGCCTGGAGGAAGCGATGATCCGCATCGGCTACCGCAATGCCGGGACGGTAGAGTTCCTGATGGATGAAAACGGCGACCTCTATTTCATCGAGGTCAACGCCCGCATCCAGGTGGAACATCCGGTCAGCGAAGCCATCAGCGGCATCGACCTGGTCAAGTCGCAGATCCTGATCGCCGCCGGCCACCGGCTGGAGGAAATCGTCCGGCGCCCGGTGGAGCTCAACGGCCACGCCATCGAGTGCCGCATTAACGCCGAGAATCCGGACACCTTCGCCCCGTCGCCCGGCCGGATCACCGGGTTGAACCTTCCCGGCGGCATCGGTGTCCGCGTGGACACGGCCGCATATACGGACGGCGTTATCCCTCCCTATTACGATTCACTCGTCGCCAAGCTCATCACCCACGGCAAGGATCGCTCCGAGGCCATTGCCCGCATGCGCCGCGCCCTGGACATGTTCGTCGTCGAGGGCATCTACACCACCATCCCCCTCCACCAGCAAATCCTCCGCAACGAGGATTTTCTGGCGGGCCGCCTGGACACCAAGTTCCTCAGCCGGATGGGCGTCGCATCGGCCCGCGCCTGATTCCCGCGCCGCAGTTCACTCCGCCTGCTCGGCCGCCGAGCGCTCGAGCACTTCCTTGAGCAAGCGGTGCAACCTGCGCAGCGCCGGAGAATTCTGCCCCCGCAGATAGATCAGCGCCACGGTCACCGGCAGTTCCTCGGCCTCCAGCCTCCGGTAGATCACGCCCTTCCGCGCGCTCCGCACCCACCCCGGCAGGATTCCGATCCCCTCCCCCGCCGCCACAAACCCCTCCATCGACAGCGGGCTGGTGGACTCCTGAGCCACTTTGGGTTCGAACCCCGCCTCGTGGCAGCGGCGGTGAAACAACTCCACAATCCACGGATTCGAGCTCTTGGGGAACATGATGAACGGCTCGCCCGCCAGGTCCTGAAGCCGCAGAGACGCCCGCGCGCTCAGCCTGTGACCTTCGCGCAGCGCGACAAACAGCGGCGGTCGCATCAGCGGCTCGGCCTCCAGGTCTTCATCCTCGATCGGCACGGCCGCCACTCCGGCGCGGATGCGCGCCGCGCGGATGGCCGCGATCTGGTCCAGCGTGTCCATCGGCGTCAACTGGATCTCCAGGTCCGGGAACTCCTCCGCCAGCGCCGGCTTCACCAGCGAGAACACGCCCCCATCGAAATGCGAAACGAAGCCGATCACCATGCGCCCCGCCGTCCCCTCGCCCGTCTGCCGCGCCAGGCGCACACTCCGCTCGACGTCCACCAGCACCCGGCGCGCCTCCTTCAACAGCACCCGGCCGGCGTCGGTGAGAGTGACGCGGTGCGTGGTGCGGTGAAACAGCAGAACGCCCAGCTCCTGTTCGAGCCACTTGATCTGCTGGCTGAGCGGCGGCTGGGCGATGTGCAGGCGCCGGGCCGCGCGCCCGAAATGCAGCTCCTCGGCCACGGCGACGAAATAACGGAAATGGCGCAGCTCCACTTGCGAGTTCCACCGCGCGCCCGCCGCCGGCTGTGCCTGCCTGCTCATCGAAGGTCCATGTTAGGGATTTCACGAAATAATTGCAACAGTTAATGTTTACGTGGGAGCAGGGTGTAGTTCCATTCGCCGTGGAACTTGTCGCGTTTGATCCGCAGTGAGGCGAACTCCTGGCCGGACACCTGGATGCCCTTCGGGTATTTGCCGCGATCCACCTCGGCACGCACCCGCAATCCGGTCTGGGTTGTGGTCGCCGCGATCAATTTGACGATGACTTCATGGCTGATCAGAGGCTTGCCTCGCCAGTTCTGGCTGATGAAGGAGAAGAGCCGGTGTTCAATCTTGTTCCATTTGCTCGTTCCGGGCGGCAGATGGCAGATCGAGATTTCCAACCCAGTCTCGTCCGCCAGTTTCTGCAGTTCGGTTTTCCAGAGCCGCACCCGAGCGCCGTTGCTGCCTCCGGAATCAGCCGTGATCAACAACCGTCGTGCGTTGGAGTAGGCCTCGGCCCCCATGGATTCCCACCATCGTCGAATGCTCTGGGCTGCGAAGGCCGCCGTGTCGTGATCCACGCCCACGCTCACCCATCCCGCGTTCTTCGTCACGTCGTAGATCCCATAGGGAGCGGCACGGCCAAGCGCTGGAATCACGAAGTCGTGAATGCGCACTTTCTCCGGATCGGCCTTCGGCCGGAGTTCCCGTCCGTTGTTCTTGAAGTCCCCGACCAGCTCTTTTTTCCTGGTGTCTACGGAGATCACCGGTTGGCGTTGACGTTGGAATTTCTGGATCTTGCGGTGGATATGGTGAAACTGGGCGTTGGGATCCGGATGAGAAGGTCCTTCCAGCGTCTTGCGGTTGGCTTGGAGGCTGTACTCCATCTCATGCAACAGTTCGGCTACGATTCGGTGGCTGACGGGATGGCCTCTCCTTGTGAGTTCCGCCGCCAATTGCCGCACGCTCTTGCATGTCCATCGCAACGGAGACTCGGGATCGCCACGCGTCACAGGC